>NZ_JBNXVR010000050.1:0-46810 GCF_050565595.1 Leptolyngbya sp. AN02str | reverse complement strand
CAACCGATGGCAGCGGCAGTGGCGCGATCCTCAATGCGCCCTGGCTGCTGCTTAAGTTCTAGCGAATCCCAAGATTTAACCGTCTGTCTTCTTAAAACTCGTGAAATACTTTTTCAGCACGCCCTAACTAACTCTGCGCCAACAGACGGTTTACAGTCATATCGAATAAACACTTTCCCATAAGAACTACCTGTGAGGCGAAGAACGTCTCCAAAACACACAGCACGTTTAAAGTCCGCCTTATCCTTCACTGCTTCAGCTTCAGGAGCATAGTTCAAAGCTCTGATAGCTACAGATGTAACCCGTTTAGCTAAATAAGCTGATCTCATGTCACCACCCTCATAATCTTTTGCTCACCAAAGGACAGAAACCAATCCTGATGCTGTGATGTTTTGATCACACGTCAACAGGCTCACTGTTTCACCCTGGTTTTGCAACAAGAGTGCAGTAGCAACAATTTGGCGATCGTGCATTTCATGGATCGCGGATAGACCAATGGTTTCCTGGATCACCGCCTGATCCAGGGGGGCGATCGTGACACGCGGGTCAGCACTGATCGCATTCATTAACGCGGTGACTGAAGGAATTGAAGTTTTACCACGCTCTACAATCCAGACTGCTTCCGCCAAGGCAATTGCAGGCAGCACCAATGGACTACCCGCATCTTCAAGAACTGCTTTGGCTTTAGCACCCAACCGAGAATTTCCTTCCAGAAACCAGATGAGAGCGTGAGTATCGACGACAAATCTCATAACTACCTATGTTCAATCCAGCTATGTCCAATCCAGCCCATCTTCTGCATCTCCTCGGAACTCTGCCACTTGAAAATCCTCCTCGCTCGATTGATTTGCTCCAGGGAACATGCCAAAGTGCATTAATGCTCTGGCTGGAGGCGTTGGTTGCCCCGAAAGAAACGTGACAATTACCCGGCTCTCAGAAATCCCTTGGGGAACTTCTGCTAACTCAATCGCACCGTTTTTATAGATCCCTTCGATCGCTTGCAGCATATTTATCACCGCTCTAATCTTTGCCCGTCAAATTGCCCTACCATACTGCTGACTGCTCCAATATTTCATCCCCCTTCCTCACAGTTATAGCCTCACTTTATTCCTCCTCAAATGGCAACCCCTGGATGTGTTTGCGATATTGCGCTGCAATCCAGGGCAAATCGTCTGCAATCTGGGTCACTTTTCGACGTTGCCGATCTTCATGAATGCCATTCTCATCCTCCCAACGCACCCGGTCTTCATCATCAAAAATAATCTCTCGACCATCTTCCCCTCGAACTAGCACAGGCTCTCCCCGTCGCCCATGTCCTACTTTTTCGGCGATCGCCATAAACACAGGCTGTTGGGTTAAACCCGCTGGACCCGTCCCCATAAATTCATCGGGGTGACGGCGACGTAAGAACACACAACTTGCTTGCACCGATACCTGGGGCAGAAAAGCTTCGGCAGGTAAATCAATACTGGCAAGTAGCTCCATCTCTCGCAGCATCCAAACCCGAACCGCTTCCATATCCTTCCCCGGATTCCCCAAAATTCCATCAGGAAGAACGATCGCCATTTTTCCGGTTCCTGGCTTCAGAAATTTGCAGCACAACTCAATAAAAAGGATCTCCGGTGGCACCTTTTTGTGCGGAGAACTCCGCAACCCTGACTCATTTGCCCGATACCCCAGATCTAAAGTCTGGAGAACCGCTTGGTCGGTAATGGGAATTTTGGAGCCGAAGGGTGGATTCGTGAAAATAAAATCAAACACCCCAAATTCACGGCTGCTAGTGTTGCGCCGGTTCCAAAGTTCTGCCAGCCCAGGCACCCCAGTCGCAAACTGCTCCATTTCCGGCACTTCCCGCTCCGGCACCCCAAACTCCAAACTGTTGAAGCAGAAGATGTTACCGTGCCCATCTTCGTTCATCACCATGTTCATCCGGGCAGCTTTCCGTAAGTCTGGATCAACATCAATCCCCCAGATCTTGTTACGGGCATATTCCTTTAATTTCAGCTCAATCCGCTTTCGCTCGCTGGGCACTGGCAAATCGGGATCTCCACCGGCTTCAGCCAATAATTTCCGGCGAACATGGTTCAACACAATGACAAGAAATCCACCACTGCCACATGCCGGGTCCAGGATCAAATCGTTCGGACCAGGATCGATCATCTCCACCATCATACGAATCATATTCCGAGGCGTGAAGAACTGTCCTCGTTCCCGCTTCAGCGTATTGGAGGTAATGGCTTCATAGGCAAGTCCTTTAGCATCGGTATCTGTCCCCAGCAGAGAATAACGAGAAATCTCAGTGGCGACAAAAACCAGTGCCCGGTCGTTGAGTTCAATCCGCTCACTGCCATCAAAGACATCTTTGTACTCTTCATTTTTAACTCGCTCAAATAGGCGGTTAATTCGCTCTACTACGCGTTTACGCCCTTCTTCAGTATTCGCCTCTGTCGCTCCCACAAAAAACAACCGCAAGCTCTGCTGCTCATCCAGAATCTTGCAAAAGATCAGATTCAGCAGTTGCCAGAAGGCGCGATCGCCTCGCATACTCTGGTTGCCATATAAATAGTCATGGGCACTCTTAAACGCCCGGAGTAAAGATTCCTTTGTCGCAATTCGCAGTGGGCGGCGGTTGGCATCTTCTAATTCTTCTAAAGACTCATCGGGTGCCGGAAAATCTGTAAGTTCTTCAGTTTCAATAAATTGGTTTCGTGGATTTCTGAACGCACGAAAGAAGGCAAGACGGTCACCATTCGTCCAGGCACCATAGAGATTAATAACTGAACCGGATTGCTGCTGTGCTAAGTAAGACAGCAAGTTCTTGAGTCCCTCAACGCCCTGATTTTTATTCTCGGCCTATGTATAGAATCGGAGAAATTTTGGTCGCTAAGGCTGAAATGCAGGTGAGCGAAGCGGTCTGAGATCCTGTTTTTGCCCAATCCGTGTTAACTCAAACAGATACTTGCCATAAACATTGAGATGCAAATGACGAGTCGGCCAGATTGCTTTGAGCTGCTCATCACTTATTGGATATCCCTCGTGTCTGAGTTGGCTGAGAACCTGTTCGATATAGACCGTATTCCAAACAATGATGGCGTTGGTGACTAAATTTAAGCAGCCCACCTGATTGCGTAACTGCTCATCACTCTGAGTGCGCAACTCACCTTGATTAGCAAAGAACAAATGCGAGCGTAGACTATGTAACGCTTCTCCCTTATTCAACTGCCGATTAAGTCGGCGTCGATTCCCCTCATCGGCATACCAGCGCAAAATGTGAATGGTCTTAATCAGCTTCCCGTATTCCTGAAGAGACCGCATCAAAGGATGTTTACGTGGAAACGCTTGTAGCTTTTGGACGATGAGCGAAGCCGTCACCCATCCCATCTTCATTGATCCAGCTAACCGCAGCATCTCATCCCAATCTTCCTCAATCCGCGCCGTCTGGATGACGTCTTGAACATGAGCCTTCAGCTTTGGGTAAGCCTCCAGGTTGATGGAATGGGTGCGATAGAGCCGTTGATCTGCCAAATCTCGAATTCGAGGTGAGAAGCGCAAACCGAGCAGGTCAAACAAGGCAAAGATGAGCTCGGTATACCCTGCCGTATCGGTCGTATGCTCTACGATTGGCAGTTCCGTTTCATTGTTGAGAATCTCATCGAGCACATACGTGGCATCTCGCACCGTTGCCGGGATGGGCTTGGACCCATACTGAGAGAATTGATCACTCGTCCAACTATAGAACGTAACGCCTTTGCCATACCCAAAGTAACGAGGAATAGCTCGGGCTTGACGCAGCGAGCCTTTGGCTGGAAACCGTTGGCCATCAGACGAGGACAGCATCCCACCGCCCCACACCTGACTGAGCGGTAGGTGATAGTGATAATTGATCAACGTTTGGTTAGCCGCCTGCACCGTTTCATCTCGGATATACCAAGTGTTGTACCAATTCAACCGCCGATAGGTTAACCCAGTGGAGGTCGCCATCTGCCGGACATCCAGATTGCAAGCCTGAGCTAATAGACAAGTGTATAAATGCTGCAACGCAGATGCATCTCGGGGACTGGGCGCATGCAGATGCTCTAGAGCGGCTGAAAACTGAGTCCAATTATCGACTTCCACCAGTAGATCCGTAATGTCCAAACGCGGCAATCGTTCACCAATGGTTTGCCTGAGCTGATGGAGTTCGAGCGTTTGGGCCTCCGCAACGAGCGGACTCAAAACCAGACGATCTTGTTCTTCGCGCAAATCACCATCGTCTGCATTCAAGAGGGTCTCTACCTGTGCCATGAGCTGCATCAGTTCCTGTTCTCGTTCCTGAATCCGTACGGTCGCCATGATGGGCGTCTCGGTTAACCCCACAAATTCAGCTCGTTTATGAAGCCACTCTGCTGCTGGAATAAAGTAGGCGGCTAACTCACTGAATCGACGACTATGCAAGAGATAGACATCACCAGAACGCAGCTGTTGCCGGAGTACCCATAGCGCAGCCAGTTCATAGCCTCGCCAATTGTTGACTCGAGCTTCTTCGAGTACATACGCCCGCCAATTCTTTGGAATAAATCTAGTCGGTGCATCCTCCGGTAGCTTACGACGCTGGCCTTGGTGAATCTCGTGTATCAGTTGAAGCGCATCTATCAAGCCTTGGTCATCACCTCGAGCTTGAAACTGCAAAGTGGCCAGCACTTTCGTTGAAAAGCGCCGCACTCGATTGTAGAACTGGCAAAAGTAATCCACATACGCATCATCTTCGGGGCGAATCAGTGCTTCGGCAGCGGCCAGGGACTGTTGTAGCTGTTCCGGACTGATATAGGCAAAGGCCGTCGCTCGCACCGTCTCGTCTTCTATCTGTTCATCAAGCAAGATAGAACCAAGATTCTGTAATGTTTTCAGCTGCTTACTAATGGTGCGGGTGGCTTTGAGCCGATCCAGTTCAAAGTTGCGTTTGGCCTCATTGTATAGATCCCACAGCCGTTGATTGACCATCTCAATCAGGTCATCGGTGAAGTTGTAGAGGGACTGTTTGAGAAAGGCGAGAAGCAACGGATAGCGTCTCATGTCGTGGCTACGCTGAAGGGATTGATTGGTTGCTCTAGCTCCCACCTTGGCTAAATAATTGATTTGATTGGG
Organism: Leptolyngbya sp. AN02str; assembly: GCF_050565595.1. Classification (NCBI taxonomy): domain Bacteria; kingdom Bacillati; phylum Cyanobacteriota; class Cyanophyceae; order Leptolyngbyales; family Leptolyngbyaceae; genus Leptolyngbya; species Leptolyngbya sp. AN02str. The sequence goes on along the minus strand of NZ_JBNXVR010000050.1, from coordinate 41,686 downwards.
ATTGAGCTGGCTCAGATCCCAGTCTTCTGCGCCATGCTGTTGCAGAAAGATAATCTTGTCTAGTGTTTCTAGAATTTGTTTGGGATTATTATCCGTTGGCGTTCGCTGTAACCAAGATAAACGGGTCTTCTTGAGCTGTGGGTCAACCTGGAGTAATCCATCAAGAAAGCGACGGAATTCATCCGTCAGTAGTGGTTGAAGCCGTTGATAAGTGGTTTCTTGAGCTTGATGACGGATGGTAGCGACCAACTTCTCCAAGCGGGTCGTTCCGAGACGCAGAATTTGATTTTGCTTGAGCCAATCGCAAGTGATCTGAAAGAGAAAGAGGGGCTTATCATGTTCTAAAGCGCGCTCTAGCAGCCATTGCTCCAGAGCCAGCAGATCAATCGGTAAAGCACGGCGATAGCCTAACATCTGTTGAATTTGGCGTTGATGCTGACGTTGGGTACTTTCCCGTTTGCCATACCGCATCAGTACATCCGGTGCGATCTCCAGTTGCTGAGCCAGGTAGTCAACAACCGCTTGAGGAACATGATGGAGATTCTCTGGGAAAAAGCCCAAGTATCGTAGACATCCGATTTGCAATCCAAACCCAAGTTGATTGTGAGGGCGTCGGATCCGCCCAATGGCTTTATGCTCATCATCCGATAACCAAAAGAAGCGATCTAAATCGTCGGGAGTGATATCACTGGGAAAGCGATTGAAACGGGCGTGATCTGCGGCGGATAGGAACTGAACAGGCATGATGAAGGCACGAAAAGAGCCTCACTATTGTTCAAATGAGCGGGAATCCGTGTCTAGTACAAAGCCGAAAAAGACGGCTATGCTTCGCTTATCGATATCTAGATTAGCTGCTCGGCACCGCAACTAATCAACGCCAGCAGACGCGCTGAAATGCTCTTCATATAGAGGTTAGAGGCTGTAAGCAGCAATGAGGTACTGGACTAATGAGTCTCACGGTTTTTCGACGTTTGAGCACACTTCTAAAATCCTGATTTAGGCCAGCTTTAGTCCATTGAGTCAACTAGTTGTGAGACTTAACATGAGATTGAGAAACTGGATAGAAAATGATGAACTGCTATTCAATCGCTAACAGATGCAGAAGTCGTGTTCATCAAAATAGACCGTTGTAATCCTTTGAGGATTCATGTTTCAGCCTTAGCGACCAAAATTTCTCCGATTCTATACATTGGCCTTCTCTGGCTGCGTTCCTTTCTTGGCAACCATGACGACCCGAATGATGTCCTCATCCGTTCGCGTCTCCCCAGAAGTTCCGGTCTTATATACAATCAGCGCTGCCCGACGAGTCAGGCTCTTTTTCTTTCCAGCGGTCTCATCGTAGTCGCTAATGCGAAACGATAGATCCCGCGCCATGTTTGCCAAGTCCACCCGGTACTCTCGGTGAAGCTGGTCAATTAAATCTTGAATAATCGTTTCTTCGGGAGTAACCTTGCGGCGCTCCTGAGTTAACTTACAGATAATCTCATCTTCAGGAACCGGCTCCTCAATCGATTCCTCCTCGTCAAGTATCAAATCCTCATTCGGCTCATTTGTCTCCTCAGCAGCCTCTTGAGGTGCCGTACTTTTCTTTCGACGCGCCATACTCCTTCCACCTTAACCATCATTCGCCAAATCCAACTTTGAAAAAAGCTGGAAAGCCCAACAAGAAAGCATACCCCAGGTTAGTGCCTTTTCCCAGAATCAAAAGCTTTTGTTTCGGCTTAGACATATGATTCGTTAAGCTTCCGGAGCCTAGAAACATCCCGAACGGTTACTGAACCAATGCTTCTATCTCTTTCAATAACGCTTCTAGGCGATCGCGTTTCTCCTGATCCTCCCATGCAGATGTCTTTTTGAGCTGACGGCTTACAGCATTGAAGCGCTTTAGGTAGTCGGGAGGCTGAGCAGTAGCGTTTTGTGATTGCGAAAGCTGTTTAATACGGTCACGAATATCCCTAATCGAAAGGTCTTGGGCGATCGCAGCTTGAAGCAGGTCTTGACGCTGCCCTTCATCCTTAACCCGTCCTATGGTTTGCGCCTTCGTATACTCAATTTTGCCTTGCTGAAGCGCCTCAAGCACTTCTTCAGGCAGGTTACGTAAAGGCAAGCGATGCTTCACAAACGACTGCCAACTCATTCTTCCAAGGGCATTAAATACCTCTTCGACAACCTCTTCTTCCTGAACCACAACGTTGTGGTTCAAATTTCGGGTTGACTCATTCTGCATTCGATATAGGAGAGACACTACTTCCTGAACAGACAACTCCAATCGAATCGCTAGTAGCTGTAAAATCCCTTCCGTCTCCTCAACCGGGTTTAAATCCTCCCGTTGTAGATTTTCAACCAGCGTGATTTGAAGTGCTTGCTGGTCACTTAGCTCAAGAATAGTGGCAGGAACCTCTGTTAAACCTGCTCCCTGGGCCGCTCTATAACGTCGCTCTCCCGCAACTAATTCGTATTCCCCAGGTTTCCCTGGCATCGAACGAACCAACAGATTCTCTAAGATGCCATACTCCCGTACAGAAGCAGTAAGCTGCTCCATCTTCTGAGGATCAAAGTAACGTCTAACCTGCTCAGGTTTGCGGTGGATCTGAGCGATCGGCAAAAGATTCTTGGGTTCATTAGGCTCAGTCGGAGCCAATTCTTCAGTATTGGAACCGAATAGCCTAGTTAAATCAATGCTTCCCCCATAGGGTTTATCTTTTTTAGAAGCTTTGGAATGTGTCATAGAAGTTCAAGTCCATGAATAATCTGATTCATCGCTTTAAGCGCGGGATGCTTTTTGTCATACAGGGCTAGAGGCAGATGTTCTTCTGATGCATCTGCAAAGATTGTAGATCGTGCGATCGGGGGATAAACTGTCGCCACTGCTGAAAGCTGTTCTTGGATCGCTGCCAATGTCCGCTCATCATGAGAATTTCGCTGATCGTACATGGTTGGTACAAATCCGGCGATCGCAAGGTCTCGGTTTGGACGTGCCCGCACCAGTTTAATTGTGTCAAATAGCTGCTGCACTCCATTAAATGCCTTGTACTGAGATTGAATTGGTACCAAAACATGAGTTGCCGCAACCAGTGAAATATAAGCCAAATTACCCAAACTTGGAGGACAGTCGATCAAAATGAAATCATACTGCTCTTGAACGGGCAGGAGTGCCTCCCTCAAACGAAAGTCACTCATCACGGCTGACATTAATTCACGCTCTGCTAAAGCAAGTCCCAAGTTAGCAGGAACTAAATCAACCCCAGGTGTGCCATCTTCTGGTTGCGTCTGAGCATAAATCCCCTTATGAACGGGCAATGGCTCATCCTGCAAAATAGCGTGATAAATCGTTTTGTCCAATTCATAGGGATCAAGACCCATAAATATTGTGAGAGAAGCCTGTGGGTCCATATCCACCACAAGAACTTGATAGTAATCTCCTTTCTTCTTACTCCGTTTCTTCGTCTTCACATCCAACCGCTTACAACAAGCAATCATGTAGCCAAGTTGATTGACAAGAGAGGTCTTGCCAACCCCACCAGCCTGATTAAACAAAGCAATAATCCGGCTCATTCAAGTTTTTCCAAGTATTAGAGTACGTCATTTGTTGAACCACAACGTTGTGGTTCAACTGCAAAACACACTTTTGAACAATTCTGAAACGCCCCTTTAGCATGGGGATCATCAAAAATAGCAACAAAACTTTGAGCGAAACTAGATTCACTACGAACCTGCACGCAGGACTGAGAACAGTGTCCAAAAAACCTCTTCGGTATCAATCAGACCAAATATATCTGATAAATAGTATGTATCAAGACCAGCTTAATTGAGCATCCATCTTTGAAATTCGTCTCATTTCAACTCACTGTTTTGGGGAGGCTCTTCCCCAATAGATTGATAAAATGCCCGTTCAGCCGCTGCACTGAGCGCTCGTTTTGCATACCGCTTAAAACTTGCTTCTGATTTATGACGGGTCAGTGTCCGAGCATGAAGACTTTCAACCCCTCGTAAGAGCAAGCCAGTCGCAAATGTATGACGTAGCTGGTGAGGATGCACATTCACCAAAGTCAGGATTTGTTTGAGTTCTGCCTCATTGAACTGTCCCCATCTATTCTGCGGATCGGGTTCTAGCTCTCCTTGCTCAATTCTTTGCCGCCGCTCTAATGCCAATTGAGCCTGCTCTGCGGCAATTTTACCTAAAGACTTAACGACATAGTAGAGACCTTGATACCCCAATCGATTGCCGCTCCGATTCCGCCCACATGACAGAAACAAGGGAGCATTCGGTAGCAGATCCCCTTCAGCAGAACGACGCTGAACTAGATAGGTATTCACCTGTTCTCGCGCTTGGCGGCTCAACGGCACAGTGCCCGTACTGTCATCCTTGGCTTCTCGAATCGTCAGCCGTGCACCATCGTAGTCTTCCACATTCAAATTCACGACCTCTTCCGCCCGCAAGCCATGACTAAGAACTGCGAATAAAGCCCGATCGCGCACTTCTGTCTCTCCACGTTCCTCCAATGCCAGATACAGAGCCGCGACTTCAATTTCTGATAGATCTTTGGCAGGAGGCAAGGGAACTCGCTCCATTTCTACCGCCGTAGTGGGATCATGGGTAATTTGCTCTGGGTAAGCCGCTCGAAACCACTCAAAAAAACTCATCAGAGCGGTCAATGCCCGATTTACCGAGTTGGCAGACAGGTTTTGTCCCTGCAAATACGCTTTAAATTGAGCAATCTGGCGAGGGGTGAGATCTGACCAAGTTCGATCGGTCCAAGCTAAAAACCGTTTTAGTTCTCGTCGGTAGGCTTTTTGCGTGTTGTCAGCTAGCGATCGCGCCTGAAAATATTCCTCCACCCGGAGCCAGCGCAGATCAGTGGGTTCAGTGGAACGCGGCGAAATTAGAGGGTTAGTAGTAGAAATCAATCGAATCGGAGGCAGTCCTTCTGACCCAGAAAACATAGGAAATGACCACAAATTCAGTTAATAGCTCTGAGTTTAACCTATTCTATGTAAAATATCTCAACAATATCTGTTATACGACTAAGCTACGACTAGATTCACATGGGTTAGGGTATACTGAATAAAAATCCTGGCGCTGTGGGAGTTTCATGGATGCTGTCCCCTTTCCCCGGCATGAACCCCTATCTAGAATTGCCTGCTCTCTGGCACGAGTTTCACAACCGCTTGATTGTGGCGCTTTCGGATGCGCTTACCCCCTATCTGCAACCCAAGTATTATGTTGCGGTCGAAACTCGCACCTATCTGGATGACGACAATCCTGAATTGTTAGTAGGGATTCCTGATGCGATCGTGCTGACTGCCTCAAAAAATTCTGTAGCACAAGCTGCGACGACCGTCACACAAACTCGTCCGAAACAAGTTCGACTTCCCATGCCCGTTGAGGTCAACGAGCGCTATTTAGAAGTTCGGGAGGTAGGGACTCATCAGGTAGTTACGGTGATTGAAGTGCTATCGCCTAAGAACAAGCGCAAAGGAGAGGGACGAACCGCCTATGAGAAGAAACGGCAGCGCGTGTTGGGCAGTTCCTCCCACCTAGTTGAAATCGACCTACTTCGAGAAAATCCACCCATGCCGATGATTGGGGCAGAGGATACGAGCGACTATCGCATCGTAGTGAGTCGAGCCAGTAGCCGTCCAATGGCAGATCTGTATGAATTCGAGGTGAGAGAGCCAATCCCTAGCTTTTCATTGCCCCTTAAACCCGACGATCCAGAATTAACTGTCGATTTACAAGCGATTCTGTTAGGTGTTTACGATCGCGGCAGTTACCAATTCCGCATTGATTATCATCAGCTCGTCCCTCCACCCAAACTATCGGAAGCAGACCAGCGGTGGGTGGATGAGTTATTGGCTCCGATTCGAGGTGCGTGATGGCGCGTCCCGACCAGGAAAAATGTCGGCTTTGCTCGAAGCTCGATTCCCAGGAAGCCCAACAGCGTCATGGACCAGCTGGCGACGGCTGCTGGAACCCGAAGGTTTGCCATAACCGCCGTTCCTACTATCGACATCGGGGAGTCCGGAACCATATCCGCAAGCAGCGACGACGGGAACAGCCAGCCGAATCTAGGTTATCAGACTCTGGAACTTCCTCATCTGCACGGGTGGCGACCCTGGAGGTGTTCGCTCCTGCTGTTCCCGCTGCGGTCGTTCACTGGTATCGGGTTACAAAAGACTCACCGCTTCATGCCTTGGGTGCAGAACTCTGGATGGGGAATGATCGGGTTGTCAAAGTTGAACCCGTTCACTGCCTAGGACTGACCGAATTGCAGGTCAAAACACTGCTGGTTCGGATTCTAGATGTGTTTTCGCAGCATAGTGGAATCAAGGTAGAGCGCTTCCGTTCCTCAGTTGAACTGCATCCCCAGAATTGCCCGATTCGCCCCTGTCCCCTCTATCCAGAGGTCAGCCTGTAATGGAAGTGCAGCAGTTAGAGCTTGACCTCTGGCAGTCCCTGGAGAAAGCCTCTCGGTTTCCAGAGACGGCGGATCTGCGATCGCTCTGTGACGCGCTAGAGCAAACCCTATCTGACCAGTCTCTGGCAGAACAGTTGACCGTCGTAGGAGATGTGTTGGTACAACTCTCAGAGGTTCATGCTGCGCGGGCAAATCTCTTAATTTCCGGGTGGGAGCGTCGGCATAACCCGGCTGAGCCGGTGGTAAATCTAGAGAACTGTGTCGATCTGTTCGTCCAATCTTTAACGCTGGATGTATCGGATCTGTTTGAAGAACCAGAGCCAATTCAGTACCCTGCCAACCGCAAGCAGAAGTCATCTCAGGAAGAGGGTTCAGTCGTCGGGGAAGTCGATAAGAATACGTTATTGAATTGGGTCGATCAGGTGGCAGCGGATCAAGCACTCAATGAAGCTCAGGTGGCGGAGCAAATTCGGGATCTGGCGCATGGGGAGAATGTTGAAGAGTGGTCGAGGGCGATCGCCCAATATCTTCAGCGTTTCGGCTCAAGAATTCTTCTACCTGATTTGCAGCAAGCATTGGAGATGCCGATAGTGGAGTTGTGGCTTGGTTTATTGATGGGAGGATATGCGCTAAGCCAACAAGGCGAATTTTACGATAGTCAAACTCTTTGGATTACGGAGTCTTAGAAAATACATTCTCATTTCGACAAGAGGATTTGAGGACATTTACAACCAGAACTGACGATCGCCCTCAAGCAAACTGCTGGGGTAAATGCCCTGTAGCCGCAAGCCAGCCACTCGATCTGCGCCATAAATTGGCAGGGGTAAACGCGGTGCTTTTAGTGCCCCATGATGCAACAACGTGAGTTTCAGTGTAGTTTCTACCACTTGCTCAATAGGTGCGGGTTCTCCAGCTTCATGGACGGTCAAACGCAGGGGGCGTGCTAATCCCACTCGCTCAGAGACTTGAGTTGTCACGAGTACAGCTTCACGAGAAGATAGTCGCAAGGCTAAACCCTGCAAAGGCGCAACCAAAGTTTTCTGGCTTAAGTTATAGAGCCTCGGGATGCCAGATTTTCGGCACTCTACCAAGATAAATCTTGCTCGAATCGCTCGTGCCCGCTCCAACAAGTGGGGTACTTCCTGACCGCAGAATCGTCCATCGCGATAAATTAGAACTGTTTTGTCTTCCAGAGTGGCTGGTAGCAATCGTTCTAGCAGCCGCTGAGGAATTTCTTCACCTTCCAGCAGGGCATCTTCCAAGACGTAGCGAATAAACTCTCCTTGCTTACCATAGAGTCGAACACTGGCACAGGCATTCAAGGTTCCAGCAAGCCTAACTTTTGGCGATCGCGAGATATCTAATCCAATAAAATAATCCGCAATTTCCAAGGGTTCCGCCAGGATGAAAGGCAAATTCCCTAATTTTGCCAACACCCCTGGAACTACTTGGTTGAGAATCTGCCCATGCTCAACCTGGGTTAGCGTGTCATCATAAATGACTTGACTAGCAATGTTGCGACGCAAGAGCAGTGAGTAAACAAGATGATAAAGACTACCGCCATCATCGTCATCAGCTTCGCGATCACTCTGTGGCAAAAAGGTCAACACAATATCGACTGGAACGGTGATCAGCTTATTGACTGACTTTTCCAATGCAGCTCTTGCTTCAGCAGCACTTAGATTAACAATGGATAACGGTTTACGATCAATAATTTCGCTCTCAAACCCATAGCGCCTTAACCGTTGCTGAACCGCTTCTAGGAAAGCATTAACGCTACCGTCACAGAGCTTAAGAGCAGCAATCCGAATAATGCCAGGATGAAAATTTGGATGACGATTGTAGACACCACCCGTTGACAGCCCGTGCAGAATGCGTCCTCGAACACCCGTTACTCCTTGACCGAATAGCAGTGGAGTTTGATCCAGAGGAGTGTTTGGTTGCCAAAAGAGATCAGGATGCTCCAAACTGTTCAGGCTTCGTCCAATTTCAAAGCCGTATTTAAGCAACACCTCCAGTGCTTGCGCCTTAAAGGTTGTCAGCAACCGCTGTCGCTCTGCGTGAGGGATTTTTGTGAGTCGCAAAAACTGTCCATAGTCGAATCCAAACTGACCAGCCGTTTCAGTCGTGATCGAGGGGCGGAGGGCAGAGAGTGGATAGTGAAACAACTTTTTTCCCTTGCCAAATTGAATTGCCACCACAATCTGATCATCTGGCGCAGTTTGAATCGCATGGCGTGTAATTCCGCCCGCAGCCAGTTTCAGAAGGCGATCTCGATGCTCCTGCATGGTGCCAATCAACCGGACAATGCTGCCGCTGCTACCCATATCAAAGTCCTGAACGGGTAAGCCGATCAAAACATCCTCTGGGTTTCCCTGTGTTACATTGCTGGCGTAGAAGTCTGCTAAACTTCCTGAAAACGCGATTTCAGTGTGAATGGCTATCGTCACTGCTGGACGAATTTCTGCTTGAAACTCGATCGTTTCTGCCCAGAATTTAACTTTGCGATTCACGGCTAATCCTGCAATTGACGTAATCAAGATAGGTTTGAAGGGCTGCTTAATTCTCAAAATCTGAAACGCAAGCTTGGACAAAACGGTTGGTGTTGCATTTCTAGCATCATCACCCTGAAGCTGGAGAGGTTGATCACACAAATCAGGAATATTTTGCTGCGTGGCTGAGAGCACCGCCTGACACCGCGATAGAGCCGGTTGAGGTCGCTGGTTTGGAGTGAGTACCCACAATTGTCGCTCATGCCAGACCACCGTAGCATCTTCTAATTTCCGCGAGAGATGAAAGCTCAAGCGATTACCAGTTTCTTGATCGATCTCAGGCATCACCTCGTAACAGCCAAGGTTAGATTGGACGATCGACAATGGAAACACTTCACTGAGAAAAACAAATTCCTGTGTGGGCGCAGCAGTAACAGCAGTCATGCAGAGATCTCCTGAACAGCAAATTTACAAACTGAGTTGAATTGACAGTGTTGACATCGAAAACCAGGGTTAGGTGGGAAGATGCGATCGAACTCCGCAGGGTTCTTGCGGTACTGTTTCTTCTCCGCCTCATGCCGTTGAGCCAAGCGCGCTAGCTCTATCCGAACGGCATTCAGTTGGCTCGTGGTTGCCGTGATTGGTTCTGACCACTTGCAGAGTTCAAGGTTATAGAATGAGGCGATCGCACGTTGGCGGGAAAACAGATAGCTAGCAGCCAGCAGGTAAACAAACGCTTGTCGTTCATCAAAATCGGATTTGCCTGTCTTGAAATCTAGGATGTGTAACGTTCCATCAGGTTCGATTAGAATGCAGTCGATCGCAGCGAACAAGTTAAATGCTGTGTTTCCGTAGTAAAGCTTGATTGGCTCTGGGAACCCTTCATCACCACGACTTAAGCTGAAAATTCTTCGTTGTAACAGAATGGGGTTCTCATGATAGCTGGTTAAAATATCGAGCATCCGAGCCTGAACATCAGAATTCTCTTTATCTAATTGCAAAATATCCGCTACTTTTGTAACTCCATCCAAGCTCTTTAGAAGATGAGTATTTTGATGAAACTCATAAACTCCTCTTTGTGCCAGCAGACCAACTCTTTGAGGCGCTGTGTCTTCCGCGAGGATTGCTGTAACCTCTGGTTGCTTTTTGCGGACTTTTGCAAAACCGCGCTTCATGTCACAGTGCCACTGTTCTTGTCCAATAGGTGCTGCAAATAAAGACCACAAGTTATAGCTAGAAAAAGGTAGCCAAGGCTTTTTCATCTCATCACACCCGAAAAAATTCTTAACGAGTTAAAACTCTATTTCATCCACACTTCTGATTAGAATAAAAAACTGTAGGATGACTTATAGCCTTCGCTGTCTTGGATTTTGGTTTTACTCCACTCGGAAAATAGGTAATAGAACAGGCATTCAGATCGACCGAGACTATTCCACCCCCGTTTTGATTCACCTGCCGCCATACTTCATACCCAGCCAAAATTGCTTTTTCCCAATCGTTAAGTGATCGTTGAGATACTTCTAAACCGGAGGTCAAATTTCTGACTGTTTTCAGCAACTCGTAATCCAGTTCTGTTAACCCTTCAAGGAACTCGTGATCTTGAGCGTAACGAAAAACAAGCGCCGAAATTCCTTCTTCAATAGCTTTTGCTCGACCTCCATCTTCTACCTCGTCGATTTTGGGATGGCTTTTGCGCTTGCATCCTAGCATTTGGCGAACAACAGGAGACCACCCAAGAATAGCGGCATAGGACAAGTGAAAAACGTCGTGAAAGCGATAGCCATCGCTGACATAAGAGTTGTCAGTCAGATCATTGCCCATCTGCTTCCCATTGACAAAGGCTTGCATTTTAGTTGAACCATTCTGATCAAGCTCGGTAATTTCTACCTCAAATTTTCTCGGAAGACGTTCCTGTTCTGGTGAACCATTGTCAAACGCAAAAGCAACACATTCTCTGCTTTGAGCATTGCGCCAACCCCAGCGATCGCGGCATTTCTCAAGATTCTGCTCAGCGATCGTATTTAGATCCAATCCAAACTTGTTGGCAAAGGCGGCAAGATACCAGAGAATATCGCCAAGTTCCTCTGCAATGCGCTCTGGAAACAATCGGTGAGATTCACCATCTCGCAAGAGTTTTTTGTACTCACTTGATAGAGAACCAATTTCGCCAACTACCCCAAGAATTGCAATATCCATGCCGTCAGCATTTTGAAGAGCCTGCCCTGTCTGGATAGCTTGCTCCTGATACTCGCAAAAATCCATCTTTCACTCCTGTTTTGACTTTTTAGATTTGTATATGCGCTTCTGTACAACTGTTTCTGTCTTCAACCCAGCACCACTCATGTTGATAAATTGATTGATATTCCATTTAGGTGGATACCAGTAGTCGATCGGCTGGGAAACTGCTGTGTATTTCTGTTTAATTCGGGTTCGGCCTGAAATGCCAATAACTGTTGGGTGATGAACCCGCGAATACTTATCAACTTCGCAAAACAGATTCTGGCAATCAATCAGCTGTAACGGTCGCCCCCAAAGAGATTGAAACTCTAGATCTAACCGTTCAAACTCTACTTCCTGTCGTTCGGTCATAAACTTGATGATTTCTGGCTCATTGAGTCCTCCTCGGTCAGCAAAGCATTTACGAATTCCATCTAGTGCGCCAGGTCCCGGAACTACAAAATCCATTTCGCTAAAGTCGGTGATCTCGCTATAGTTGACATCAGTCACAAACTGGTATGCCAGAAAATCACCGATCGTTGGATAAGCCCGTATTAGCTGAAACGCTTGATGCATGCTAGGAGCATCCGCTAACTTTTTTGGTAATTCGTCAGCAATCATCTGCTCAATCAGTTTTAAATGGTTGCGATGTTTTACAGCGTAACCAAAGGATTTCCCTCCTGAAGGCATAATGTAAGCAGCCGAATAAACTGATTGACCTGCCTGCCTTGCTTGAGTAAGCACTTGGTCATATTGATCAAAAGAGTACTCACCATAAATAATTTCTCCAATATTCTTTTCTAAAAGCTGCCATGTCTCTATTTTGTTGAAAAGTTTAAACAGAATAATTCGGAAAAAGACTTCCTCAAGTGATGAAGGAAGATCCTCTCGATAAATTACATGGCGAATTAGATATTGGCTTACTCGATCAGAGGCTCTGTAGGCATTAGTAAATTTAAAGGTGGCAAGGATAGGATCATCGGTCCAGGGCTGAGGCTGTCCCCGGAGTTTACGGAAAAAAATATTTTGTCTCTCAACAGCAAAGCGCCAATAAGTGTCAAATACAAGGGTCGGTTTTGCAGGTAAAATATGCGAAATAACAATCGGACTAGAAAAGCTAGTTTTTTTCTCTTGACCGAGATCCAGTCCTAGTTGCTCTTGTTCAAAAGAATCTTGCTGATCGTGTTGATCGTTCAAAGGCTCAGGAGGGATCAATGCATAATTAATAACTTCTCTAACTTTCTGAAGAGTTATTTCCAGGTCTGTATCATTCCTTAAAATAGACACAGAATAGGAGTCCTTTTCTTTAGCCGCTAATGCATCATATTCGTAGCTTAACTTTCTCCAGTCTTGAAGAGATACTTCACGATTAATTGGAGTATCTCTACGCAGCAGAATAGCAACTGCTGGTTTAACATCTCCCCAGTATGATTTCTCAAGATCAATCATCTTTTCGAGAACTTGGCGATTGACGCTAGAAGTCAGTCCATAAACCCAGGTAGACCACCAAAATCGATCAAGCACAACATGATGACCTTTTGCCAATAACGGTAGAACTTGGCGCTCGATCGCGTCTAAGTGAGCAGCAATGTGAAGAATTTGTTGGCTCGTAGGAGTAACTGATTTAACTCCATATTTTGAAGGCTCATGATGAAATTCATAAATTAACTTCCCTAGTGTTCCATCCTCCCTTCCAGGAAAAGTCATTAGTTTACAAGCCTCACCATTAGCACTGAGATACTCTGCAATTTTTTGGGAAATGGTCGTCTTTCCTACTCCATCAGGACCCTCAAAAATAAAGAGTTTACCCCACATAGATTTGTTTTTGTTCATCTTTTATTCCTCACCAATTTCTGTAGGATTTGATGAGCTTAATACTTGCTGGATTGTTTCCTTTAAAGTAATGATTTCCTTCGATTGTTTTGGAACTGTATCAAACTTGGCAATTCCAACAAAGAAATTCACTTGATTTAGAGAAAGCTTCATCTCATGAGCCATAAAACTACTCAGTCTGCATATTCCTAAGTAGTTTCCGTAAGCTTTCTCCAGAATCTGCTGAGTCGCATAATAAGCGTTTACAGTTAAAGTCTTCTCTTGTTTATCAGGCACAAATTGAAGATGTTGAAGGCAGGGAAAACCAAGCCGAGGAGCTATTGTATGATCTCTATGAGGATCAAAAATTGATGCTTGAAGCATTGTATATCTCATCTTTGAATGAAGATATCCGGATATAACGTGTTCAAGCTGATTTCCGTTACATTGATCAAGACGTTTACCCTTTCGTATATCACCACCAAAAGCTATGAGCCTTTGAAAATAGGTTCCTCGGTCATTTTTATGACAACCCAAAGATTTTATCCTAGAAAAATTGCCAAGATATTTCTCATAGAGTTCATGTCGATCGCAGCCAACTCGTTTCCAAAGATTGATAGGAAAAATAGTATTGGCTACCGTATGAACTGATGGTCTACTAAGCGCTAATAAACAATCATCTAATGCTTCTCGAATTGTCAAGTCTTCGATAGCTTCCCCGTCTCTAAAGTCTCTCAGACTGAGCAATACAGTCGAAGCCTTTGTACTTCCGCTACCAATAACACGCAAAAACAATTGTGACCAAGCATAGGAAAGATTAGTTGGTTCAACGATCAAAGGTGAATTGCTACTCATCATCGCTCTCCTCGGTATGCCGAAACTCACTGAAACCTGCATATTCAAACCGAGATACTCTAATAAAAGCTGCCCAATCTGAGTCGGGGCAGTAGGCACGCACAACTCCTTGACAATCAGCCCGGAAAAGGCAATTCTGCTGAATATTTCCTTGAAAACTAATAATATTGCTTTCTATCTGCACTGTTTTGGGTAACAGCAGTTGATACCCCACTTCAACATCTATCGTTTTAAGCAACCACTGCTCATCTGCAATCATTAGAGGGTTGGATGATTCCCCAAGTAGCTCTTGACGCACAGTTTTAGGATTTGATTTTTTCAACTCCTTGGCTTTCGCCTCGGTGATTAGTTGTAGAGTGTAAGTCATGTGCTCAATTAGAGTGTTGTATCCAACGCCAAAGCTACAGGCGACAGTAAAAACTTGCTGTGGTGTAGTTGTTGCAGGCATCCAACCTCGCAAGGTAAATGCGTTAAGAACAGCAATCTTAGGCATTAATAGAAAGCCAGCAAAGCAATCAACTAAAAACTCTTGAGGATCACGTTGATTTCTCCTCGTTGCTTCTTCTAGCTCATCAACTTTAGATCCATGCCCAAAAAGGTCATGCCCTAACTCATGCCCACAGGTATAGTTTTTTCGCGGGAGAGGACGTAGAGAAGACACAAGGATTCTTTTCCCTCTGTCTTCGTTCAAATACATACCTTCGATACCGAATAAAGGAACAAATTGAACTGTCAAGCCCAACTCTTTGCAAACATCGTAAATGCAGACTGGTGACTTCAAATCGAGATTTAATTTTCGCCGGACTTCTAATGCTTTAGATAACGCCTGTTTAGCCAGATCTTTCTGTGCGTCTCCCATGCTTACTTTCTCCCACCCCGAATAGAGGCAATCACGGCTAAAACAGTATCTAGATCCTCTGGCTTCAGCTTTTTCATTTCCCTTGCGGCGAGTTGGAGCTTACTGTCTTGAGGATCTATCTGATCCTCACCTTCGCCTAGCAACCAGGATGCATCTACCTTATATAGGTCCGCAAACTTGGCAATCTCCTCGGCAGAAACCTTCCTTTTACCGGCTTCAGCTTCCGTAACTGATGGGCGATGAAGTCCAAGCATCTTAGCGGCTTGCCCCTGAGAGAGTCCCGACATTTCACGAGCTTTGCGAATTCGTAATGCAATTATTGCCCTGATATCTGCTGTATCGGACATCATGTTCCTCCTTTGTTTAATCTTTCATAGACGACATCTGCTGCTTGATCGATAGTGAGAAGTGTCTTGCCATCCTCCGCAACAAAAATATTCATGTCGTCTGCAATTTCTACATTTAATGCACTAGAGAGCATGCTCATTGCCTCAGCGCAAATCATGCTGTCAAAACCTTGCAAATCCTTGAGTGGACAAGCACCTCCTGAGACGACAGAACCGTCATAACCACTGCTTGTCTGAATATCTCTAACCACCTCCACGAGTGCAGACCTTACTGTTGCTGGATTCATCGCTCAACTTCCATATAGTACCATAATCTTACGCTTTTCGGTAAGATTATCTTACTCAACTGGTCGATGAAATGTCAAGCCTCTACTGAAACCGTTAACCGCAATAAGCTCTAAGTATTAGTACTCAGCTTAACGGGTTGCGTCTGATCTGAGTGCGATCGCGCTTGCCACTGCATATGACTCCTCATGGCTGATGCTTATAAGCCATGTAGCAATGCCAAGCTGGTCAGCTATTTCCTTAGCTTTCGCGTATAAGACTACGCTTGGGCAGCCGGTCTCCAATCTCTGAATTTCCACATCTGTCCAAGCTATACCTTGGCTCCATCCAGTCCCCATTGCTTTAAGCACTGCTTCCTTAGCAGCAAACCGACCTGCAAGACAGGCAACGCGATTCACACCTGCATCATCTGCAATTTGACATTCCAAGGCTGTGAAGCATTGAGACTCAAACTGGCTCTGCTTCCTATTCAAAGTTGCTTTGAATCTAGCAATCTCAACGATATCGATTCCATGACCAACAATACTCACCTGAGAACCTTCCTCTGAGTGACGCTAAATTGCATGTCGCCTATCACTCTAAACAAATTCTCAGATGACGGGTACCTATTTTTACTTCTGATAGCTCTTAAAACTTTAGATAGAATAAAATCATCGTGGAAGTTGATTCACGAATACCTTCAGCAAGTCTTTGTGGAAGCGATTATCGAAAGCTTGCCTAAAACACAGTTCTTAATGTTGAAGTTTCCCGAATGGGCAAAGAAGGTTGACCTTCTTGGGCAAGCTGTCCCAGCTCTGCAAGTACCTCCAACGAAATCCCAACTGAGTGAGCTGCCTCTGAGGCTGTCATATTTTCAGTTCGCATCAGTTCTAGAAGTTGTCGAACTTTGGCAACAACGGGATCATCAATCGACGTGTAGCCTCGCATAATGGCAATGCTTAACCCGGTTTGAATTCTGTCAGGGGTCAAGTTAAGGTTGCCAACAGCGGGAGAAGCTTGTGAACGGGCGATCGCAGGCAAAATCTGAACACCGACATAACGTGGACTGCTGCTATGAACAATATCAAACGTGTAGAGCCGATTCTGCCTCCTAGCATCTACCGTTTGTACCATCAGGTTGGTTACAGGCGCAGTGGTAGCTCCCGGAAAGCGAAGCGGTTGAATCACTCTCAGGAAAATAGTCTTTGCCCGCCCAGTCTCTAACTCAGCATCAGTGCTGTAGACTACTCGTGAGGCATCTGCCAACAGAATATAGGAGATCGTTTCATCGGTCTGGCTAAAACTAATCGAAGTTGCCCGTCCAGGAGCAACTTGAACTTGAACCGCACTGGTGGTCGCTCTGGTGCGATCGACGACCTGATAGGCTGACGTTTGTGCCTGAACTGGCAGCCCAGGAGATACCAAACCAATCAATAATGCTGTGCTGACTAAGGTCGAAGCAGGCAATCGTCTCATCGGTCTACCCTCAAAAAACTATTGACTACCACAGAAACTTCGGTTCCTTCAGGAACAAACTGCACATTGGGTCGTTGCAAGAGTTCTTGCATCGTTTGGTCAGAGCGGCGAGATAGCCGTTCAGCAATGGGATTAAAGAAACCTTCCAATGCAGCCGCCCAAATCTGAGGTTCAGCACTCGAAGTGATCACGCTCTGATTAAAGTTACCTCCCGATGTGGTGGTGCTGGACTGGGTGCGAGGTTGATTGATAATGGTTCCCACCCGACCCAAGCTGCTGAGTAACCCTGTCAACAGGTCTTGGCGAGCGATATCAGGTCCCACATCATTGAGCTTTTGGGCTATTAATGGTCGATTGTCTTGCCCCCGAATCTGAAGGCTATCGGGAGGTAAGGTTTGCTGACGAATTTGACCAAGGCGATCGCGATACACAATGGCGATCGCACTTGCCGATACTAAATTATTACCTCGCCCTACAGCGCTGGTACGAATCACCAAAACCGTACCAGCAGGGAGTGCCACTGTGCCATTGGTGGCTTTCATATCTTCAACCAACTCTACGGCAAAGCGATTTTCTTGGGCAGACGCTGTACCACCCGTTGAATTACTGCCGCCTTCATCCCAAACCATTGGCAGAATAACCTTAGCCCTGGTGGATGTTCCGAGTGCGACTTCGCTTAAGCTGCCGGTGCGCTGATCAAGTTGGCTTGCTGGAGTACGGTTCAGAATGCCAATCATGCCAGGAGTCATGTCAGCACTAAACGTGGAACGCAACTCTGTAGACGAAGCCACCCCAAAGGGGTTAGGAACCATATCAGAACTAGTTGTCAGGCTTGATGATTCTGTTTCTGTCCTACCAATAGAGACTACGGGAATAACCGGGTTTTGCTGAGTCGCTGATGGAGATGGATTAGACTGAGCACCAGGTCGATCATTGGAAGCTGTTCTCGAAGGCTCCATAGCACCGGAACTCACTCGCAATTGCCCAACATTTGCCAGTTGTGCCCAACGCTGAAACGGATCAACTCTCTCGACGGGTTGAATCCTCTCTGGTGGAGTAACAGGTGACCTTACAATCACTGGGTCTGGTCGAGAGGCTGTGATAGGAGGAGACACCGCAGCCGGAGTCGGCGCTGGAGCCGTTGATCTCGAAGCCACAGGTCTGGATGGGACTGGAGATTGAGGTCTAGCAGTAGATTCAGGCTGGAGTTGTTGCTGTTGATCCTGGAACGCTAGACGACTTTTTAGTTCAGCCGTCTCATCAAACGTTGGAGGTGTTGTCGGGGTTGGGTTTGGCGACTGAGTAACTGGTCGGGCTGGTGGGCGGGGTTGAAGAAAGCCAAACCACAAGACGGCTCCGGCTCCCATCACTGTTCCAACCACTGCCACGACGGAACCCAATCGAATGCTGGCACGTTCCGCCAGTGGACGCTCTACTGCACCTTCCTGGTCTTGCTTCAGTCGATATTCTTCTGAAATTAACTGCGGAGTTGCGGGATTAAAACCCGCTAGTTGCTGTTCCTCTTCTGGGGTCAGGTCATCATCCTGCAACTCAGTAAGGATAGGAGCTGTAGATGTTTTACCATTCCCATTTGGGTGCTGAGTAGCATTTGAAAGTGTCTGAGACACTTCATCAAACTCATGGGATTCAAACTGCCGATTCGCATTCGTCATAATCATCCTCGCTGCACTACCGCTGTTGCTGGGGGTTAAACTCGACAATTCGGGTGATTTGCAATCCCGCAGCACGCATTTCGTAGATTTTGCGTTCTACCAAAGGCGCATCGGCTCCGAGGGGCGATCGCGGCACTTCAACCGCCTGCAACGTAAACGTGCGATTGAAAGGAATTCGCTCATCCTTACCCGTCGTTCGATCGATCAGCACCCGCGTCGCCACCAGATCCACTTCCCATTCGCCAGGTCGAATTTCTCGCGGTTCTGACAGGTAGGAAATAATCGTTGTGCTACGGATCTGCCCCGAAAAAAGCGCCGGAGGAACCAGTTCCGCAACCTTGGGCAGAGACGCTTTAGCAAACTCTGATTCCAGCAGCAGAGAAGCAAACCAGGCATTGGTCGGAATCCGTTTGTTACTACCAACTCGAATCCCCTGATCGGGTTCATTCGTGCCAGGAATCTTTTCATCCCAGTTGAAGGTTAGGGTCGTCCAATCACTGACGACTTTCTGGATCACCGATGGATAGCGCCAGTTCCGCTCTTGCTCCGAAACATAAATCGTTTCACCATTCACCAACTGAGCAAAGGTTGTCTTCCGTTCGGCGATGCGGTTCACTCGAAAAGCAGTGAATAAGGTCAAAACAAAAATCAAGCTGTTAAAGGCAGTCAAGCAGATGAAGCACACTGCCAGCAGGTTTTTTGCCTCAGGTAGAAGTGGAGCTTGAAGTCGTTTAATCTGCATAGCTACCCCCGTCGTATCAGCGCAATGCTGGTGACTGTACCGATCGCATTACTGAAAATGTCGATCAAACTTTTCACATTGGATGAAATGCCGTTGTAGAGTGCAAAGCCACCACCACCCGCGACCAAAACCGCCAGTCCCGGTGCAAAGATGCTGAGGAAAAAGAGAAATGCCACATCCGACACCAACTCTGCTCCAGACTTAACCAGCACAACGGCGGTTAAGCCGACCACAATGTTGTAACCCAGTTGAATCCCGAACAGAGTAATGAATCCAGTTAGCCATGCCCAGATCGGACGACCTTGGAGTGGTAAGAGTGAGAGTCCGATCGCGATTGGTGCAAACAGCGCCGTTAGCAACAGTGCCGCTTCCAGAATATTGACGAATCCCCATTGCAAAGCGTAGAGAATAAACCGGATGATGGGAATTGCAGTATCTCGGAATACGCTACCAGGGTCAGTTGTTAATCGCACGGCTGTGCTGATTTGACCAGGCAATGACGCATTCCATAACGCCTGACCAAACGCACGTAACGGCTCCAGGGGCGATCGCGCCTGTCGCTCTGCTTCAGCCACGATCGCTTGTGCCTGCTCTTGTTTTGAGTTCCAGCACTCCACCAGTTCAGTACCAACTTTGCCCTGACATTCGCTGTAAAGACTTTCAAGCTGTTGTTTGGCAATTCCAGTGATCGTCACATTGGAAATCGCATCTCGAAAAGTCAGTTCACCCACCTGAAGTTGCAATACATTCTGCACCTGCGTATAGGAAAAGCCCCGGATAAACTTGATCGTGCCTGCCAGAACATTGCCATTCGCACCCAGGAAAATCATAATTACCAACGGCCAGACGAAGATTGAGGCTAGCTCTGACCAGGACTGCTTATCGATAATGTCTTTACCTGTAGTCATCGCAATAAACAGAATGCTGGCAGCTCCCAGCGTAATGCCCAATTGAATCAGCCCAATCCAGAGTCCAGATGCAAGCGGGTCTAGCGTTACTAGCCAGACCGTATTCCAGGACTCTACCGTGGCACGGGACAATTCCAGCGAACTGGTGATAATGTCCAGGGCATCGGATTCTCCGCCTGTAGTTGGAAAGGATTGAGCAATCAGAGGCATCATGAGCATTAGCCGTCAAATCAAACCATTAAAGACATCACGATTGTTTCGAGGTGGGCTATTGATCAGAACCCAGCGTCACTCCACCCGGCATCATCAACAAACCACCTTGCTGACTGGCTGCATTGCCTGCGGAAATATTTTTGCGGCGATCGGCAGTGGTAATAGCAGAAAGTTCACTTGCCGTTTGAGCTGATAATGTATTGCCGATCGCTCGATCAACCCGCGCTTGTTGCGCCTCCTGCAACACCCGCTCATTGACTTGGCTATTAAGGGCAGTCTGTTGAGAGAGGTTTTGCATAATCCGTTGAGTCACGTCCAAACCCTGGGATTCTTCACCCAAACGCACACTTTCCTGCGTGTTCTGCTGCGTTGCTTGCCGTACTTGAGCCATCTGGGTTTGTGCTGCCTGACTCAAGGTGGACTGATCCGCTACTCCTGTAGCCGTGGCTCTAGCAGCATATTTTCTCAGATCCTCACGAATGCCATAGGAACTGCGCCCATTCGTCTTATTCTCTAAAGTCTCAGACAGAACTGCACCCGGATCGCGGCTGGCTGAACCACCCATAATTTGACTCCAGATCTGAGATAGATCTGGAACCTGAAACGCACCCAGAGTCGATTGAATTAAATTGTTAACCGGACTCAGTAAATCATTTTGCACAAAGTTTTGCACATCTCCCAAGAAATCATTAATTTGATTGTCTGTATTTGATACGTAGACAGTGCTGCCATTGACCTGATCCCGAATTGCTGCCTCAACCGGGTCTTTGCCCGTATCTTGAGTGCGTGCAAATGCCGGACTATTCACAGATCCAGCATCTACGACTAGAAACAGCATCATGAGTCGAATTGTCATCCACTTGAGTCGCATAGTTTATACCTCCTTAACGTGCAATAAGTGAGCGTTGATCATGTTCAGCAGGGTCACTGGGATAATCCTTCTGGTGAGGCGATCGCTCCGATTTCTCTACAGATAAACCCTGCCCGATATGACTAAACCCTTTACCTTCCCGCAAAGCCGGAATGTATTCATCCGCAAAGGCTTTTAACCCTAGTAGCCTGCCTTTGGAAGTGGGAGGATAGCTCGCCATGACCCGATCGCGCGCCTCGCGTTCATCCTGATTGTTAGCAACACTGGCAAGCATTAATTCACCGGGGTAGAAACGAGTCCTCCAGAAGCGACCACCCAGTTCCAACAACCAGCAAGAGTAGAGATCACTGCTACGCGGCAAAAAAGCTTCTGTGGCATTCTGACTGATGATGTTAGGGGGGTAGCCAAGATACCGTTGAAAAGAGTTGATACCGCTGCTGGTAATGCGTCCAGTAATTCGGTAATTAATGTTCTGCATGATTTGCGAACCGGCTGAACACTCGCAAATGGTGTCTGGATCTTGAGAGAGCAGCAGCACGGCAATACCGTCTTTACGTCCTGTTGCGCAGGTTTCTCCGACAATCTGAGCAAATCCATCTCTGCGAAGCAACACCGATAGCTCATCCCCAATAAACAAGCTGCGGGGATGGGAAAGTGCATTGCGGATACAGGCAGCATGAGCATTGATTGCCATCAGATAAGCATCCTGTTCATTGGTCAAACCACTGAGGGCGAAGAATTTGATCGCAGGTTCAGGTGAGAAAGTACTGGGACGGGCGATCGCCTTGCCCAATCGTGAAGCCAGCAACGCACTCACCTGGCTCTGAATTTGATTGAGTGAGTGTCGATCCAGATCCTCAAACGAGCGGAGATTTAACCGCTCACGGGTACAGAATTTGATAAAGTCTGGCAAGGTTGGAATCTGTTGCCATTCGGGCGATCGCCAACCCATTTCAAATGCCCGATTGTAGCGAGTAATGATTTCTGGGTCACGCAGAAAGACCTCCAACGCTCTGATCAGCAACGCATCTACCCGTTGTGCCAAATGAGGATTATGGATCTTTCCCATTGAGATCGCACTCAATGCACGGCGAATAAAGTCCTTCCAGGACTCCATGCGGCGATCGCGCTCCAACTTATCAAAGCGGCGTAGATCAGGAGGTTCCAACAGGTTGCTGCTACCACTGGAAATGTCGTAATACGCTCCTTGATCGCCTAAGAGTTCGATCGCTGTTTTGAATGTGCTATTACCACTGGAAGAAATATCCATCCCGACCACTGGAATGTTATTTGCTAGAGCTTCCATAGCAAATCGCCAGCCCAATACACTCTTTCCTGAACCTGATGTTCCGGTAATCAGCGCCCGTCCAATCTGATGATGAAACAAGTCAATGTAGATCGGCTTGCCGCCGCGTCCGGTCAAAAACTCTACACCGCATTGATCGATATCCTTCGGCATCGTCAGGGGTATAATTCCTGCCACTGTATGCGTATCGAGGGTCAATCGGCGCTCATTCAGGTTGTTGCCATGCAGCAGACGCTTACAAGTAATCGGTAATGCCTGGAGCCAGATTTCCCAGGCAATATGACGCTCCCGGATCACCTTCGCCGTTTCAAAACTGTTCGCCAGCAAATTGCAGGCATGGGTTAGCTCCTCAGCACTGTTGCGATAGACCAAAAAGACTGGCGCACAGTGTAGCGCTTTCGTACCCTCATAGAGACGGCGCTGTGCCTCAAAGGACTCTTCCTGCTTCATTTCAGCTCCGACATCTCGCCCCTGCCCCTTCGTAACCGCAATAGTGCGAGCTGCCTTGGACTGCTTTGCCTGCCGTGCCAGGTTGTCCTGAATAAAAAAGTCGTTGCCACGGCTAATCTCAATCCAGGCTTCAGTATCATGCACATAGCTCGAAGAGAGAATTTTCCAGACCCATTTCAAATGTTCTCTGGTACTCGTCCAGCCCATCGGCGGATCGGTCATCGTCATCACACCGCAGACCTTACCCCTTCCCGTCAGGTAAATCCGATCATGATCACCGCGATGCTCTGGGCAAGCAGCACGCCCTTGGGTTCCTTCAACAAGCAATGTACACAGGTGCTTGTCCGTCGTCACAGTTTCGGTCAGTTCCAGTCCGGTTTCTGTCTCCTTTAAAGTAATGACCTGCGGAATGGGAGGCGCAACGCCTTGATTAAATCGGCTCCAGAGCCACTGCCACAGATCTGCTGTGCTACAGGGCGTTACCTCCAGTCCCACTTTAGTATTGAGCAAGACTTCCCATTGAATAAACCCCTGTTGAAACCCCTGTAGTAAAAGCTTTTTGAAAAATGCTTCTTGATAAACCCGCTTATTTCCTGTAATCTGCTCGACTACCCAGGAACCCGTTTTTCTTAACCGCTCGATCAGTCCGCCAACCAAATCTTTGTGTTGCGTACCTGCTTCGTCATCACTCGTCCAGGTACAAAAAGCAAGTTGATTCCAGGTCTGCCGCGTCCCTCCCTGAGCAAGTTGCTGCACTCGTAATTGCTCATTGCGAGTCAGCACAGAAACAGGTTTTAATTGGCATTCTTCTGCCAGGGTAGACAGTTCTTCTTGTCGCGCTGCATCATCACTTGAACAACCTGTGCAGAAGGTAATCCGTTCCCCGATCGGTAACTCTTTCATCCCTTCTTCAATCGCATGAGCAAACGCATTCACCTCACTGTCGTACAGCACATCGTGCAGTCCAGCAATACGAAATCCAAACACAAGCTGATACTGAGATTTACCTTTCTCTAGCAACAGTGCAGTCACTTCACGATCATCTTTTTTGATTTCTGCAATACAGCAGATATTGACTTCATTCTGGAATGGCATAAACGTACTTTTGCCTCCATACTGATTGGGCACTTGCACTGGTTTCAGCCGAATGTTGACCCGTGCATCACCATAACGTTTGCGAATCCAGGTTGGTCTATGGTCTGGAATAGGCGAAACATAGATATTGTTGCCGTTACACCACTCGGTTCCCGGCGGATTACGCCAGCGATCGAGAAATTGATGGGGTTGGTTTCCCGTCAGAATCCACCAGCTCGCAATCAACCAGAATGATGCTCCAAAGAACCAACCCAGACCCAAACTAAGGAATCCATTGGTGATGACATAGCAAAGAACAATAATGGCAACCCAGGGACCCAATTGATCTGCCGGAATTGGACCAATACTCGCCTGCTTACCTAAGATTCGATTGACTTTAATGAATTCTCGATTGAAATCCCGTTCCATAGCTATTCCAATTCACTTTGCCAAATCAACCACCAGCAGTAGTTCCTGTGCCATTTCCTACGAAGATAAACGTGACCACATCAATCGCAATGACGATCGCAAATGCCAGTCCTACCTGGGTTACGATCGGTCGCCAGTCATTTCCTTGCTGCGCCTGGTTGTAAGCAAAAAGTGACGCAGCCGCAACCAGCAACAAAAACACTCCCCGAATCAAGTTGAAAATTAGCCCAATCACATTGGCATCCAGCGTGGCAGTGCCTCCACCTGCCTGTGAACTTTGCTGAGCTAAGGTGACAAAAAACTGTTCTAGTCCACTGAGAAAAATAGCCTGGGCAGGTGCAGCAAAGGTATTGAGCAGTGCCGTAATCGCAATAATGAGTGAGGCAATATGCCAGAAACGAATTTTGGCACCCAGGTATTTTTCTAGAATGGGTACTGCCTTAATCAAATGCCAGAGACTGAGGAATACCACACTGGCACAACCCAGAATCGTTATGAGCAACGGCTCTTTAATCAACAAATAGATAACAACAACCACACAAAGTCCAATGAACAATAAATCAGATTTAGTAAGGTTGAAATGCCCCAATTGTTGAGTCGAGCGACGACGTAATTGAGTTGAGTGAAACTTAGCAATGGGAGTTTTAATGGTTTGCATCATCGGTTCCTTCATCAATGCTGATCCAGCCTGTTAATTAAACTTGTAATTCTTCGCGGTTCTGTTTGGTAGACGCTTTACCAGAACGGCGATTCAGATGCTTTTCATCCGTTTGTTCAGGTATCTGCTCATTGATGGCTGACTCCATCTCTCGTATTGGAATACTGCAATGCAGGATGTCTGGTGATTGACCAGGCACCAACATGGCATCCAAGACCTGTTCATCCTTGTGGTTCGGGTCAAACCCCTGTAGCAACTGAGTCCCATTCGGTAACGTCACAACCTCAAACTCATACTTGGCTTTGCCCTGCTCTGTCCAGGTGAATATAGGTTCAGCCTCCCCATTGAATCGCTCTGATAAGCGTTCCTGGAAGGTGGCAATCAATGCTTGGGCGCTGGCTTTGGTGGCGTATTCCTGCTTGGACTGAGGAAGTTTGGCAATAGTAGCTTTCTCATCAGAACTGAGGTGATCTTCCGCGATCGCCCACTGCCCATCGGTGCGGCTGCCTGCAAAAAGGGTATTGCCCTGGTTGTTGTTAAGGGCAATCGCTACCTGATTCCCTTGCTCATCCATCCGCAGAGTTTTGTTACTGGAAATCGCAATTCCTTCTTGATCAGCATCATCCGAAAGTTCCTTAGTAACTCTGGCAAAGCCCACCAAAGATTCTGCACAAGAAACTTGTTGAGGATCAGCTCGTCGCGCCATAAGTTGTTCCAGCACTTTGGACTCTGCGATCGCTTGTGCAGGTACCGCAGCCCGACTTTCTTCTGTATCCACCTCCGGCTCAACCATTGAAGAATTGGTTTGTTCTGCAATTTGCTTCTCCAAACGACTCACCACCACTTCTAAACGGTCAAGCCGTTTGGATAGCCCTTTCAGATATGCCTCAATCTGGTCAAGCTGTTCGCTAATGCTGGCTTCTCGATCGATCTCCAGGGGTTGCGCTTTGTAAGTGGGGTCTAGCTTTACACCTAGGGTGTCTACCTTACTCCCCACTGTTGCAGCCGCATCTGCTAGAGGATTTTCACCCGCATCTGGTTCTGTTTCCACCGATGGTACTACCGTTGAGCGCCCGGTTGTTGCCTCTTGGAAACGGCTGGTTAGATGATCAACCTGCTCATTCTGCCGCTGAAGTTCTCGGACGATTCGTTCAATCCGTTCCTCGTCATCCTGATCTGCCAGGTTTTCTAACACTCCCTGCCCAACCACAATGCCCAGAGTTGCCAGTTGTCCTGCCAGCCCTGCCACATTCACTCCATTGGTTTCGCGTCCATTTACCGCAGCCGAAGCACTGAGCCGCGACGCTTCCTCCATTGGGTCGCGGTAGCGGAAGTCTCGATGATTGGATTTACCAGCTTTGCCTTGAACCTGCGTCTTGGATTGAGTTCTACTCTGAGCTTTCGGTGACGTTTTAGCTTGATGTTTAGCTGTCGTAGGCAAAGCAAGCTCCTCATCCCCTAACTCATCTAACTCATCATCTAAATCGGCATCTAGTAGCGTGTCTAAATCCTCATCTGGCTCTTCATCAAAGTCATCATCGAGATCAAGAGCATCGTCCAAGTCGGCATCCAGATCATCAAATTCTGCCTCTTCAAACCCAAGCATTTCAGCAATGTTGGAGGGCGTAAAGTAGTTTTCATCCTTGTCTGTAACGCCTTCCAAGTTTTTGATCAAATACTTGCCGCTGGTTCTTTGGCTGGGGTCACTGGTGAGATAGAAGCGGTAGCCTCGAATTTCATCATCATTGCCACCACCCTCACAAAGCTCAACCGTGATGGGAGCCTTGCCCGATCGCTCACTGAATGATTCCACATAAGCCTTGAAGTCCTCATGAGACTCAATGCCTCCCTCTTGGAGGGCGTTGGTGATCGCTTTATCCAGGGTGTTTTCAAGATGGCGGAGTTTGCGGCGATCGGTCAGGTTTTGCCAGGATCGCTTCTGGGTACTCTGCCGCTGCTTGGGTCGGGTAGGTGTTTTGGTAGCCATAGGCAGCCCTGGAACACAAGTTAAGGTTGCTGTAGTTGCCACCCTAACAAGGCGATCGCTCAGGCTTCCTAAACCGAATGGCGATTTGTTGAGTATCCAGTTGGCTACGATTAGCAAAGGATTCTTGAATACTAAATTGGAGCAAGAGTAAATGATTGAGGTCTATCGCCACGGGAGTACAACCCCAAAGCTTGTAAGGACTCTACAAGGTCACAATAAACTTACCAGTTCAGTATTGACTGGTTTAGCTGCTTAGTCAGTTAATTTTTCTAGCTATCGTTGAATAATCTGAATTAAACTAAGTGTTTGTTGATAGCCAACCTGATCACCTTGTTGCTGAAAGAGAGTAGCCGCTTGTTGTAAATCTGAAATGGCTGCGGAACGATTGTTCAAAGCATTGTAAGCCAAACCTCGGCGACCATACGCTTGAGCTAATGTTGAATCACGTTGGATAACCTGTGTAAAATCCTCAACCGCGCGCTCGAAGTTGTTGAGACTATAGTAAGCCAAACCCCGGTTATAGTAGGCATCGACAAAATTAGAGTCGAGCTGTAAGGCTTCATCAAATTTCTCAATTGCCCCTTGTAGATCTCCAACACTCGCAAGCGCAGTTCCCCAGCGAGCGTAAGCATCGACATGATTTGGATCGATTTCAATAGCTCGACGAAATCCCTCAATCGCTTCCTGGTAGTCTCCCAAAAGCGCATAGGCAAGACCACGCTCACAGTAGGCTTCCATATAATCAGGATTAAGTTCTATGACCTGGTCAAAAGCCTGAATCGCTCCTTGAAAGTTTCCTTGCTGCAAACGTGTTGAAGCTTGTCTGAACGAATCTTCAGCCTGTGTTGATTCAGCAGC
Source organism: Leptolyngbya sp. AN02str (assembly GCF_050565595.1). Taxonomy (NCBI): domain Bacteria; kingdom Bacillati; phylum Cyanobacteriota; class Cyanophyceae; order Leptolyngbyales; family Leptolyngbyaceae; genus Leptolyngbya; species Leptolyngbya sp. AN02str. Next base: position 13,776 of record NZ_JBNXVR010000050.1, on the reverse strand, counting down.
CTGCGTCTTCTGAGTACTGAGAGCAACCCCAGCGATCGATATCAGGGTGATCAGGACTATGCTAAATTGCTTGACTCTGTAAATCATTTCGCCTCTACCACACGGAGATTTTAAGCTAGCTCTGTTTCAATCTTGCATGGCTCTGTCTCCAGCCAAGGTTACAACAGTCGCTGACCATTCAGTTCCACCATAGCAGCGACCAACTCTCACAGGTTGAAAAAATATTATCTAAGAGACGATGTACTTAATGACGGTAAAACTCACCGATTCTAATTCAGCTTGACAAGAATTGATTGACCCTCAACTTTAACGGGGTAACCCGCTAGCTCTTTCGCGGCTGGACCTTGAGTAACCCGTCCACGCGAGTCAAACTCAGATCCGTGACAGGGGCAAACAAACTGGCTCTGGGAAGTTTCCCACTTCACACTACACCCAGCATGGGGACAGGTAGGATTGAACGCCCCAATTTTTTGGGACTGAGAAGCATTACCCACCACGATGAGTTGAGTATCACTGACTTGAACTTGCAGTTTGCCTGCGGATTGATCCAACTCAGACATGTTGCCAACTGCCACAAAGCCGTCTGAACGTGGCTTGGCAGCAATGCGTCTGAAGTCGCAGGCTACCAGAATCGGCAGCAATGTGCTGGTTAGCCATCCCAGTCCTATCCATCTAAAGAAAGTTCGGCGATCCATGAAGTTTTTAGAAATTAACGAGAAGCGCAGTTCCATACATGACGATTAGACCTAAACTAAATCCAATCAGACTGACCATAGAAAGCCAATTGCTACCTGATCGATGAGCCGTTCGGATCAGATAGGCTCCAACCTCCACCATTACTTGCAAGATTGCTCCAACCCCAATTCCTAAGAAAACGGCTGCCCAGTGAGGCGAAAAGGTAAAGGCTCCAATCCAAGTGCCAATTACGGCGGGCAGTCCTGCTAGGGCAACTAAACCAAGGAATGTCCTAAATTTAGGGCGGGCATCAACCAGAGGTGCAGCAATTCCGATTCCCTCTGTGATGTTATGCAGGGTGAACCCGACGACTAAAAGCGAACCCAGCGCCGCTTCTCCAGCTGCAAAGGCAGTGCCGACTGCCAAGCCTTCTCCCAAATTATGCCAGCCAATTCCTAAGGCTAGATAACTTGCAAGCGCCTTCCCTTCTGGAGACTTGCCATCTCGTCTACCAATCGCCAAAATCGCCAGAAACGAGGTGATAGCAACAAGCCAAACCAGCGCACTGGCAGAAAAGGCACTTGCCGACTGAGTTGCCAGTTCTAATCCTTCTTCCAGCGTGTCTACAAGTAGAAATGCCAACATGCCAACAGTTAGTGCCAGAATGAACTTCATTCCCTGCCCGCCCAACTGCTTGAGGGCTGGGTAGAACAACATTCCCAGCGCGACAGGCATGACTCCTATATATAGCCCCAGCAGCGCATACGCCAAAATGCGACTCAACGAAATTTGGGGTGTGGGTACCGCAACAGCAATCTCATGGTCAAACCCGATTCCCGTATTAGTGATGAACCGGATGTGATGCGTTTCATCACGTACCCAGGGGTAAGGCAATTTAATCCAAGCTGTTTGCAATCGGGGTAATTCTCCCGGTGGCGTTTGGGTAAAGTTCCAGTAGGCTCCGTCAACCTGAACCTGGGCAATTTGCATCGGTTCTGAACCACTGGCTCTCACAAATAAAGAGATGCCTTGATCGTCGAGCAGCGTTCGCTCTACGGTTAACTTCTCAATCGGAGGGGCTGAAACTCCCAAGGGTTCAAGTGGATTGCTAGAGAGAAACACTCCAATTGCGATCGCCAGTGCAACGAGCGGCAAGATAATCCAGAGCCACGTCTTTCTCATGCCACCACCTCAAATGCGCTCATCCAACCCAGTTCCAAAAATTCTGACTGGTGAGCATGAAACATATAAATGCCTGGTTCATGCTCCTGGAATGTAAATTCCAAAATGCCTCGCTGGGCTTGACATTGCATGACCGTATCAACCGTTTGTAGGGTTGGTATTAATGTAGTGCCGTGGTCGTAGTAATCAAAAAAGTTGCCGTGGAGATGGAAAGAGTTGATCGGGTCAAACTCAGTGACATTAATTAAATACACTCTCACTGGACGATCGCGCTCGATCCGAATCGGGCGTTTCATAAATTCATGCGGAATCGTATTGACAGCGTAGAATTCGTTTTCGTCATCAAAATTAGTGTCAAACGCATTCATCACCATCAGAAACTCTTGCCACCTGGCATTTTGCGGAGTGCCGAGTAACCGAGACTGAGCTTTTTCTGCTTGGTCAGGATGTCGTTGAGGGTCAGGATCGATAATAAACGCGCCGTAGAGTCCCTTGTGCAGGTGTCGTTTAAATGGCGCAGAGTGACAGTGATATAGGTGACAGCCAAAGGGTTTGGCATCAAACTCATACACTACTTCCTGTTCGGGAAATGCTTCGAGCGTACCCGGAACCCCGTCCTGCCGCGCTGAGTGAATACCGTGAAAATGAAGCGTGTGGGGATGAACACCTGGATTTTTGAAGCGAATCCGGATGCGATCGCCTTCTGTCACGCGCAGCGTGGGACCCGGAACCCGCCCATTATATGTCCAGGCAGGATAAACGACTCCAGGGGCAATTTCAACTTCCTGTTCTGCAATTGATACCTCAAACTCTCGTAAAGTCTTGCCATCAGGCAATTGCGAGACGTTTCCTACCTCCCAATCCGTCAAGATCGCCTGTGGATCAAACCCATTGCGGAAATTGTCTACATCTCCCATCGTCATACTGCCTCCATGCACTGGCACAGAACGACCTGAAGGTGTACTAGTGTCCGCAGACGTAGGAGTTTGGGCAAAGACACTACCAGGCAGAAGCTTACCCAGCAATGTCCCAACACCCAATACACCACCGCCAATGAGCGATCGCCGCTTGAAGCTCAAAGCCATGATTTTCTTTTCATATTTCTTTCATAATTTCACAAATTAGCGCACTTTGATCGGCTTTAGCCTTTAAAGTTTGTAAGTGAGGTGGGCTAGCAAGTACTCATACTTTTAGTAGAGAGAAACTATTAAGCTCTGGGTGCATACATCATCACCAGAACACCCACTAAGACAATGGCGGCTCCGACCCAATCCAGGCGATCAGGCACAATTCTGTCTACCTGCCAGCCCCACATGATGGAAAGGATAATGAAAATTCCACCATAGGCAGCATAGGCTCGACCAAAGTTTGCAGGTTGAAGGGTTGCAGCAAAGCCATAAGCTGTGAGTAAAACGATTCCACTTAATGCAAGCCAGACGCTCCTTCCTTCGCGTATCCATTGCCAGAAAAGGTATCCGCCACCAATTTCGCATAAACCAGATAACACAAAATAGAAAAGGGAGCGGAGCATAGTCTTCAAGTCCTCACTGCCGAAGGGTTAGCCCCAGCGTAAATCCAAACAGCGATCGCATCAGTACTGAAGAATTCTAAATTTTTCTCATCAAGATCATAAAACTGTTGTATAGTCCTGAAGCAATCGGTTCTGACGGGGAGCAGCCGCCAGACGCGAGGGGGAAAGAGTAGTGCAAATCTACCGCTGTCCCGCAACTGTGAGGAGAATCAACACTCTAAGCCAGGATGCCCGCCGATACTTAGTCCCATAAGTCAATTAATCTGCGAGGTACAGATGATGGTTAGTTCTACTTCTCTTTGGAGACGCACCAAACAAGTTACGCTTTCAGTTCCGATTCAGGTGGCTTTGCTGACTAGTTTATGTGCGCTTATTCTCTGGACGCTGTATTTCAGTACCTATCCGCCTGTACATGATGCTTTGCACACGACACGACATGGTACGGCGGCAGTTGCCTGTCATTAAAGTCATTACAGTGTGATCCAGACTTAGAGAATTTGTCATGAAAAATTTGAAGTATGTTGGCGTGGCTTTAGCAGCCAGCCTTATTTGTGTATTCCTCTGGTTTAATCCTCTTCCTTCCCGTGCGTCTCAGCCTAGTGTGCTGTTGCAGACTGAACCGTTTTTGAGCCAAGTGGTTCCTGACGAAGCGCCCGTTCGGGTTGCGTTGCAAGCAGTTGATGCAACGGGGCAGCCCTTATCAAATGTGCAGTTTCAACTACAACTTTCAACCCCTGTCAAAACCCCTTGGTTCACCTCTGACTTCCCAGTTGTGGAAGGAACTCAATTGCTCGAACTCAGTGCAAAAGCTCCTAGCGGGAAACTAGAGTTTGAACAAGTGATGCCAATTCGGGGAAACTACACTCTCAAGGCTCAAGTAGAACCTCTTGTCGCGGGTGCATTTGAGCCATTCGAGCAATCGTTGCAGCTTTCGGTGCCTGAAAAGACTACGAAGTATAGAAATGCTGCCATTTTGATTGGCATTCTAATGATCGCTGGAGTCGCTAGCGGCTGGGTAATTGGAGGTGATCAAACAGTTCAAGACGGTGAGGTTGCGCCTCAACCCATACGACTACTGCTGAGTGCTGCTACAGTTGTTGCGATCGCGGTTCTTTTATTTGTCAATATTAATGCGGAACTTGCATCTGCTCATAGTCATGGGGAAATGCAATCTGTAACAGCTTCACCTGTACAGAAATCAGAAGATTTTGAGATTCGTTTGTCGGGCGATCAGCAGGCAATAGTCGGACAGCTTGCAAGCCAAACCATTCAAGTTGTCAATGCGAAAACTGGCAATCCCGAAGCAGACATTATTGTCAATGTGGAAGCAATTGCGCTTGAGGATAATAAACAGATGTTTGCCTATTACGGCAGAACAAACAACCAGGGTAACTTAACTTGGAAGGAGCAATTTTTCGATGGCGCACCTCATCAAGTTGTGGCAGAAATTGCACCTCCTAATAGTTTGACATTACGGGTGAGCCACGAAGTAGAAGTCGAAGGAATTGCACCTCCTCTCTATATTCGGTTTATCTCGCTCAGTTACTACACAGGAATTTTTGTTCTAAGTTTGTTAGCTGGCGTTTGGTTACATCGACAGTCTTCTCGTCCAGTTGTCCTGTTTGGTCGTTAAACTGCCTACGCTTAAAGTTAAGCCGTCTAACAACCCAGTTAATCTAAGAACCATTGCTCTACTGATACTCTTTATTCGTAAGCAATGGTTTTGGTCATTGCTGAGTCAGCCTATGAAACGGTTTCTGGAAGCCTTATGGCTCTGTCCCCAATCCAACGAACATAACGTCCGCCTGGTTCTAGTCATTGCTTAGATTGGAGCGGTTTTATGCATCGCCAACATAATGCCAGTAGTGCAATCGCTTTCTTCCTCACCATCTTTCTCCTAGTCTTGCCTGCCAATGCTCATAAAACTGAGGTTTCGGGCAACGTTGCTGGAACTTGGCATATAGAGCCTAATCATAGCCCCAAAGCAGGAGAACCCGCTCAAGTGTGGGTTGCTCTAACACAACAAGGTGGTGCGATTGTTCCTTTGGAACAGTGTGATTGTCAGCTAACCGTCTATGAGGGAAACACAACGAATGCAGCACCGATATTGGAACCCCCACTACAAGCGATCGCAGCTGATAATTATCAAGGAATTCCCGGAGCAGAAGTTATATTTCCACAAATAGGGCAATATCAACTTAAGCTGACAGGTAGACCCAGAGCAGGTGCAAGTTTTCAACCATTTGAGTTAACTTACACCGTCACCGTTGCCACAGGCAAATCACCCGCAACTACCACACCCACTCCTCAATCCCAGACAACTCCTCAAGTTCACAGTCCGACATCTGATTCCTCAGGAGATACAACATCTGTAATCCCAAATGATGCATTAGGAAAAGGACTGATTGGGCTGGGAGCGATTGCTCTAATAATTGGCGCAGTCAGTATTGCTCTACGTCAGCGGAGAGCTACAAAGCGTTAAATGCCTGAGTCTGAGAATTGTTGCGGCAGTCAAAATTTGCCAATGCAATCAGCTCTGTTTGCGATTAATCCTTCACCTCTTTCAAATGCTCAGAGACTTCTTGGTAAAGGCTCAGAGACTTCTTGGTAAAGGCTGATAATATACTGATCAGCCAGACTGTAATAAACATTACGCCCTTCTCTGCGATGTTTCACTAACCGTTGCATTTTTTCCCTGGCACTGGCGACCTTACCTATTCAAGATGTACAGCTATTTTCGGTCAACCTGGCATTTGTTGCACTGGTGCCTGCTATCTATGCAGCCTTACTCCACTGGGGTTCTCGAGAACATGGATTTAAGCGATGGCAAGTTTTTGCTTTCGATAGTATTCTTTTGGTCTACTTGGGTGTTATGTTCCTTTGGGTTCTTAATGTTATCTAACGGCAAAGGCTAAGTTACCCTAGAAACGCTGACAACAGCCCAAACAGCGCAAAACCACCTAAAAAGAGCAGCGTTGCAAACCGGGCTTCACCGTCTTGATGGGCTTCTGGGATAATTTCCTCCACAACCAGGGTCGTGAGAATTCCAGCCGTGAAGGTCAACAACGCCATCTTGACTAGCTCAGATTGTCCGCGCATCCACCAGTAGCCGATCGTTGCTCCTACAAAAATAGGAATCACAAAAGCCGCCGCAATCTGAAACCTTTTACGACGGGGAACGCCCTGTCGCTTAAAGGCAACAATGGTAGCTAATCCTTCTGGTACATCCGCTGGAATCTGACCTAACGCAAGCAGTAATCCTAACTCAGTGGCGATCGTTGAACCTGTTCCAATCATCACCCCATCGGTAAACAGGTCGATCGTCACCCCTAAAAAAATCATCCAGGGTCCAACATTAACATCACCACTGCCAAACCGAGTTTTAACCAGTTGTGTGACTTGATCAATTGCAACAAAGAAAAGCCCACCTGCCACAAATGAAAAGACGGTCATTAACGGTGCATCCACCTGGAGGGACTGTGAAATCAGCTCCAGAGAGATGACGGCAATTACAACTCCTGTGGCAGCATGAAGTGCCAAGCTGAGGGCACGATCGGATGCAGTGATAAATTCTGCAAGTATCCCACCCGCAAAATTGCCCAGCGCAGGTAATGCCGCAAATGCCAGCACGGTTAAGAACTCATTCATATCCTGCTGTGCCTCGCCATCGAAGAATTAGCCCAAGCCTAGAGAGGTCAGCAACATCGAACAAGCTCCCTCAGGCAGAAAAATCATATTTTCGTTAATCCATTTCATCAAGATGCTCTGCCACCTCTCGATATAGATTGATCACATGGCTATCGGCAAGGCTGTAATGAACATTGCGTCCTTCTTTTCGATATTTCACAAGACGCTGCGATCGCAGAACGCGAAGCTGATGAGACACCGCAGATTCACTCATTTTTAGCGCGGTGGCTAAGTCACACACGCATAGCTCCTGCGTTGCCAGAACCGAGAGTAAGCGCAATCGGGTGGGATCGGCTAAGGTGCCAAAAAACTCTGCCATTTGCTGTGCCCGCTCCAAAGGCAGCATTTCTGGCTGCAACTGCCGGATCTGGTCAAGATGGATCGGGCAATGCTGTTCGCACTGTGGCGCAGACCCAAGATCCGAAGTAAATTCTGCGGCTTGAATGGGTTGAGTCATTCAATAGACCTTCTATGAACAGGATCACCTTCAACCTCATTATAAAGGTGAAACTGAGAATCATTCTATATCTGAATAATCTTTCATATATTTGTTGAAATTGATCTACAATTTGGAAAACATTCCAGTTTTTGGCAATCCATATGACTCAAACGCCATCGCTCAAAACTCAGCAAATGCAGATCAGTGGCATGGACTGTGCAAGCTGCGCGGCGAAAATTGAAACAGCTTTGGAACGCTTAGCAGGTGTGGCTGAGGTGTCGGTCAGTGCTGTAACAGAGCGTCTGACCATCTCCTACAACCCACAACAGATCACAGAAGCAGACATCAAAAACCGAGTCGTGAGTTTGGGATATACCGCAGCCATTGAACAACCCGCATCAAAGCAAACAATGGATATCATGGTCGGCGGTATGGATTGTCCTTCCTGCGTCGATAAAATTTCGACATCTCTGGAAAAATTAGCTGGGGTTACAGAAGCAACTGTCAACTTTAGTACGGGTAAGGTACGAGTTGACTACGATCCTCAGCAGGTCAATGAAAGAACCCTTCAGGAGCACATCACGGCTCTAGGTTACACCGTCATCACGCCTACGCCAAAGCAACCTACAGAATTGCACGGCTCTGATCCCGATCAGGACCCTGATCACGGACATACGCATAGCTCTGGTGAATTTAATCTTAAAAGAGAAATCGCTCCGGTGCTTTTGGTTGTCGCTCTTTTAGCAGGAGGAATAATTTTTGAGGAACCTCTGCATAACACGCCGTACAGTGTAGGCGAATATGCTGTCTTTATCCCTGCCTACTTACTCAGCGGCTGGACGGTGCTGAAAGCGGCGGGGCGCAACATTCTCAGAGGGCAATGGCTAGACGAAAATTTTTTGATGACCATTGCAACAGTGGGGGCGATCGCCATTCACCAACTTCCTGAAGCCGTCGCTGTCATGCTGTTCTATCGGGTCGGAGAACTTTTTCAGGAGTATTCTGTGGGGCGATCGCGCCGCTCCATCAAGGCATTGCTGGAAGTGCGTCCGGATACTGCCAATCTCAAAGTAAACGGTTCAGTTAAGGCTGTTTCACCCGAAGCGGTTCAAGTTGGAGACCTCATTCTCGTCAAGCCAGGAGAAAAAATTCCGCTCGATGGTGAAGTGTTAGAGGGAAATTCTCAAGTGGATACCTCGGCATTGACAGGGGAATCTGTTCCACGCACGGTTAAGGTTGGGGAAACCGTTTTAGCAGGCATGATCAACCAGACAGGGGTACTAACCCTTCGAGTCACCAAGCTATTTGGAGAATCTTCGATAGCCAAGATTCTCGATCTGGTCGAAAATGCCACCAGTAAAAAAGCCGCGACCGAAAAATTCATCACCCGGTTTGCCCGCTACTACACGCCAATTGTCGTTGTGCTATCCCTGTTGGTTGCACTCCTTCCCCCCTTACTAATTCCCGGTGCCACTCACCAAGAATGGATTTATCGCGCTCTTGTGTTGCTAGTGATTTCCTGCCCGTGTGGGTTAGTGATTAGCATTCCACTGGGTTACTTTGGTGGCGTTGGTGGGGCGGCTAAACGAGGCATTCTCGTCAAAGGCTCAACGTTTCTTGATGCCCTGACTGAGGTTAAAACCGTTGTTTTTGATAAAACTGGAACGTTAACTCAAGGTGTTTTCAAAGTCACACAGGTCGTCACCAAAAATGGATTTTCAGAGTCAGAATTGCTAACCCTAGCAGCCAAAGCCGAATCTCACTCCAGCCATCCTGTTGCCCAGTCGATTCGGGAAGCATACGGTCACTCCATCAATGATGCAGAGGTAACTGACTATGAAGAGATTGCGGGACATGGCATTCGGGCAGTCGTGCAGAATCAAGTGGTCATTGCCGGAAACGATCGCCTCCTGCATCGAGAAAACATTGATCACGACACTTGTAATGTAGAAGGAACTGTTGTGCATTTGGCGGTCGATCAACGCTATGCAGGTTACATTCTAATTGCTGATGAAGTTAAAGAAGATGCCGCTCAGGCGATTCGAGATCTAAAACAGGTCGGCGTTGAGCAAACAGTGATGCTAACCGGCGATAACGAAGTCGTGGCGCAAGGGGTTGCTCGTCGTTTAGGTTTAGACGGCTACAAAGCGGAACTGCTACCCGAAGACAAAGTCGATGCCATTGAGCAATTGTTGAGGCGATCGGGTAAAGGCAAGGTTGTGTTTGTGGGAGATGGCATCAATGATGCGCCGGTTATTGCTAGAGCCGATATTGGAATGGCAATGGGTGGGTTGGGTTCCGATGCTGCTATTGAAACGGCTGATGTCGTGATTATGACTGATGCACCCTCTAAAGTTGCGGAAGCCATTCAAGTTGCCAGAAAAACCCGCAAAATCGTGGTGCAAAATATTGTCTTAGCGATGGCAGTAAAGGGACTATTCATTATCCTCGGTACGCTTGGTGTGGCAACCCTTTGGGAAGCTGTGTTTGCAGATGTCGGTGTGGCACTACTAGCAATTCTCAATGCAACACGAGTACTGAAGTAAGAGTCTCGCTAAAACAACCGAAGTTTTCAACCAATATTCATCCTAGAGTTATTTATCTCAATCGAAACTATGCCACGCAAACGTCCTACTCCCTGGATTCATCGCTGGTCACGTCTCATCATGGCGGGGCTTGCCACGATCGGAGCCGTCGTTACTGCTTATCTGACCTATAGCAAGTTAGCTGGTAACGAAGCGGCTTGCCCAACAAGTGGCTGTGACATTGTGCTTTCCAGCCCCTATGCAACTGTATTCGGTTTACCGTTAGCACTGTTTGGATTCCTCGCCTACGCTAGCATCGTTGTCTTTGCGATCGCTCCTCTGATTTTCAAACCTTCAAAGCTTTCCTCACTGGCTGACTCCTCCAAACCAAAGCAAGCTGCTGACACTTTAGAAACCTGGACAGGGCTGCTGCTGTTTCTGGGCAGCACCGCCATGATGGTCTTTAGTTTCTACTTGATGTATTTACTGGCGTTTGAAATTAAAGCAGTTTGTGTGTACTGCGTTGCCTCTGCAATCCTTTCTACTAGCTTGTTCATCCTGTCTTTAATTGGGCGAGAGTGGCAGGATATTGGACAACTTGCCTTTAGCGGAATCATGGTTGCAGTGATTGTTTTGGTTGGTACTTTAGGAGTTTATGCGAATGTCAACAACCCAACACTCACCGAGTCTGGAACTGAACAACCAACTCCTGGTGGTTTTGAAATTACGACAACCTCTGGTGAATCAGAAATTGCATTGGCAAAGCATTTAACCCAAGTTGGAGCCATATTCTATGGTGCGTTCTGGTGCCCTCACTGCCATGAACAGAAGCAACTCTTTGGCAAAGAAGCTGTTCAATACATCACTTATGTTGAATGTTCTACACCGGATGGGCGAGGGCAAATGCCTGAATGCCAACAACAACAGATTCAAGGCTATCCAACCTGGGAAATTAACGGTCAGAAGTTGCCCAGCGGTGAGAAATCTCTTGAAGAATTAGCCCAATTATCTGGGTATCAAGGATCGAAAAATTTCAAGAATGTATCGGAAGAGTATTAGGGAGTGTTTACTGATGCGAGGAGTGATTGTATTCAAACGTCAGGTATTAATAACAGAACTGTTGCTCCTGGGCAGCATTATGGTAACTACACCACAAGTTGCTCAAGCGCATTCATCAGGACAATCACTAAGTGAATCTGAAGCCAACCGTGAGTTGAATAATTTATTTGATCAAGGTCGCCAGCTTGTTGATGAAGGCAACTTCTCTGAAGCGCTATTACGTTATCAACATGCTACAAGCTTGGATCAGGAAAACCCCCAAATCTTTTCCGCGATCGGTTATCTGCAAGCGGTGCAAAGTAATTTCCAGGAAGCAGCAACCGCTTTTCAACGGGCAATTTCCCTAGATTCAAATAACGCTAACTTTCATCATGCATTGGCATATAACTTGGCTAATTTGGGCGACAATGCTGGAGCCGCTGCTGCTTATCGTCGCACGACTGAACTTGATGCCAATAACCTCAATGCCCACTTAGCGTTAGGAGTCGTATTACTGCGTCAACAAGATTCTAATGGTGCATTGGCAGCATTTCAGCGAGTAATTGCAATTGCACCTAACAACGCGATCGCCTATCGATCTATTGGGATTCTGCTCATCCAACAAGAACGGTTTGCAGAAGCGATCGAGGTTCTCCAGAAAGCAGCAGAATTAGACCCGCAGGAAGGAGCAATTCAGCTTAGTTTAGGCATTGCTTGGCTTAATCAAGGAAGTACACCGGAAGCCCTGGAAGCTTTTGAACGTGCGGCTCACATGGAACCAGAAGAGAGCGGTATGATCCATGTGCAGATTGGCAGAATCTTGCAAATTGAAGGCAATGTGGAGGAAGCATTACAAGCATATCGAGAAGCAGTGGCTCTGCAACCAGACTTAGTAGATGCTCGAAAAGCAATTGCCGACATTCTCATGGAGCAGCAAGACACATTGATGGCGATTGTTGAACATCGACAAGTGATTGAACTAGCTCCTACAGATGCCAGCTCCTACTATCACTTAGGACTTGCACTGCGCGATCGTGGGCGAATCCCAGAAGCAATTGAGGCTCTAGAACAAGCCCTCAATCTTTATCAACAGCAAAACAATGCTGAACAAGTTCAGATCGTTGAAGCCGTGTTACGTGAACTGCAAGAAAATAGCTGACACCCACCCCCAATAGCACCTGCCCTGCCATGTACGCATCTACACTTTCAAGTGAAAGAAAAGAACAACCCATCAAGCTCCTATGGATCGTGTTGGGAATGCGGAGTGGACTTTTCCTGGCAGAGTTGATTGTTGGACTTTGGGTTCACAGCCTATCCTTACTTGCCGTTTCAGGACATATGATGGTTGATGTCTTGGCAATTGCTGTTGCTTTAGTAGTAGCTGTTTTAAATCGTCGTTCATCCAATCCGGTAGACCCCAATCCAAGCCATTTAGAAGCTTGGTCGGCGTTGATCAACAGTTTACTTCTGCTGGGAATCGCTGTGTTCATTAGCTGGGAAGCGATTAAGCAGTTTCAAAATCCACAGGTTAGTACAGGGCTACCCTTACTCATAATGGCAGTCTTGGGATTTGTGGTGAAAGGAATCAATGCTGCTTTACTTTATAACGAGAGCCATCATAGCTTAAATATACGGGGTGTATTTCTTCATGCGATCGCAGATGCAGCCAACTCTATTAGCCTTTTATTTGCATCTTTATCAGTTCTCTTGTTGAATTGGTTCTGGGCTGACGCGATTGCCAGTATACTTGTTGTCTTACTAATCCTTGCGAATGCTTTACTTCTGCTGCAAGGCAGTATTAAAACTCTCAGAACTAAGTTGAGTTGATACTAATCTAGAAGCTATCAAAGTAGCTCGTTTGTGAAGCAATGTCGAGTCTAAGGGATGAAAATTATCTTTCGGTGCAATCATCAAGCTTGGCGAATCTTACGAATACGCTATTTGTGTTTCATAATCGGGTTCATATTGTTTGTGCTTCTGAGTCTTATGAGTTTCAAAACTCCCCTCAAACCTGTAGTAGCAGAAGTGGGAATCGTTGATAGCTCTCTCAATAAAGTTGATCTAGAAGCTTTATCGAAGAACGTCTCCTCAACCCAACAAACAAGCCCTTCATCACAACGCCAGATCCCTCACTCACAAAAGTATTTTTTAACTCAACAATCTGACCCAGATGATATTTGGCAAAATGCTTCCTTTCCATTGGAGAACTTTCAAGCATACACATCTCCTTTTGGAATCCGAAGTTCACCAGATGGTTCTACAGAAAGCGAATTTCATTATGGGCTAGATATGGCTGCTCCAGAAGGAAGCTACGTTCGCAATTGGTGGAGTGGACAGGTAATTGAAGTATCTGACAATACTAACTGTGGAACATCAGCCGTCATTCAATCTGGAGAGTGGACACACAAATATTGTCATATGAGCGGATATGTTGAAGTCATTGAAGGGCAACCATTTCTTATTGATCCAGAGGGAAGCATTCAGCTCCAGCAAGGTCAACTAATCCCAGCAGGGTTTCGTATTGGACGGGTTGGCATGACAGGACGCACAACAGGACCCCATTTGTATTGGATACTTAGGGTTTGCTGAAAAAAGCAGCAAAGGTTTACAGTGCCTAGTTTTCAAGCGAGATCAAGTCTGCTAAAGTGCAAAGAAAAAGTGTAAAACCTCTCAAAAACCTTGCACGAGCTTGCCGATGT
>NZ_JBNXVR010000049.1:0-48034 GCF_050565595.1 Leptolyngbya sp. AN02str | reverse complement strand
TTACGCACTTCATCCGAAAAACCAGGGGGTTGAATGATGTTTGGAGCGCTAAGCGCTCCAAACATCATTCAACTGCGTAAGTCCTGTCCATAATAAAGGGGCAGTTTCCCAAACGTCGTTTGTGCCACTTCGTCGCCGCCAGGCAGCCCCACCGCCCGCAGACCAGCCCAAGGCACCCCCATCGCTCAAGCAACGGCTGGCCCAGCGGCAAAAAGCCCAACAGCTCCGCAAAGAATTCATCGTATTTACAACCGTTGCGGTGCTGTTTGCAGTTCTCATTGGCTACGCCATCGGGTTGTTTGTAGGAGTCAAACTGGGGTTGGGAGCCACCATCGGTGTACTGTATACAGCACTGTCGTTTAAGTTTCCCCGGCAGGCACTTTGGGCATTTCTCATCTACATGCCGTTTAGCGGCAGCGTCACCTACCTGATTGGCAACAGCCCACTCCTGCAATTAGCCAAAGACGGGTTCTACATTCCGGCACTGTTTGGCGTGGTGCAGTACTGCCGCCGAGAGAAGCTGCCCATTCTCATTCCGCGAAAGTTCATTGCCCCCGTCACAATTTTTGTGGCGCTGTGTTTGGCGACGCTGCTGTTTGTAAACGGGGGACAGCAATTGTCGCCTGAAGCTGGCGAAAGCCCTCTACTCATGGGTATTTTGGGGCTCAAGGTGCTGGTAGGCTACATTCCGCTAATTGTGTGTGCTTACTATCTCCTGCGCGATCGCCGCGATCTGTTATTCCTGATGCGGTTGATGGTGGTGGTTGTGCTGGCCTGCTGTGGCTGTGCTTTTGTCCAATATTTGCTGCTACAAATTGGCTACTGCCCAGGTACCCAATATTTTCAGGGCGAGGCGTTATACAAAGCGTCCCTAGAGGCTCGTTGCCTCTTTGGGGGAGCCCTACTCTACACACCACAGCTTGAGTTAATTCGCCTGCCAGGTACGTTCGTTGCGCCGTGGCAGTGGGGCTGGTTTCTCATTTCTGCGGCATTTCTCACGTTTTCTACCGCATTTAACGACCCCAAGGCTGGCTGGCGAACGGCTGGGCTCATGGCGATCGCCTCTATCTTTGTGATGGCCGTCTTATCAGGGCAGCGCATTGCGCTAGTACTCGTACCGCTCATTTTTGGAGCCTTGCTGGTTATGACTGGGCAAGTAGCCGACGCCAAACGCTTTGTGCCGCCCGCCTTTGTGCTCGGCATCTTTTTTGGATATACCGCCCTCAGCAATCCCGAAATTGTGGCATCCCGATTGGAAAGCTTACAAGATCGTTGGGCCGCCTCCCCACCCACCCAATTTGTCGTGAATCAGTTTACCTGGGTAATCGAGCAACAAGCCGGAATCTTAGGAAATGGACTAGGGCGAGCCACCAACTCAGCCCGCACCCTGGGCGATACCCAGCTCATCGAAGCATACTATCCCAAACTGTTGTACGAAATTGGGCCAATGGGGATGCTGGCCTTCTTTGTCATGGCCACAGCCCTTGTGATTTTGTGTTTTCAGGCTTATCGCAGAGTGCGCGATCGCGCCCTGCGGCGCTACGGTGCTTCGCTCTGGGCACTGGTTGTATTTGTGAGCTACAACACGTACTTTTATCCACTCGATGTTGACCCCGTTGCCGTGTATTACTGGTTCTTTGCAGGCGTCATTTTACGATTGCCCGACCTAGAGCGCCAAGAACGGTTCACCCAAGCCGAAACTCAACAACCCCAACGCCACAAGCGCTTTCGCCGAAAACGAGCTGGCTTCTCCTAAAGCTGCACGGCAGACAACCGCCGATCAGCCGAATTCAAACAAAACATCAGCTTCGGTTCAAGGCCGTTCTCGAACCGCCTTTTTTTGCTCTTCAATGCGGATTTGAGAATACCGGATCTGTAAATTTTGTCAATCTTAAATCTGTGATGCGATCGCGCATTAGATTCATGACAGCCCACACATCCACAAAATCGAGAAGAACCAATCTCTTCAGCAACGAAGGTTCTTTAAGCAGTATCTTTTAAGCCCTTTTTGCATCAACTTTTTCATGATCTTTTTCAAATAGAAACTGAAGAATCCTCAATAAACTACAAACAAATAAAAACATCTGCTAGCATTTGACCATGCAATCAACTTTAATGTTTTGATCAATTCAAAGTTGAGCAGAAAAGAAAGTGTTTTTAGTTAAAGTTTCAGCATTCTCACTCACCTGATGTTTAAGGCTGATGTTTGAGGCTAACGTCTCAAGTTTTAAGTCGTTCGATGCCTCCAAGCGATCGCCCTTGGAGGCTTATTTCTCCAAGCATCAATAACTGGCTCAAGCTCCTGTGATTTTGTGATCAATTGATTAGCTGAAATGCAATGATTGATCTTATAAAACCACTTCTCAAACATGGTCCTAACCGATGTTTGAGTCAATAGCAGTGGAATCCCCTAGGATGTTCTGTGACCATGGCGTTATCCATTGGGTCATTTTGGGGAACGATGTCTTTGCGGGGATTCTGCCGCACGTGCACAGCATTCGCAATGTCTACCGGATTGGTAAACCGTGCTTACTCCTCTCATTTCGGTGATTGTGCCTACTTACCATCGCGAAGAGCCCCTGCGGCACACGTTGGATAGCCTGCTTGCCCAAACCTACCCCGACGTTGAAATTTTGGTGGTGGATCAAACGATCGCCCACGACCCCGACACAACCGAACTCTTGCAAACTTTGAGCGACAAGGGGCTGATTGAATGGCATCGGGTAGAATGGGCCAACTTGCCAGCGGCACGCAACTATGGAGTGCGGCGATCGATGGGCAGCATCCTGGTGTTTATCGACGACGATGTGGAGTTACCGCCTCACTTTTTGTGGGCGCATGTGCACAACTATCAGCATCCCGAAACAGCAGGCGTTGCGGGGCGGGTGCTGCCTCCTGCCCACACAGACCAACCATTGGTGCGTCCTCAACTTCACTTACCACCGGAGGCCCAAGATCCGGCGATCGCCTGGTTTTATCTGGACTTTAGCAATACCCTACAAGCTCAAGCGGTGCTTACGGCCCGTGGCTGTAACATGTCGTTTCGGCGAGAGCTATTTTTTCAGTGGAATCTGTGGTTTGACGAACGATTTGGGGGCTGTGCCGTTCGCGAGGAATCGGACTTTTGCCTGCGGGTGCGGCGCACAGGAATGCAGATTTGGTATGACCCCACGGCCAAACTCACCCATTTTGGCGAACAAACGGGCGGCTGCCATACGCTAGATGTGCGATCGCCCCAATACCAAATCACCTTCTACCACAACCATTTTTGGATGGCATTGAAGAACCTCACGGTGGTGCAACAAGTTCGGTTTGCGCTGCGCCTGTTTGACTGCCATGTGCTGGGTCATGCCCCCTGCGACAAGGAGCGATCGCCCATCAAGATTGTGGGGCGAGCGGTCTTTTATCTGCTGGGGTTGTTGCAAGCCGGGAGAACAGCGCTACAGTCACGATGGAGTGATGGGCAAGGATACAGCCAACCCGATGCGGATTCTTGTCGTAAGCCATACCTACACCGTTGACTTAAACTGCAACAAACTGCGGCAGCTTGCAGCGCTTGCGCCCGAGGTCAGCGTAACCGTGGCGGTACCCAAGTGGTGGGCCCCTGGCGGTGTGCAATGGGGGCGGGTGGTCAGCCAGCCTAGCCACGAGGGCGCATTTCAAGTCGTGCCCATTGCCAACTGGAGCCAGCAGCATCAGGGGTTGTTGGGCTTTGGCTGGGAGGCGATTACGCTGCTGCGTCGATTTCGGCCCCACCTGATTCAAGTGGAGCAGGGCACAAAAGCGATCGCCTATGCTCAGTTCATTACACTCAATCGACTGTTGGGGCTTGGGGCCAAGAATGTGGTGTTTACGTGGTGGAATGTGCCCTACAGCCTGCGTGGGCCAGCCGCATGGCTAGAAGCTTATAACCTGCGCCATACCCACGGGGCCATCGCCGGAAACCAGGATGGAGCCAATATTTTGCGCGATCGCGGCTATGGTGGGCCACTGACCGTGTTGCCACAGCTTGGGGTAGATGAGCAGCACTTTGCCCCACAACCACAGCCAACGTTAGCTGCACAGTTGAACATTGGGCCTCAAGAGTTTGTGGTGGGGTTTGTGGGCCGCTTTGTGGAAGAGAAGGGGCTGCTGACCCTGGCGCGATCGCTAGCCGAACTCCAGCATCTGCCCTGGAAATGGCTACTCGTAGGACGTGGTTCGCTCAAGTCAGCCGTCATGGAGCAGGCGATCGCCCATGGCTTTGCCGACCGCTTAATTTGGGTTGAGAACGTACCCCACGCCGACATTCCCCGCTACCTAAACCTGATGAGCGTGCTGGTGCTGCCTTCTCAAACCAGCGATCGCTTCAAAACCCTAACCTCGGTGGGATGGAAGGAACAATTTGGCCATGTGTTAATTGAGGCGATGGCCTGTGGCGTACCGGTGATTGGCTCTAGCTCTGGCGAAATTCCCCATGTCATTGGTTCAGCCGGACTGGTGTTTGCGGAAGGAAATGTGGCAGAACTGCGCGATCGCTTGCTCCAACTCATGCAGTCGCCTACCTGGGCCAATACGCTTGGAACCCAAGGGCGCGATCGCGTGTTGCAGCATTACACCAACCGGGTTCTAGCCCAACAGCAATTCGCCTTTTACCAGCAGTTGCTCAGCCAAGAGCACCCACCCACCCACTAGGCCAGTCAAGATTCAGTGAAAACTTTTGTACAGCAGTAGTCAGGGTGGCCATTCTCAGGGATACTTTTCTCGCGGCTTGTTGTTGTTGAGGTAGCCTAATTGCTTGGGTAACCTGTTGCCTGAGTAACCTATTGTCCAGGCGAACCTGTCGCTGAGTAACCCTCGCCACTAGACGAGCCCATCAGCAAACCCTAGAGTGAACACAGATCGCGTTACAGTCCATATGGCTAGTCCATAGGACAGTGCTAACGGATCGCAGACTTGTAGCCCCAAGGCATCCCATCGATTTCATTTGAGAGAGGCGAAACCCAATGACGATTCGCAAGGTTGAAACCACGCCCTTTTCTGACCAAAAGCCAGGCACCTCTGGGCTCAGAAAAGCCGTCACCACGTTTCAGCAGCCCCACTATCTCGAAAACTTTACGCAGTCGATTTTCGATAGCCTGGAGGCATTTCAGGGGCAAACGCTGGTGGTGGGTGGCGACGGGCGATACTACAACCGTCAGGCGATTCAAACCATCATCAAAATGGCCGCAGCCAATGGATTTGGCCGAGTCAAGGTCGGACATCGCGGCATTCTTTCCACGCCTGCGGCTTCCTGCGTCATTCGAAAATACGGAGCATTTGGCGGCATCATTCTTTCTGCCAGCCACAACCCCGGTGGCCCCAATGGCGACTTTGGCATTAAGTACAACATTGGCAACGGTGGCCCCGCACCCGAAAAGGTAACCGAGGCGATCTTTGCCCGCACCAAATCCATCACCGAGTACCGCATTTTGGATGTGCCAGACATCAACCTGGATGAGCTGGGCACCAGCACCGTAGGCGACATGGTGGTGGAGGTGATTGATTCCGTTGCGGACTATCAGGAATTGCTGGAATCGCTCTTTGATTTCGATCGCATTCGGCAACTGCTCACAGGGACCAACTTCCGCATGTGTATGGATTCTATGCATGCCGTTACTGGGCCGTATGCCACGGCAATTTTTGAAGATCGCCTGGGAGCCCCTGCAGGAACGGTGATGAACGGGGTGCCACTTGAGGACTTTGGCGATGGACATCCTGACCCCAATCTGGTGTATGCCCACGACTTGGTGGAGATTTTGTTTGGGGACAATGCCCCCGATTTTGGGGCGGCATCGGATGGCGATGGCGATCGCAACATGATTTTGGGTCGCAATTTCTTTGTTACCCCAAGCGATAGTTTGGCGGTGCTGGCGGCCAACGCTCAGCTTGTTCCCGGCTACAAAGATGGCATTGCCGGAATTGCCCGCTCCATGCCCACCAGCGCCGCTGCCGATCGCGTTGCCGATCGCCTGGGCATTGAGTGCTACGAAACCCCCACTGGCTGGAAGTTCTTTGGCAATCTGCTTGATGCGGGCAAAGCCACCCTCTGCGGCGAAGAGAGCTTTGGCACAGGCTCCAACCATGTGCGTGAAAAAGACGGCCTGTGGGCAGTACTGTTTTGGCTCAATATTCTGGCGGTGCGCCAACAGTCGGTTGAGCACATTGTGCGCGAACATTGGCAGCTGTATGGCCGCAACTACTACTCGCGGCATGACTACGAAGGGGTGGATAGCGATCGCGCCAATACCCTAGTCTCCAAGCTGCGCGACATGTTGCCCAGCCTGAAGGGCAAGCCGCTTGGTGGCTACACGGTAGACTATGCCGACGACTTTAGCTACACCGATCCGGTGGATGGCAGCACCAGCAGCAAGCAAGGCATTCGCATTGGCTTTACTGATGGCTCGCGCATTGTGTTTCGTCTTTCGGGCACAGGCACCCAGGGCGCAACGCTGCGGGTGTATTTAGAAAGCTACGAGCCCAACATCGCCAAGCACAACCTGGATGCCCAGGACGCACTCAAGCCGTTGATCGACATTGCGGAAGAAGTCGCCCAAATTCGCCAATACACTGGCATGGACAAGCCAACCGTCATCACCTGATGAGGGTCAGTTATGCCCCTGCGTCAGCTCTAAACCTTGAGGTTGAAGCAGGGGCTATCTTCTAACAAGCGCTCGGCCACAGCCGCCGTTACAGGCTGCGCAAACAGATAGCCCTGGCCATATTCACAGCCAAACTCGCGCAGATATTCCAACTGCGAGTGGGTCTCAATCCCTTCGGCGATCGCATCGAGCCCCAACTGATTGCTGAGCTGCACAATCGTTTCAACAATGCGATAGTTTTTGCCCTGTCGGGTCATTTGCCCCACAAACGATCGATCGATTTTGAGGGTATCAATGGGCAATTCGTGCAGGTAGCTGAGCGATGAGTAACCTGTGCCAAAGTCGTCCACACTCACCTGAATGCCGCGCTCTCGAATCTGCATGAGTAGGGCGATCGTGGCGGGTACATTTTCCACTAGCAAACTTTCGGTAATTTCCAGCATCAGACTACCGGGATGCAGGGGGCCAGCGATCGCCAACAGTTCATCCAGCGTTTCCACCAGTCGCAGTTCCCACAAATCCCGCGTGGACAGGTTCACCGTCACCTTTAGAGACGACAACTGAGGAAAGCGCCGCTGCCAGATACCCAACTGAGTGCAAGCCTGGCGTAGCACCCAATTGTCAATTGTATGAACCAGCCCAGTTTCTTCGGCGATCGCAATAAATTGCCCCGGTGCCACAAGCCCACGGGTTGGGTGCTGCCAGCGCACCAACGCCTCGAATCCCACAATGTGGCCCGTTCCCAGCGCCACAATGGGCTGGTAATGCACCACAAACTCCTGTCGCGCGATCGCTTTTCGCAAATCATTTTCCAGGTGCAGTCGCTTTAGCGCTTGGGCATGCATGGCCGCATCAAACACAGCATAGGTCGCCTTGCCGCTAGACTTGGCCTGATACATCGCCAAATCGGCATCACGCAACACATCCGACGGATGCTGATAGGAGCGATCGCCCATCACAATGCCAATGCTGGTTGAGAGAAATAGCTCTCGTCCATCCAGCTCAAATACCGAACGAAACTCTTGCAAAATGCGCTCTGCCACCCGCACCGCATCTTGAATTCCCTCAATTTCGTCCAGCAGCAACACAAACTCATCGCCCCCCAGCCGCGCCGCCAAATCAGTCGGACGAATCAACGCTTGCAGCTTGTGAGCAATGGTAATCAATAGCTCATCCCCAGCCAAATGCCCCAAGCTGTCGTTAATCACCTTGAACCGATCCATATCCAAAAACAGCACCGCAAAGAAATAATCTTCGTGCTGCTTGGCCCAGTTGATCGCCAGTTCCAACCGCGACATCAACAGGTTGCGGTTGGGCAAATCGGTCAGCGTGTCGTGCAGCGCGTTGTAAATCAGCTGCTCTTCGGCCTGCTTGCGCTGGCTAATATCCTGAAACGCGGCGATCGCATAAATGACCTTCCCCTCGTGATCGAAAATGGGCGTTGCCCGCACCTCTAGCTGAATCGTTTTGTTCTCTCGTCGCAGCTCCAGATCTTCCGTTTGCACAAACTCGCCTTGCAAGGCTCGAATGGCTGGCATTTGCTCAGGTTCGTACAAACTATTGGTGCTCGCCTGATAGACCTGAAAGGCCGAAGCCAGCTGATCCACTGCTATCGGCTGAAACTGGTGAGCATTGAGCAAATCTTGGGCCAGTTGGTTGGTGTAAATGAGTTGCCCAGAGCGATCGTGAATGGCAATGCCCACAGGCAGCGCATCCAGAAATTGCCGCAACCGACTTTCGCTGTCTGCCAGGGCAAAGTTGAGCGCGTGCATCTCAGCAAACGAAGACTGAAGCTGAGACGCCATCTGGTTAAACGAGCCGCTGAGTTCCTCAACTTCACGAATATGTTGGGTGCCACTGGTGGGATGCAGATATTGCTGAAAATCGCCCAGGGCGATCGCCTTCGCTGCATCATTAAGGCGCACCAAGGGCTGCGTGAGCCAGCTGGATGTCAAAATTCCCGAAGCCGTTGCCAAGCCCAACGCCGCCATACACAGCACGATGGTGCTGCGAGTATTGGCCTGAATTCGGCTCATATAGTCCGATTCGGGCACTACCACCACAATGATCCACTGCAGCCCCAACGGACCTCTGTAAGGCACAGCCTGCACAAACTGGCGACTGCCATCCAGGAAAAAGTCGAGCTGCATGGTACGAGTTAGCTGGGGCAGCGAGGGCACCTCTTGCAACAACGCCTGGGTTGTGGATTCCAGCAGGCGATCGCCCGACTCCAGCACATGAATGCGCGTAGCCTTGTTGCCCTCAACCTGCAACAGCGGCGTTGGGGTAGAACTGCCAATCAACAGGCCCGAAGGTTCCACGATAAAAATTTGGCCATGTTCCCCAACCTGCAAGGTCCGCAAAAAGTCGCTAATTTGCGATAAGAAAAAATTATTTCCTGCAACGCCAATCAGGCTGCCATCATCGGCATACACTGGCACCGAGGCTGGCAACGCCAACACCGGAAACGCATGATACATAAAAATATCGCCCCAGGTAGGCTGACCAGCAGCGATCGCCGCCTTATACCAGGGCCGCTGCTGCACCACAAAGTTGGGGGTTTCCTGAGCCAACCGCTGCTGCTTGCCGTCTTCATCCACATCATAAAAGCGGATACTGCCCCCTTGCGAGGGGCCAGCAATCATCAGCTGATGGGTTCCGTGCTCAATTTGTCCATTGCCAACAAACTCTCCCTCTGGCGTGCCAAAAAAGATGGAGCCAATGTTAGGAAAATCGTGAGCTTGTTGAAAAAAATGTTGATACAGTGCAGCCGAATTGTTGGGGTCTAAGTATCTTCGTTGAATGGTATTGCGATTGAGCTGATTGATGAGATGAGGCATGGCCAGGTAGTCATCCAATCGATAAGCCACGCGATCGCTCACCTCTTGGCGGAGCTGCATGGCGACATCGTTGACCGCCTGCTGACCATTGCGAATGGAGAGCCACCCAGTCAGCCCAACCGCTCCAACGATTTGCACAACAAAGGGCACAATGAATATCAAGCGCAGCGGAACTCGACGTACCAACTGGCCCAGCAGCACCGGACTCGATTTCAACACCATTTCATCAACCCCCACACAGCAGAGACAAACGCTGTGGGTTGTTCTTTCAGTATGCCTTGCTCTCTAGAGGCAGTGACGGCGGCGATTTTACATTGTCTTAACCTTTACATTATTAGACGCACTGCACCATCACATCACAGCCGCTATCGGGGCAAAAGCCTTCGCGCAGAACAGAGTCGAATAGAGAAAATCCTGTCATTTACTATTGCTATTTGTGACAAAACTCAGCAACGCTCTCCATTGGTATTGCAACGGCAAGCTTGTGGTAACGCAATGGCAAGATTGACCATAAACAAAGAAGCTCCGCCGTTTACGACTCAAGTTCTACATTCTCATAGAGATCCGCTAATTGAATTTCAAATGGAATGGATGAGAGCGACAGCAAAGACTCTGCATCGCTATATTCAGTAAAGAGCCATTGGTGAGTGTCAGTTTTAAAATATTGCTCAGCATGCATGCTGTATTGATCGATTAAAAGATATTCCTGGAATGATGGAATTGTGCGATAAGCCGAAAACTTTTCATCTCGATCGTAGCTTTTTGTAGATTTGGAAAGCACTTCAGCAATCATAATTGGATTTGTGATTGTGTCTGTTCTTCCCTGTTGTCGTTCAAGTGGACGAGGCACAACCATCACATCAGGATAGGTATAAAGATTGTGAGCAGGAATCCAAAGCCGTTGATCGGCGACAAAAATGCTGTATGGTTTCCCCTTCAAAGCCACTCTCAAGGCAGCATTCAAGATACTGGCGATTTCATTATGTTCGGGGGTGCCGCCAGTCATGGGAATGATTTCTCCATTGATATATTCATGCCGCGTTTCTGAGTTCACCTCAAACTCAAGATACTCTTCAGGGGTATAGATCCTTTTTTCTTCAAGCTGCATGATCATGAGATTTTCACCCCCAAGGCTTTTAGCTGCTGATTGATCCAGATCGTTGCTGTCGCTTCATCCGTTTCGATCGCCCGTTCTACTCCTGTTTTAGCAATTTCTAGCAGTTGTTTCGACTGTTCCCTTGCTTTTCGAGATTCCCTCACCCCTTGTGTTCTCCTCTCCCAAATTTAGGCGAGGGGAAAGGGTTTGCAGCTCCCCTTCTCCCAAATTTGGGGAGAAGGGGCTGGGGGATGAGAGCTATTTTTTGACTTCTCAGACATCCTCTAAACCTGCGGGTATACCAAGTGAGTTGAAATTCTTCGCCCATAACAGTATTACAATCATGTGATCCCAACTCCTGAACGATGGGCGTTAAGCATTACTCCAACCAGTGGGGCTGACATAGAAAAAGGGCTGATGCCTTACTAGCATCAACCCTTCATGTCCACAAAACAGTGAGTTGAAATTAACCTTGAACGTGGGTCCCTAAAATTTGGGCCAAGCCGGGAACCGCTGCTTCCACATCGCCCTTGACCGATTTCCGCAGCTTACTGTATGCCCCGCGAACAACCCCATTTTGAGCCCGCTCGATCTTGGCATCAGTCACGCTCAGCAGCGTATCTGCCGTAAGAGAGCGGTTTTGAATCAAAAACTGCACCGGGTCACCCGACTGCACTCCCTCATTCCAAACGGGATCGAGCGCCGCCAAAGCATCGGGCAGCAAGCGCTGAATTGCGCCAGAAATATAGCTTGGCTCAACGCCTTTAACAACGCCATAGGCGGCCTTGAGGGCAAGACCAGACACGCCACCTTTCGCAGCAACCTGCTCATCAATCAGCTTGGTGCAGTCGGCTACTAAGTTTTTTTTGGTCGTTTGATCGGCAATCTTTTCGCTAAGACCCATATCGCTTTGTCTCAAACCTCGGTGTTTGCTAGTTCCTTGTTACCGACCCGCCTTTGCAAAGTCCAGGGTAATCGTGCAATCTTTTGACACTCTTAACAGGAGTGTGAATTTTTCCTGGATATGGCTGGTTGCTGGGAACTCGCTCCTGCCATTTCCCTTACACATTGAAGCGGAACAACATGACATCGCCTTCCTGCACCACATATTCCTTGCCTTCGCTGCGCACCAGCCCTTTCTCCTTGGCCGCCGCCATAGAACCCGTGGAGATCAAGTCCTTGTAGGCCACGGTTTCCGCCCGAATAAAGCCCCGCTCAAAGTCCGTGTGGATAACCCCAGCTGCCTGGGGCGCAACCATGCCGGTTCGGATGGTCCAGGCCCGAGTTTCCTTGGGGCCAGTGGTAAAGTAAGTGCGCAACCCGAGCAGCTCGTAGGTCGCGCGAATTAGGGTTTTGAGGCCACCTTCCGTCACGCCCAACGCTTCTAGAAAATCGGTCTGCTCTTCGGGTGGCAGCTCTACCAATTCAGATTCCACCTGGGCAGACACGACAACGACCTGGGCATTTTCCTGAGCGGCGATCGCCCGTACCTGTTCCACCCACTCATTGCCAGTCGCCAAGTCATCTTCCGAAACATTGGTGGCATAAATAACCGGCTTACGAGTTAATAGGCCCAAGGGTTTAATCAGCGCCTCTTCTTCTTCCGTTAGCTCCACCAACCGGGCCGACTTGCCCTCATTCAACACCACCAGCAATTTCTCCAACACACCCATCTCGACCTGGGCATCTTTGCTGGTTTTGGCTTGCTTGCGGGTGCGATCAACCCGCTTTTCAAGCTGCGACAAATCTGCCAGCGCCAACTCCAGGTTAATCACCTCAATATCCCGCACCGGATCGACCGAACCCGCCACGTGAATAATGTCGTCATTCTCAAAGCAGCGAACCACATGCACGATCGCATCCACTTCGCGAATATTGGCCAAAAACTGGTTGCCCAACCCCTCGCCCTTGCTGGCACCCTTCACCAATCCGGCAATATCCACAAATTCCACCCGCGCTGGAATAATTTCTGCGGAGCTTGAGATTTTGGCCAGTTTGTTCAATCGCTCATCTGGAACAGCCACCACACCCGTATTCGGCTCGATGGTGCAAAAGGGGAAGTTTGCGGCCTGGGCCTTGGCATTGGCAACCACCGCATTAAAGAGAGTGGATTTTCCCACATTGGGCAGTCCAACAATTCCGGCTCTTAGCATGATGACGAAAGATGATGTGATGAATTGGACAAACAGGTATGAGCTTTAGCAGAAGCAGTCGAGCGCGATCGCGCAGGCACTCCCAAAACACACACGCAATATACCAGCGTAGCGCGAAGGGTTGCTATCAGCTACAAAGTAGGATGCGTTGAGCCATACTCGGCTCATCGGCTCAACAGTTTCGTGAGACTCCTTAAGATCTCGTGAGCTCCAGGGGTATCGACGTTTTATAAATCAGCAAAGCGATCGCCCGCATCCAGTAGCGCCGTGCGAATTCCCGGCTCATTCATGGAGTGTCCGGCATCGGCAATCACCAACAGCTCTGACTCTGGCCACGCCTTGTGCAGGTCCCAAGCGCTCACCATGGGGCACACCACATCGTACCGTCCCTGCACAATCACCCCTGGAATATGGCGGATGCGATCGACATGGCGGTACAGCCAATCATCGGTTTCAAAAAAGCCCTTGTTCACAAAGTAGTGACACTCAATGCGGGCAAAGGCATCGGCAAACCCCACCCGGCCATACTGCTCGGCCATATTGGCATCGGGGAACAGGCGGCTGGTGCTCCCCTCCCAAATCGACCAGGCTCGCGCCGCCTCCCAGCGCACCGCCGGGTCAGCACTGGTCAACCGCTTGTAGTATGCGCCGATCAAATCGTGCCGCTCTTCGGGTGGAATGGGCTGCAAGTACTTCTCCCACGCATCGGGATAAATGTAGCTGCATCCCTCTTGGTAAAACCACAGCAGTTCCTTCTGGCGCAGGGTGAAAATACCGCGCAGAATCAGCCCCTTTACCCGATCGGGATGGGTTTCGGCATAGGCCAAGGCCAGCGTGCTGCCCCAACTGCCGCCAAACACCACCCATTGGTCGATCCCCAAATGCTCACGAATTCGCTCAATATCGCTGACCAAATCCCATGTGGTGTTGCCCTCTAGCTCGGCATGGGGCGTACTGCGGCCACAGCCTCGCTGATCAAACAGCACAATGCGCCAGCGTTTGGGATCAAAAAATTGTCGATAGCCCGGATTGCATCCGCCTCCTGGCCCACCGTGTAAAAACACGACAGGCTTACCCTGAGGATTGCCCACCTGCTCAACATACAGTGTGTGCAGTTCCGACACCTTCAGCATTTCGGTGTGGAACGGTTCGATGGGGGGATAGGGTTCACGCATGGGTGTGGCGATCGCTAGTAACCGTAGAGTTATACCATTTGTCCGTTCAGAAAAGAACCTG
This sequence comes from Leptolyngbya sp. AN02str, assembly GCF_050565595.1. Taxonomy (NCBI): domain Bacteria; kingdom Bacillati; phylum Cyanobacteriota; class Cyanophyceae; order Leptolyngbyales; family Leptolyngbyaceae; genus Leptolyngbya; species Leptolyngbya sp. AN02str. The sequence continues at coordinate 34,089 of NZ_JBNXVR010000049.1, read as the reverse complement.
GCCTACCCAACCCCATGGGCTGGTTCTCAAACACACCCAATTACGCCTCGGCATCGGGTGGAGTAATAGTAGCGGTCTTGGTTTGATCATGCCAGACAATCCAGGCCACTCGGCGATCGCGAGCCTCCCCTGGCCCTTCCACATCTGTTGCAACATTAAAGTACAGCTTGTGAGTTGGGGTTTGTACCGCAAAATCCGCTTTGTCGGCATACACCACCTTAAAGCCGCGAATTTGCAAACAATACTTGGCCCAGCCCTTCAGCGTGTGCTTTTGAGGCTCGTAGGGAATGGGGGGATCTTGAAACAGAGTTTGAATTGTGTAAAGCGCTGACATTAGATTCTGAATGGATTGCAAGCTGATCGCCTTTCCTGTCGTCCTCAGACCTAGAGTTTAGTCGGGGGTCATGGTGGGAAAGGGAAACGCATCGGGCACATGGGCCACACCAGCGGCTTGCGGTTCGGCATGGTGTGCAGGCTGAGACTTGGGTGCGTGTAGCTGAATCAGTTGAGCCAGCGTACTCTTGAGCTGAGTGCGCGGCACGATCAAGTCAACAAAGCCATGGGTCAGAAGATACTCCGCCGTTTGGAAGTCATCGGGGAGCTTTTCACGCAGCGTTTGCTCGACCACCCGGCGTCCGGCAAAGGCGATCGTTGCTTGGGGTTCGGCAATGATGATATCGCCCAACATGGCAAAGCTGGCCGTTACCCCACCTGTTGTGGGATGGCTCAACACGGGAATGTAGAGCAAGCCCGCTTCTTGATGGCGCTCTAATGCACCGGAGATTTTGGCCATTTGCATCAGGCTCAGCATGCCTTCTTGCATGCGCGCACCGCCAGACGCACACACAATAATCACCGGGATGCGATCGCGCGTTCCTCGTTCAATCAATCGGGTCAGCTTTTCGCCCACCACCGAGCCCATGCTGCCGCCCATAAACCGAAAGTCCATCACTCCCAGAGCAACAGGCAAATTGTCTAACGTGCCAACACCAGTCGCCACCGCATCCTTTAGCCCCGTTTTTTCTTGGGTTTCGCGGATGCGATCGCCATAGGCTTTGCGATCGCGAAATTTGAGGGGATCGATGGGCTGAAGATGCTCATCGAGCGATCGCCAGCTGTGCCCGTCAATTAACTGACGAATGCGCTCATCGCTAAACACCCGATTGTGGTGTCCACACTCCGGGCACACCATTTGATTGGCTCGCAAATCTTTCGTGTAAGTCAGTACGCTACACTCCGAGCACTTGCTCCACAGGCCATCGGCAATTTCGCGTTCTTGGCGCTCATGACTTACAGGTTCAGACTTGCGGCGATTAGCAAACCAATCAAACAGGGACATGGGATTACTCGTTAACGAAAGGACGAAGCGCGACCGGAGCAGTCATTTGGCAAACCAGTGGAAAAACGCAACGGAAGGCGCAAGGGATTAAGCAGAGTCTTGGGCGATATCGTCATCTTCGACGGGGCTCAGCAGCAAAAGGGCCGTCCAGCGATCGCTGGCCCGCACCTCCAGGGCAGCCGGGGTACCGCAGCCAAAATGCGGCATTCCCTGATTCACCACTCGCGACGGAATATCGTGAGCGGCCAGAAGCTGCTGCATCATTTCAGCTTCCCAGCGAGCGTTGGTAGTTTTAAGCGTTACCCAAGTCACGCCAACTTCATACGGGAAACAGACTACGGATCAGATCTTATCAGAGCACGGGAGAAGCCGAGACAACGGCCAAGTGCTACCCCACAAAACACCGTTGTGGAGAGCGTTCGACAGTTTGGGGCGAAAAGTTGGGGCGAGAAGCCACTCTCGCTAACCCTGACGAACCCATTCTCCTCGAATCCTGGGAATTCTCAACCACCACCACATCACAGCTACAACGACGGAAAAAAGAGCTGCTGGTATCCCAATAGCAAAAACTCGCCAAAAAAGACCGTGAGAATCGCTCCCAAAGCCAAAAAAGGGCCAAAGGGCATAGGTTGACGACGGCTAATCAGTCCGAGTGCGATCGCCCCACCCCCAACAAACGCCCCCATCGCACAGGCCAAAAAGCTCGCCAGTAGCAAATCTTGCCAGCCCAGCCACGCACCCATCATCGCGGCCAGTTTGGCATCACCGCCGCCCATGGCCGCCTGCCCCAGCACCAACGTGCCAACCACCGCAATAAGCGTAAACATCCACACGCCCAAGCCCGCGCCCAAAATGCTGTTCATGAGTGCGTGGGCCATATCCCGCCCGGAGCCCACGAGAGACCACCCCAGCAGCCCCCGAAACACGATCCCCAGCACCAATCCAGACTGAGTGAGGGGATTGGGCAACGTCATCGTGTCTAAGTCAATAAATGAAAGCGCAATCAGCCAGCTGACAAATAGCCAAAACCCCAGCATGGGGAACCAAGTGCCAAATCTGAGAAATATCCCGACAAATAGCAACCCCGTCGCTGCTTCAATCAGGGGATAGCGCAATGAAATGGGAGTTTGGCAATGACGGCAGCGACCGCGCAACCACAGCCACCCCAACACTGGCACATTGTCATAGGGTCGAAGCGGTGTGTAGCACACAGGACAGCGGGAGGGCGGATGCAGGAGCGACAGCCCCGCAGGCAAGCGATAGATCACCACATTGAGGAAGCTGCCGACACATGCCCCCACCACAAACGCCAACCCAATTTGGATTGCCAAAACGAGTGTTTCCATCTCATGTCCCAATGCAGGTTTCAAGTTAGCCCTGCGGTTTTCCTGTTCAATCTTCGCCTAAGCCGGCCCAACTAATCTACTCGCAGCCCGAGTCGAGGTATCAGGCGATCGCCCAACCTAGATTTTTGTCGAATTTTGTTGAACGCAGAGTTTAGTAACACAGGCCACATTTGTACAGGGCGATCGCGAAAAAAATTTACGCCAACTTGTGCATCCTCTTAAAAACAATCGGTTTTTCCAAAGTTTGCATTTCTTATCTTTCAGCAGATTTTTCCCCACTTATTCCACACGCTTTCCACAAGTATGAGAAAGTTTTCCACAGGCGTTCCGATCTTTTCCACAGGGTCGAACGACAGCATGGGGCATTGGGGGAATTGCTGGGGAATACGCTTTCGATCCGCAGCATTCTCATAAAAGCCGTTTTTTTGTAAACTAACGTAAAGAAACAAAGGCCAAAACCCTGATTCTTTCGTAAGTCTGTTTTAAACCTGAAGAACCTCTTCATATTTCGCAGCGTTGACAACCCTTTTCTGCCATCGCACAATGATGCGACATCCGAGAAAGCGCTCCGACCTGAGTAAGCCATTAATCCACAGAGGGACTTGCAAAGTATTACCAACTGTGAAGCGTCTGGCGATAGGGACGAGTTGCTCGCTTCTGCCTGTTTGAGTAGGCAGGGCACAAGGTGTCACCAGCTTCGTCAGCGATTCCAAAACAGACAATTCTACGCCCGGTTCTGCTGCGTTCCGTGGCGAGCAATTTGAATTGTCTAAAATTTTTGGCTGTCTGTTCGCTGTTTCTGTCCACCCGCTCCAAAACGTTTGAGGTTTCTACAACATGAATGCAACTGTTAGCATCCTGGCCGAAATTCCCGAAGAGCTTCATGAGTCGTTGCAGGGCTACCTCGAAACCCACCCCGATTGGGATCAAGATCGCGTCTTTAGCGCTGCGTTGTCTTTGTTTTTGTTGCAAAACGGCACTAGCGAAAATCCCAACAGCGCATTGAGCTATCGTCGTGCAGCACGGGTTTACCTCGATACGCTGTTTAAGCACGCTGTATAGGTTTCGCGCAGGGTTTGGGCATGGTACGCCCAAATTATGATTGCGAACCGTAACAGACCGTAACAGGCTGATTAATGGTGGTGCGAAACGACGCTATGATCAGGGTTCTGGAGGGAGAGGAGCGAACTCAATGAATTACCTTTGGTTCAAAGCGTTTCATATTGTCGGCATTGTGGCTTGGTTTGCAGGGTTGTTTTACCTACCGCGTCTATTTGTCTACCATGCCGAAGCTTACGAACAACCGGAGCCGGCTCGCACCATCCTCAAAAATCAGTACCAGATTATGGAGAAGCGCCTCTACAGCATTATTATGACGCCGGCCATGCTGCTCACCATTGCAATGGCGATCGGCTTGGTTACGACAGAGCCAGAGGTGCTAAAGCAGCCATGGCTGCATGCAAAGCTGGCGATTGTGGTGGTGTTAATTGGCTATCACCATTACTGCAAAAGGCTCATGAAAAAGCTCGCCGCAGATGAGTGCAAAATGACGGGCCAACAGTTTCGTTGGTTCAATGAAATTCCAACAATTCTCTTTATTGTGGTTGTCATGTTGGCAATCTTCAAAAACAATTTGCCAACAAGTGCGACGGCATGGGGCATTGTTGGGATGGTGATTGCATTTGCAGCGGCGATTCAGCTCTATGCACGCAAGCGTCGGCTTGAGCGAGAGCGCGCATCTACCCTACCGGATGGGTCGGTTGCAGAGACGGAAATGAGTGGTACTGCGTCTTAAGCCTGAGTTCTAGCTTCTGAGATAGCAACGTTAACGATTTGCTTGATATCAATTCTGATTTTAGAGATTAGGGAGCGATCGCTCCCTTTTTTCTTGCCATGTGGATGTGTGTGGTATCGCCAACGCTACCTCAAGGAAGATGCATTGCATCAGATTTGCTGAATCGGGATTGTGATGATGAATTCTGCACCTTGCCCAGGACTGGAGATACATTCCAGAGTTCCACCATGTCGTTCGGTCACAATTTGGTAACTAATGGATAGTCCCATTCCTGTTCCTTGACCAACCGGTTTGGTTGTAAAAAATGGATCAAACAAGCGTTGTAAATTTTTGCTTGAAATACCTGGACCGTTATCAGCAATGTGAATCTTAACTTTTGACTCTACAGTTCCTGATGCAACGGTTTCTTGAATCATTTCAGTCTTAATCCAAAGATGGCTGGGATTGTTCGTAATCTCATCGAGCGATCGCTCTTCATCCCGTTCTTCCAGAGCATCAATTGCGTTGCTCAGAATGTTCATAAAGACCTGATTCAACTGTCCCGCATAGCATTCTACAAGCGGTAACTCATGGTATTCGCGCATCACTTCAATGGCGGGTCGATTTGACTTTGCCTTAAGTCGATTCTGCAAAATCATGAGGGTGCTATCAATTCCTTCATGAATATCTACTGCTTTGAATTCTGCTTCATCCATACGCGAGAAGGTACGCAATGAAGCAACGATCGCCTGAATGCGTTCTGAACCGACTCGCATCGAGTTCAACAGCTTGGGCAAATCCTCCATCAAAAAGTCCAGATCAACCGCATCTGCCTCTTCTTGAATTTCGGGATGGGCGGCGGGGTAATGCTTGCGATAAAGCTCAATTAATCGCAACAGATCTTGGGTGTAGTCGCTAGCGTAGTTGAGGTTGCCCGAAATAAAGTTCACCGGATTATTAATTTCATGGGCAACTCCGGCCACCAGTTGGCCAAGAGAGGACATTTTTTCGCTTTGAATAAGGTGAGTTTGGGTGCGTTGGAGTTCTTGCAGCGTAGCCTGAAGTTCTTGGGCTTTGGTGCGGCTTTGGTCGTACAGTTCGGCCTGGTTCAGCGCAATCACTAGCTGATCGACCACGGTTTGCACCAGTTCCACCTCATCATCAAGCCAGATCCGTGGGCCAGAGCGCGAACTACAGCCCAGAACGCCAACAGCGCCAGAATGCGTGCATACGGGCAATGCCAAGCTTGCGCGATACCCCAAGCGTTGGTAGAACACGCGAGCTTTGCGATCGCTCAGCGTAAAGGTGTCATCCACCCGTACAATTTCGCCCTGGAGCACCACATCCGAAATCGGCTCGATGTGAGCATTGGGCACATGAGATCCCAGCAATCGCGGCATATCGATAAAGCACGATTCCTCCACCACATCCCAGTAGGGAGGGTCAGCTTCGGGCTGATACCAGGCAAACATGCAACTATCAATACCAAGAACAACACGCATTTCATGCACAGCCACCCGCAAAATTTGTTGAATATCTAACGAGTTGCGAATTTGGCCAATGAGCTGGTTGATCAGGCGCTCGTGCTGTGCCTGCTGTTGCAATTGCTCAGCCGATTGCAACAAGGCGGCTTCGGTCTGCTTGCGCTCGGTAATGTCTTCAACCATGCCCAGCAGGCCCATAACATTTCCCTGCGAGTCGTGGAGCGGAATTTTGTTGACCGCAATCCATTGCGCCTGCTGCGTTACTTCATCCACGGTTTCATAAATCGCGTGCTCCGTTCGATTGGCCGCTAAAACTTGGCGATCGCGCGCTCGATATCGCTCAGCGCGATCGCCAACTTCGGGCAAGTCATAATCGCTCAAGCCCACAATTTGCTTTGGATGTGACAATCCAGAAAACTTAGCCTGACTGATATTGCACCCCAAATACACCAAATCTTTGTCTTTCCAAAAAATGCGTTGGGGCATAGTGTCAATCACCAACTGCAACATTTCTTGAGATTGTTGCACAGCTTCTTGCGCTCGTTTGCGATCGCTAATATCACGCACATTGGCCAGCACCACCGAGCGATTGCTCAACGACACCCGCTGCAACACAACTTCCACATCAAACACCGTTCCATCATGGGGACGTTTGACCCGCCATGCAAACTGACAGGTTTCACCATCCAGTACTCGTTGCCACAGCGGCGGCAGATCATCAAACGGGTTATCGGCGCTGGAGTAATCCTCCACGATCGACATGGTTAGCGCTTCGTCGTAGCTAACGCCAAACATCTCCAGCATTTTGGTATTCACGTCCAGCAGCGTTAGATCCAGATCGTGAATAAAGATGGCATCGTGAATTGAGTTGAACAAGGTGCGCAAATCTTGGGCGGATGCTTTTAGCGCCTCTTCGGCTTGCTTGCGCTCGGTAATGTCTTCTAGCGTAATCAACAGTCCAGCAACCTCACCCTGCGCATCGTGAATGGGAATTTTGTTGGCCTCTACCCAGCGCAACTCACCACTGGATAACCGCTGCGGCTCTACGATGCGATACAACGGTGTATCGGATTCCATCAATTGCTGATCTTCTTCTCGATAGGCTGCCGCCTGTTCACTCAGCCATGGCAGATCAAAGTCTGTTTTGCCCACAATGGCGTTGGGATGAACAAAACCGGTCAGCTTGGCGTGGCTTTGGTTACAGCCTAGATATACCGAGTTCCGATCTTTCCACATCACCCGTTGGGGAATGTTGTCGATCACCAAGCGCAGCATCTCTTGCGATCGCTCCAACTCCGCTTCGGTTTGCTTGCGATCCGTGATAATGCTCGCCGTACCAACCAGGCGAAAAATGCGCCCAGTCGAATCCCGCAAAGGAGAGAGGGTTGTCATCGTCCACTCGATCGAATGGGTGAACTGAACTTTTTCCTCATAGGTAATCGGTGCGTCAGCCGCAATACAGCGTTCGTAGTTGCGCTGCACATGGTTGCCCATTGTTTCACCAAACGTTTCGATTGGTGTTTTACCAAAAGCCTCGGCAGTGGTTACTTGGGTAAACCGTTCACAGGCCAGGTTAAAGCTTTCGTAGCGAAACTCACCTGACTCGGTGTAGTTCACGGCAAACATGATTTCCGCCGTACCGTCATAAATGCTGCGTAAAAATTCTTCGCGCTGTTGCAGCGCGATCTCAATTTGGCGTTGCTGAGTGACATCCTCGTAGGTGCCAAATACCCCAATTACTTCTCCTTGCTCATTGCGCAACGGAAGTTTACTCGTTTTGACCCAGCGCAGGCTGCCATCGGCATAGGTCATTTGCTCTTCGTAGTTCATTTTGGGTGCGTTGCTGGCAAGCACATCCCGGTCGTGTGCTTGATAAGCGATCGCTGCATTGCCCCACGACACATCAAAGTCCGTAAGGCCAATCAACGCGTCTGGTGAGTCAAGCCCTGCGTCCTGCGCAAACAGCTTGTTCCCTCCTAGATAGCGCAGGTTGACATCTTTCCAAAATACGCGCTGCGGCAAGGTATCCAACACAAGCTGGAGGAGTGCATTGGAGGTTTGACAGGCTACAGCCCCGCTGGGAACAGGTTCGACTTGGGTGTCCTGAGGCTGCAACATGAGCTGCCAGCGATCGCCCCCGGTGCGATAGGTGCTGTGCCACGTGCAGGAAATCGACTGGGCTGACTGGGTTTGAACAACCAGCGTTGTTGGGAGACAGCGGGTGGGAGATTGCAAACTTTGCAAGATTGGAATGAGCGCATCCAACTCGGCATGGTGATCCGTATGAATAACATCCAGTAGCGATCGCCCAATTACGTCATGCTGGGGGTAGCCAAAGGCATGTTCGGCGGCGGGGTTCCACAGGGTAATGGTGAGGTTCGTGTCGGTTTCGAGCGTGGGCAGTGGCGATCGCTGAATCCACTCCAGCAAGGCACACTGCTCTTGTGCCACAGCATCGTAGCGTTGTCGTTCTAGCTGACAGGCGGCTTCTAGTTCGCGAATACGCTGATGAAGAAGGTGGATTTCCGGATTGGAAGATGGTGCCTGCATAGATATCGTTGGCTAGTCGGACTCGAACATGCATACAGGGTTCCCGTTCTGCCGTTGAAACGCATAATCACGCTGGCCAATTCAGCAGCTTGCACTGAGAGGTTGAGCATGTTGGCGCATAGACAGCTGCAGGAATCGCGTGCGATCGCCCTCAGATTACATTCATTCACCTTTTAGACATGAAATTCCTGAACGCGAACGTTTAGACATCAAACTTCAAACGTTTAGCTATCGAACGTTGAGTCATCGAATTTTTAGCCATCAAATTTTTAGCTATCGAACGTTTCAGTCATCAAACGTTTAGGCATCGCACGATGAGCCAGCGGGCTTGGATTGTTGATTGGGTCAAGTTGGGTCAATTGGATCAATGCCCCATGCGTTGGGCCAAGTGCTGCTCAAGGGTGGCGCGCATGATATTCACTGGAGCAGGCTGCTGAGTCCACAGTTCCAGCGCGGCGGCTCCCTGCTGCACCAGCATTTCCAAGCCATCCAGGGCGATCGCTCCCACAGCCTGGGCATCTTGCAAAAACTGGGTGGGTCGCGGAGTGTAGATGAGATCGTAGGCGATCGCTCCGGGAGATAGTTTTGCCAGCTGATGTTGGCTCAGCGGCGATGCATTGCCATGCGGATACATGCCAATGGGCGTTGTGTTCACAATTAACGAGGCATTGGGCAACAGCGCATCGATCGCATTCCACCCATGGGCGGAGATCGCCACCTTCAGCGGAGACTCGTGCCAGCTCGTTTGAAACGCCTGCACTTTTTCTAGTTGTCGCCCTACCACATGCACGTGCCCAACCCCCAACTGGGCACAGCCCGCCACCACCGCCCGCGCGGCACCACCATTGCCAAGCACCACCACTTCGGCATTGGCCCAGTCGCGTGTAATGCCTTGCAGCGGAGCCAAAAATCCTTGCACATCGGTATTGGTGCCCATCCAGCCTTGTTCGGTACGGCAAACGGTGTTAACGGCACCCACGGCCTGGGCCAGATCGCTCACGCTGGTTAGCAAGGGTATGATGGCCTGCTTGTGGGGAATGGTGGCGTTAAACCCAACAAGACCGATCGCCTCAAAGCCCCGCATTGCATCGGCTAAATTCTCCGGTTTAACCGGAAGCGGCACGTAAAGATAATTTATGCCCATCTGGGCGATCGCAGCATTGTGCATCATCGGCGATAACGAATGTTCCACAGGATATCCGATAACGCCCAGCAATTTTGTGGATCCAGTAATCATGAGAGTGTAACAACCAGGAAGCTTGAGATCATGAAAAACGTTTTTGCATCCACTGCTGTGCAGATGCAGTCCACCGGCCAACGCCTGGAAACGCACACCCAGCAGCTTAAATCTAAACTTCAGACTTTAGCACTCAACGTCAACACAATCGACACCGAGCTGCACCAGCTAGAACATGAGCTAACCACACTCACCACTCATACCCAAGGCTTGACCGCCAAGCTGGATGCGATTCGGGCTACGATACAGCAGTTTCAAACCAGCCAGTTCAGTTCCAGCCAGCCAAATACTCACCCGATCCCTGCCAACCGTCCCTTATCTCAGGTCGCGGGTACTAGCTCGGCAGCATCTCACGCGACGGCAAAGTCTCCCTCATCCGCATTGCCTGCGACACCGCCCGCAATCTTGCCCGCAGCTCTGCCCGCATCCCCTCAACCGACCAAAGCTCCAGCTTTTGAAACGGCCTACCGCAAGGCCAGCTAACGGGCTTAGAGTTGGGTGTGCGGCTAAGGCAATTGGGCTAGGTTGACCAACTCAACTCTTGCCACATTCAGCCCGTGGTTTCACACACCGAAATCCAGTTTCGGTGATGGTGCACAGTAGTCGAGGCGATTTGAATCATCTAGATCCAGTAGCTCGATCCGGTCGAGCTTGGCGCTGTGAATCTAGGTTCTGTAGAGTGTTGCCTTGAGCCAGGTCTAACCCTTCATCACAGTTGCGAGCGAAACGGTTGCTATAGAATCAGTACATCACGCCGACCACACTGCTCATGTTGGGAACGCTGCTTGCGGGACGATACAAAATTTTAACCAGCCTTGGGGCGGGTGGCTTTGGGCAAACCTTTTTGGCAGAAGATACCCAAGGGCATCGCCAGTGCGTGGTGAAGCAGTTTCAGCCGAGCAGCCGCGAAACCAAGTTTTTGGAAGTTGCACGGCGATTGTTTGACACCGAAGTCAATATGCTGCGGCTGTTGGGTCAACACGACCAAATTCCCGATTTTTTTGACTCGTTTGAAGAGAATAAAGAGTTTTATCTGGTTCAGGAGTTAATTGAAGGCATCTCGCTGGCCGAAGAGTTTTCGCGGCGATCGCGGCTGACTGAAGATGAGGCGATCGCCATCCTAAAAGATGTGCTGACCGTCCTGCAATTTGTTCATCAGAACCAAGTCATTCATCGCGACATCAAACCCGGAAACCTGATTCGGCGCAAGCAAGATGGCTGCATTGTGCTGATTGACTTTGGGGCCGTCAAAGAAATTCAAACTCAAATGACCGGCATGTCGGGCAAAACTAACCTGACGGTGGGCATTGGCACCCAGGGCTATACCCCCAGCGAACAGCTCATGGGCAAGCCCCGCTACTGTAGCGACATTTATGCTTTGGGCATGACGGTGATTCAAGCGCTGACGGGCATTCCCCCGGCTCGCCTGCCAGATGATGAACTCACCCAGGAAGTCCAGTGGCACAGTCACGCCACCGCCAGCCCAGGACTTGCCTTCATTTTGGATCGGATGGTGCGGTATGACTACATGCAGCGCTACCAGTCGGCAACCGATGTGCTGCATGCGCTAGGACGGCTGGGCGACTTGCCCACCAGTACAACCGAAATTCCGTCAGAGATTGAGCTGTCGGAGCTGCTACTGCCAGAGGCTCTGTTCAAACAATTGCAAACTCAGCCAACTGTGCCACCCAAAAGTTGGCAGCAGCGGTTGCAAGAAGGACTGAAAACGGTGGCGATCGCATCGTTGGCCGTGAGTGGTCTGTTTGTAGGGGCGCGCTATTTGGGCTGGACAGAATCGTGGGAACTGGCGGCTTATGATCAGCTCGTCCGGCTGCAGCCAGAACAACCGCCCGATCCGCGATTGCTGGTGGTGGGCATTACCGAAGCCGATCTGCAAGCCCTACAGCGAGCCACCCCATCGGATGCCTCCATTGCCGAAGCGATCGCCAACCTGCAACTCCTGCAACCCCGCCTGATTGGCCTCGATCTGCTGCGCGACCTGCCCCAAGACCCCGGACGAGAACAACTGCTGCAACAGTTTGCCGCCAACAACGTCATCGCCATTACTCAAATTGGCAACACCACCACCAATCAAGTGCCGCCTCCGCCCGGTGTGCCCGATCAGCAGGTGGGGTTTAACGATCTCACCCTGGATGCCGACAATGTGGTGCGGCGAAATCTGATGTTTGCAACGGTGGGCGATACGCCAATGTATTCCTTTTCGGCGCGGCTGGCGCTGCAATACTTGGCAAAAGCCAACATGACCCCGCAGGATAGCCAGGAAAATCCAGGAACCATGGTGGTTGGCGATCGCACCTTTCCCCCACTGGAAGCCACCTTTGGCGGGTACCAACCCACCGATGCCCAGGGCTACCAAATCATGCTGCGCTATCGCTCCAACCAGCCCGCCGAAATGGTTTCCCTATCGGACGTGCTCAGCGGCACCCTTACCCCCGAGCAGGTGAGCGATCGCATCATTCTCATTGGCACAACTGCCCCCAGCGCCAAAGACTTGTTCTACACGCCCTACAGCGCTGGGCAGGACAGCGAACACCAAATGCCAGGGGTGATGGTTCACGCCGCCATGACCAGCCAACTGTTGACCACAGTGTTGGATGGGGAGGCGGTGCCCTGGGCTATTTCCGACTGGGCAGAATTGATCATTCTGATTGGCTGTACGGTGACGGGCAGCACAATCGCCTGGGTGCAGCGGCATCCGGCAGTGCTGGTAGGTGGATTGGTAGTGGGCGTGGGTGGCTTGGCAGGGGCCGGTGTCGCCACCTTTGCAGCAGGTGGCTGGGTTCCTTTGGTGACTCCGGCGATCGCCCTGGTGCTATCCATAGGCGGCGTGTCCGTCTACCGCGCCTATGCCGAATCACGGGAACAGCAAGAGATGACCGCACTCTGGTGGGGAGCGACAACGGCTCCCCTGACGCGATCGCGCCCCCGATAGGCATGCAGACCGTACAACTCAGCCCCAACAGATCCCTATGTTAGAAATAAATTTCACCCCGATTTGAAACCCTTCGCCATCAGCCCCTATGATGAGGTAAAACGTTTGTTCTAGCCTGCGCCCTCCACTCGTCTCCTGCACCCTTGTCCTCCTCCCTCGCCAAACATCGATCGATCGCCGAAGTGCTGCCGGGTATTCGCCTCAACCGCCAGCAGCGCAAGGCGTTGCGTGCGCTCGAAGCCTTTACCCAAAGTCGCGATCGCTTCTATTTATTGACGGGGTACGCAGGCACCGGCAAAACAACTCTGCTGCAAGCGCTGATCAAACGCATGCGGGCCGAAGGCGACAAGCGCAAAATTGTGTTCACCGCCTTCAGCAACAAGGCCACAAAAGTTTTGGAGAACATGGCCTCGCAGTGGGAACTGAATATCGACTGCATGACCTGTTGCAAACTGCTGGGGCTGCGTCCCGATATTGATGTGACCACGGGCAAGCAGGTGTTTCGTCCCGATCGCGATAGCGAAAACCACATCGATCGCTACCAGCTCGTCGTCGTCGATGAAGCGTCGATGATTAATGCAGAGATGTGGAGCCTGTTGGCGATGCAGGTGATGGATCTACTGTCCAAAACGCAGCTCTTGTTTGTGGGAGATGTGGCACAGCTACCGCCCATTGGTGAGCCAGAATCTCAAGTCTTCCAATCCATCGCCGATCGCTCCGATTTAACGATGGTGGTGCGCTACGGTGGGGCGATCGCTCTGCTGGCCGAGTCCATTCGCAACAATTTGGAGTCGGCATACCTGCCCCAGTTCAAAACGGAGGCCAATGGCGATCGCACTGAGGGGGTGATTGTCGCCAACCGTTTGGACTGGGAAAAACTGTTGATTCGCGCCTTTCAAAGCGATGCCTACAAGGCCGATCCCGACTATGTGCGGGCGCTGGCTTATACCAACCGCCGCGTCGATGCGCTCAACCACACCATTCGCTCTGCGATTTATGGGCCTGCGGTGCCCCGCTTTGTGGCAGGCGAACGGCTGGTGGCCAACAGCCCATGCTTTGCAGGCGATGCGCTGCTGATGCAAACGTCGGCAGAGTGTGAGGTGCTGGATGTGGGCGCCTCGACCTATGGGCCGTGGCAGGTGTGGACGCTACAGGTGATGACAGATGATGGCTATTTGCGATCGCTCCATGTGCTCCACGAAGCCAGCCAGGGCGAGTACGACAAGCTGCTCAAGCTCTATGCCGAAGAAAAGCGTTGGCAAGAGTTTTGGGATTTAAAAAATCTATTCGCCAACTTGAGCTATGCCTATTGCCTGACGATTCACAAATCTCAGGGTTCTACGTTCCAAAATGTATTCGTGGATATTCCCAATGCGTTGATCAATAAGAATATTCGCGAACGGAACCAATTGTTGTACGTTGCAGTCACGCGAGCATCTAAACGATTGTTCGTGTGCTAATTCATGTTGCGAATTTATCAAGATCTGGATGGGCGATCGCACGTTTGCATTCACCCTATCCAAATCTTGATTCGGGCGATCGTGATCGGACTCAGCCTATCGCACCAGCACAGTCATGACTTTGCCATTCGCAAACGGTGCGGGAATGATGGGGGTGAACTTCACTCGGTCGTGCACCACCTGTTTTACAACCAGCTCGTTCATGATGTGAACGACTTGCTCTCGCGTACCGATAATCCAAATCTGCGGCTTTTCGGGCTGGGGCACAGGCACCAGCTCGTTAAACTCCGATGTCATATTCTGTTCCTCGCTAATGCAATGAAGATGTGTGGAGAAGAAAAGCTTAAGGCGTGGTACCCAACCACTTATGTAGCATTAGCGAGGTGAAACGATAAAATCGATCCAGCCTAGCCCTCTGCGACCCCAGAGAGTTAGGTTAGCTGGTTAGGCAGTGCGACCAACACTCCTAATCAGCGTCCTCACCTTAAGCCTGTCTTTGGTTAAATCACCGGAACAAATTTCCGGTATCGCACACAATAAAACAAAACGCCAAGAGAACACAAGTACCCCTCAGCATTTTGTTATGAATTCTTGATCTTTTGGCACTGTTCACATGCTTACAGAAAAATGTTGAACGAACAAGGCTCAACTTTTGGCGCAATGTTAGGATTCTGTCTAATTCCACTTTTGTCAGGTTTTAGACAGAACTGCGTCTGCTTTAATTGCCATTTTGGAGATATAGGCTGACACTGATCTGTCTATATCCCCTATACGGGCCACTTAGACAGATCTAAATCTGCCTACATCCCTCATGCAGAAGAATTAGACAGATCCGATCTGTCTACATAGAGTTGGGCTGCTTCGTATTTCGGTTGGGGCAGTACTTTGAGCATAATGGTGCAGCATTGAAAATTTGGAGCCGACCCATTTGTCAATACCTCAAAATAGAGTTCCTTGAACCACTTCTGGTTGCGAGTTGTTTGGTTTAGGTGGCCAAAAAACACCGAGTACAACCCACGTATTGTATGGAAATACTGTACCCATAAAGAAACGGGTATCTTTGCTCTCGTTACATAGCTCGTCCAGAAACTTGCGGCGAACGCTCAAAGCTGCTTGCTCTTCATTACCCAAACGAGCCACTTCATTCAGCCAAAGCACCCCTAATTCCCAGTCCTCAATCATGGCATTGTGGGGTTTGTGGCTGTCATTGCATTCAAAAACATAACTGAACTTGTATGGTATTTTCCGAAGAGGCTTTTGAACAGGTCCAAAAAGGGTCAATTGGTCAAATAAAGTTTGCCATTCTGATTTCCATTCAGAATCAGCAGGTTCAATCTTTAAATCAATTACTCTTGTAGGCTGCACAATACCGAGCGATACATGCTCAGATTCATGCAATTCGCGTAACTGCTTCACCGTATAAATCGGAACTTGATCAATAATTTGACGACGCGCACTCCATCCATTTTTTGTAGAGAGTGGTTCTCCTAAAACGCGGAGCGTATCTAAAACCGGCTTCCTGCTTTCTCTCCTCCGATCATTACCAGCTCCATGCGGGAATAAATCAACTTCTATCCACTGATATTTACGAAATTGTTGATTTCTAGGTCGGTAACGATAGTCTACTGGATAAAGTCGAACCCATTCGCCCTGCTCAGTCACACCAGCCGTACAAACAAGTTCTTGATAACCTCTAGATGGATGTGGGTAAGTCATCACAGTTATAAGAACTTTAGTTCTGATTGCCTGATTACTCATATCTAACATCCCAAGTGCTTAATCGGCATATTGATTAAAGTTGTTAGATGTTGAGCCAAAACGTTGCGATGGCAAAATTCTGGATTAGCTTCCATGCATACAAGGACACTAGGTTCGGACTTCAACAACCTACTTACATTAGTCAGATCCTTTTCACGAGAGAGAAGACTACAACGATAATTCTCAAACAAGGACGTATATTGACGATCAGAGTCTAAATGTTCTCGTTCTGAGCCTGGTATTCCCAAACCAGGAAGGTGTTGATAGTCTATTCTCAGAGAGCTACATAGACGCAAAAGAGTACTTTTGTGGAAACCATATCGGCGTGAAATGGGGTTGTATCGGACATCAATCAACCGCGATATACCAAATTCCATAAGGAGATTTAGAAACTCATCAACAGTTTTGCCTTCATAACCAGCAGTGTAAATAGACTTTTCTGCAACTGGACGTTTCCCCTTGCTTCTTCCAGGGAGATCGCTGTTGATTGTAAACCAATCATATTTGTCATAAATTAGATCGATTAATTCTTGTCCAGAAAACTTTCCGTAAATCTTAGAAATTTGGTAAATATCTTTGCTCACATCATTAGGCAAAGTTATTTCTAGGCTCTTCCCTAAAGGAGTAAGATTCCATCGATTGTCAAGTTCTCTTTCTAGGAAACCATTACGAATGAGCGAATCTGTTTCTTGATTGAGAGTAAAGGAGTAAGGTCCGTATCGGTATGGAATAAATTGGTAAAACGTCTTTCCCCCATGCGATGGTGTTTCAGAGGACAACAGAAATGCCCACTTCATCATTTGCAAGCTAGAAGCTGTACCTCCAACTTGCTGAAGCATCATCAGTAGGGCTTTTTGTCGATGCAACACCTTATTTACCGCCCTCCAAATAGTTCATTTATACTAAGATTGTCCCATAAAAGGTCTTGGGAGTCAGCCTGATATTAAGATGGCTTTACATCTTACCTCACAAGCTTCTCAGCATTCTAGCCGCCAGTTAAAATTTTGGTGCGTCTTTTGTTTCTCCACTGTGCAGGTAGCAGCAGCCCAACACTACGTCGGTGCGGACGGTACAGAGCTTATCGGTGGGAGTTCAAGGTTATCTGCCGCCGCACAACTTCACCGTTAGCTGTAGATCTTGCATAAAGTCGGAAAAACCTCTATGTACATGAGTATTCAGTATTCCTGATTGGATGAGTTGATTCGATACCTAGATGGTGTTCAATCTCACATTTCCCTTTAGCAAAAGCTTAATTTTTGGGGAAGGTGAAGACATGAATCCGTGGCAAGTTGGTATGTTCTTGAGACGATGCTCCAAGTGGGGCATCAATATCCTTTCTGTCTTATTTCTGTCTTAATGGTCGGCGGCGGTCTGCACCTCACCTTTTCGGGAGAAGACCAAGACGATAGCCTAATTGGGGCGACCAATATTATCCTTGGGGCGACTCTCTTTTCCCTTGTTGAAGATTAGCAGGTGAGCCGATAGGTATCTATGGCTCAACCCTTTCAAGCAAGGCGGATTGAGCGACTTGTAACCATCAGGGGAAGTTTCTTTTAGTAGGGGTTTCAGCTTCTTAGACAGAGTGAGTACTCTCCACAACTTGAAAGATTCCTGATAGCGATCGCCAAAAGCTACAGTGCGATCGCCGATCTCGCAGTGTGCATTTCCCGCTTCAACTTCTACGACCCCATCGATAAATAATGAATCATGAATTAATGGATAGTAATATTTAGTTAAAAAGCAACCAAAAATTATTTCAAGATTAAAAGATTGCTTATAGAGACGCAATAAAACGAATGTGTATTTTTTAGATACTCTACGCTTTGGAAAAACCAGTGAGTTAATGAGTTAAAAGGATGGACAGTAAATGGGATGTTTGCCAAGAGAAATCTGGCTCCACACTGTTGGTTCATCTGCATATCTTACGAACAGTGTGCAAATGCTTAGCCGTCTGTTAAGTTCCATATGGAATATTCAAATTAATCTTGTACTCATTTTGACCCAGGTTTACTCCGGTATTATCGCGGTGCTTGGTAAAACTATCAAGTGAGCACAAAATAATGCCCTTAACTCAGAAACCGCACGGCTACGGCATTACAGATAGCCCTTATGCACTTAATCCGAAAAACTAGGGGGTTGAATGATATTTGAACCGCTTAGCGCTCCAAACATCATTCAACTGCGTAAGCCCTGACAGAAACGGAGTTTCAAGATTTTTGCCCGATTCTTCAGCAAAGTTTTATCCGTGAATTGGTCTTGTTGGATTGCATTTTATGAGCAAATCAGAAATTATGTTTGATGTCTTTAACGAACCCTTCGAGATTATTGATTTAGGGGTTTACCTAGATGCGGCAGCCTACGCACCGTGGACCTATAAAGCCCAGCACGTCAGCCATGCAGATGGGGCAAGAGCTATGGCTAGCCAGTTTAATCGCCATAAGTTTAGCGGTGAAGATCGTGAGCAAAAGCTAGAAGGAACTGACTTCCCTGAATCTATGGGCTTAGCCTGGACCCATGTATGGCTTACGGATCACGCCGGAAATCACATTGACGCGCCCTATCACTTTGGCCCCACTGTTGCAGGGCAACCTGCTAAAACCATTGATCAAGTGCCACTATCGTGGTGCATGGGGCCAGGAGTTCGGTTAGATTTTCGCTCCCACGGTGGTCGAGATATTACGGTAGATGACCTCAAGCAGGAGCTAGAACGCCTGGAAGTCACTTTAAAACCAGGGATGATTCCCTTGATTTGGTCCGGTGCTGATGCCCATGTCAACGACGATGACCAATACTGGCAAAGCCAGGCGGGGCTTTCCCTGGAGGGGCTTTACTATTTACTCGATCAAGGGGTACGGTTAGTGGGGATTGATGGCTATGCCATGGATGTTTCCTACAACACCATGCAACAGGAATATCAGAAGGAAGATCCAATGTTTTTGCCTGCCCACTTTGCTGGGCGCGATCGCGAACACATGCATCTCGAAAAGTTAGCAAACCTGGAAGCTATCCCCTGTGCAACAGGGTTTATTTTTGCTGCGTTTCCGATCAAAATTCGCGGTGGCAGTGCGGGGTGGGTTCGTCCTGTAGCCATCGTGCCTCGGGATCGCTTCTCCCAGTAGGCTAAACTCCCTTACTGCCCCTAAGAGTTAAATTTCAACCTGATCAATGTTGTCTGAGATGTTTGCTCGGAGCGGTCCGAGCAGCCACAGTAGCTTGGCGACCCATTAAATGCTCGTCGCCTGTTACAGATTTAGGAAAGTATAAGTTATGCCCTCAAACCCCATGTTTAATAGAGCCGGAGTTTCCCGGCGTCACTTCTTAGGCTGGGCTGGAGCCGCTGGCTTTGGTCTGAGTTTTGGGTTGCATAGTTGCACAAATACCAGTAACTCAGCCCGTGAGGCTGCACCTGCACCTGCAACCAATACGGGAACCCAAGATTTCGCAGGGCAAACATTACGGGTATTTATCTATTCGGGGGCTTGGGAAAAAGCCTTTCGAGAATCCTTTGTGCCTCAATTTCAAACAAAAACTGGCGCAACGGTCATCCCCGATCCAGGGTGGTGGGATTCTATTCCCAAGCTCAAGGCTTCCCCACCGGGCCAGCCTGCCTTTGACCTAGTCCTTACAGATGCCACTCAAGGCTATCCGGCGATTAAGGAAGGTTTGTTTCAAACCATTGATATGTCTCGAATTCCCAATAAAGAGAACTTAAGCCCATCGGTTTTGAACAATTGGGTGTATACGGATGGCTACGGGATCACCTTCCCGGAATCCGTCATGACCTTAGCCTATAACAAGGAACTGATCGATTTCACCCCAACGGGGTGGTCTGACCTACTGCGCGATGACGTGAATGGCAATTTGGGGCTGTACAACTCTTTCTATATGTCTCTGTACACCTTTGCTGCCATGAAAGTGGAGCAGGACGGTAAGCCTGGGACAGCGGCAGCAGAAATGGACAACAACCTGGCTGGAGTAATCGCATTTGCGAAGGAAAACCGAGATCGCGTGAAATATTGGTGGCCAACTTCAACGGATATGGCTCTGAACTTAAGCCAAAAGAACTGTGCCATCGGCAATATGCATAGCCCTGATATGTTAATTGCAATGCGTCAAAGTCCAGAGCTGGCCGCCATTGTGCCAGATGCAGATCGGGCCTTTGTGCAACTGATGTGGGTAATTCCGACGGGCACTCAGCAAAAGGAACTGGCAGAAGAGGCCATTAACTTCTTGATGGGAGAAGAAATGCAAATGGCCTTTGCCCAAACTGGGTCAATGACCTCTAGTTTGGCAGTTGCCCAGAAAGTGTCTACTCAAGATCCCTTGTGGAAGCAAGTGTATCCGTCTACGGAAGATCAATTGCAACAGATCGGCTATTACCCCTACGATGCCTACTTCAAGGACTGGGATAATATTGTTGCTACCTGGGATAAAGAGATTTTGCGACAGGCAGCTTGATATCGGGCAATTTGCTTGATATTGGGCAATGAATAGATCATCAAAATGCGATCGCAAATGGAAGTAATCCTACGTCTAGAGGCTATCCAGTATTCCTATCAACAGCGTCTCACGGCTATCAATCAACTTTTTCTGTCGATTGAAGCGGGGCGCTTTTTCTGTTTGCTGGGGCCTTCCGGGTGCGGAAAAACAACGCTCCTGCGGTTAATTGGCGGTTACCTTAAGCCCACCCAGGGCAAGATTTTCATCGCAAATCAGAACGTTACCTGCAAACCCCCTAACCAGCGCAATGTTGGGATGGTATTTCAAAACTATGCCCTGTTTCCGCACCTATCGGCCCGACAGAATGTTGCCTTTGGGTTAGAAGTACAGAAACTTGCCCGTGCCGATCGCCACCAACGGGTGGAAGCGATGCTCGACCGCGTTGGGCTTTCTACCGCAGAGCGCGATCGCTTACCGAAGGAACTATCGGGTGGGCAGCAGCAGCGAGTGGCCCTAGCGCGTGCGTTGGTGATTCAGCCCAAGCTACTGTTGCTCGATGAACCCTTCGCGAATCTAGATCGCCAACTGCGCGAAAGCCTGCGTACCGAACTCAAACACCTACAGCAGCAAACCGGCGTCACAACCATTTTGGTGACCCACGACCAAGAAGAGGCCTTGGCCCTGGCAGACCAGATTGGTTTAATGCTAAACGGGCAGTTCCTACAGATTGATACCCCGGCCAACCTCTATCACCAGCCAGCTTCTCCGCTGGTTGCCCGATTTCTGGGCGAGGCCAATCTGTTTCAGGTGCAATCCCTAGGGACAGAGTTGATGCATCTAGACAATGGGATGCATTTATATCGTCGTGAATCGCCTGCCGTAGAACCTGGCAACTGGCTCATGGTACGACCCGAAAATTGCGTGGTTGGTATGGCCGCTATGGATTGTGCTCATCGTTGGCAGGGGACAGTCGTAGAGTCTACGTTTCTAGGAACGGATCTTGTTTTGGAGATGCAGTTGGAGTCTGGGGCAACCTTACGGGTGCGGAGCCGTCCGGATCACCTACCTGATGTGCAACTGGGCAATGTTCTTCCCGTTGGAATTCCGGCTCAATACCTTTGGCCCATCCCTGAATCCGATCCAACCTGGGTAGTGCCTCAGTTGTCCAGCTCTCCCCACCGTCCTCTGCAAAGGTTTCAAGCATGACCCTGCGGTTCCCTCAATTCTCTGCGCGTGATTGGGTTACGGTCCTGCTGCTCACACCAGCGTTGATTTTGCTCCTGGCCTTTTTTGTTGCGCCCATGGTGCTGCTGGGTCGGGTTAGCCTTTATGCAGGTGGTGGCCAGAGTGGATTTGGAATTGGTAGTGGCGGGTTTTATACTCCCGGCACATGGACCCTGGATGCCTATGGGGCTCTCTTGGGCGATCGCTACTTTTGGGAAGTCTTAGCCTTTACCGTTAGCCTGGGGCTCGGTACCGCCCTTGTGACGGTGCTCTTGGCCTATCCATTATCTCTCTTTATCCATAAACTACCGCCCTGGTGGAAGGCGATCGCCCTTGTAGCAGTGGTACTCCCCAAGTTAGCCAATCCTCTGGTGATTATCTACGGCATTCAGCTATTGCTGAGCAACTCTGGCCCAATCAATCAAGGTCTGTTAGGGTTAGGTCTCATTGCAGAACCCCTTCCCTTGTTCCATAACTTATTTGGGGTTGTGGCTGGAGAAATCTTTTTGATATTGCCCTACGCAGTGCTTGTTTTGGTCACAGCGCTGGATCGCATTGATGATACTTTGGTGCCAGCAGCCTACGGCCTTGGGGCAACAACTTGGGCGGCCTTTCGGCGGATTACCTTGCCGCTTTCTGTACCGGGTCTTTCTTTAGCCATGCTGCTCAGCTTAATCTTTGCCCTCGGGGCTTTTGAGAGCCCCTATCTGTTAGGGAGCCCCCAGGAAATTACCCTTGCAGTCGATATTCAAAAACAAACGTTTGAAAACCTCAATTGGCCCCGTGGTGCCGCCGAAGCCATGATGATGTTTGTAACCTTAGGGATTTGCATTGCCGTTTACAGCCTGTCCCTACGGTCTAAACAGTCCTTGCGGAGGTTGCCATGATAGCGAGACGACTGAGTGGGGCATCGGGTTGGTTGACGACCCTGAGGCAGGGGCTTGTGATGCTTTTAGGGATTGGTGCGCTGTTGGTGATCCTCTTACCCCTCATCTATGTGCTCTGGATTTCCTTTACGCCGGGCGAGTTGTTGCAGCCTCCTACGGGGCAATGGTCCTGGCGGTGGTATTCTCTCTTTTTTGCCAGTCCTCAATGGACCCAAGGGCTGCTGAACAGCTTTTGGGTGGCAGGGATGACTGTTGTTGGATCATTACTCGCCGGGGGTGGGGTAGCGTTGGCCGTGACCCGCTACCACTTCCGCTATGCTCAACTCATTTCTGGCGCAGTGCTCCTACCACTGTTTGTGCCAGCGGTGGTGCTGGCAATGGCCTTGTTGCCCTTTGTTCACCGGATTGGGCTCTGGGGCACAAAGGTTTCAATTGCTGCGGGTCATAGCCTTTGGAGTATGCCCGTCGCCTTTCTGCTGATTCGATCGGCCTTGGAAGACCTTGACCCTGATTTAGAACAGGCGGCTCAAGGTCTTGGGGCAGGTGCTATCACTATTTTTCGACGAATTACCTTACCAATCATTGCGCCAGCGATGATCGTGGGTGCCATCATGGCGTTTATTATTTCGTTGAATGAGTTTGTCATTGCGCTGTTTTTAGGTACATCGGCCACAGAGACATTACCCAAGGTAATCTGGCCCAATCTTCGCTATACGCTCACGCCCCTGGTTGCTGCAGCGTCCAGCGTGACGATGGGTTTAACGCTGCTGGGGGTGGCCTTGGTCATTTTGGTGTTTCGGGTAGGGCGAATTCGGCACTGACTGGGTTTTGGGAAATGCCAACGGGCAAGAATTTCGCGCAGGTCGACAGGGAGCTTTCATGATGACACGCTTACGCAAAAGGGCTTTGGCAATGAGGCTCATGAGCCGATTGACCATGTTTTTACGACACTTGGCGATCAACTTTAGTCCTTGCTCGTCGAGTTGCTTTTACCGCAAGGGCCGCCCCCAGCCAGAGGGTAGAGATAGCCAGTGTTCCGCCCACGTTAACAGTCCCGATTTTTTTGTTTTTAGCAAAAGGATGAGTCCAGTAGCGGAAGTTGTGGGCAGTAGAGGGGAAGAGGATGTTTTACAAGTGCCAATTGCGATCCGAACCGCCCTCTACATCCCCAAAAATTGGGGAACTGTAAATGGGAAAAACAGGGTCAGAAGTTCTCAAAAATTGAAGGGTTTGGGGTCAAATGCAGAACATTTGATACTTCTCAAATCCCCTCAAAGAGAGATGGAGGCGATCGCTCAACAGTGCAGGTTCACAACCCAAATACAGCAGACAGGATAAGCTGGTTAGTTAGCAAAGTTCATGAGCTGCTGCTGATTTAAGGCATGATGCAGTTCAGTAGTTCAGGTCAGGATTTAGCTTCCGTTCTGGGTGCCAAAGTCTAGTCTAGGTAGGTTTTGCAGTTTTGCAATCAAGATTCAATCAATAGAGCAGCTAATCAAAATTTTATGCAGAAGCAAGCCCTCTTTCATAGCATTGTCGTTCTGTTGTTTTCAGCCTTATCTCAACCATCGGTTGTCGCGGAAGTATCCCCTCAGAATGTATGGCAACAACCCTACACCCCTACTCGCCTTCAATGGCTTTTCATGAATTTACATGGAAGGGAAGAAAGAATTCCATGCGGTGTTTCTGATTTGAACGGTAGGCCGCGGGCATGGTACGAGTGGCAAAGTCCTAACGTTAGCGATCATCAATTAAGTCTGTCCGTTTTTACACGTCCAAGTGCTACAGACTCTGTTCCTGACCGTAATTTTTGTATGATGACGGCATTCAGAAACCTGAAGTTGGAGGCTTTTAGGATGGAAGTAAGTCCTCCTCCAGTTGAGTTTCGTCATTTTCAATTTAATCAAGATGGTCAAGCATTGATAGGGACTTATCAATGCTTGCTGCCAGCAGCAACGACATCAGCAGACCTGGATATCGATCGGTTTGAGAGTGTTTGCCGATGAATGACTGTTTCGGTAGATCACAGCTATTTAGAGGTACATTTTCCACTATCAGTTTCTTGTGGGGTGGCTTTCTATCCAGAGCATCATTCTTGCTTTTTGCCTTTCGCTAATCTCGAAGCCACAAGCTCATAAGTTCTATACACAGCGATCGCCCAGTTGTTTGGCAATCATGCAATTGAGCGAGGATGCAATGGTTATCTTTAGTGGAGGTGGAAGTCGCTAGTTTGTTCTGAGCCTGCGATCGCTCTTTTTGGGATATGGCTGGGATTAAGCCATTTTCCAAGACATTTCTTGACCTGCCCATAGGGGCACCAATCCAGATTCCGGAAAGGAAATTTCATCGGGAACGCGCCAGGTTGTTTTGGTCAACGTAATCTGTTCCGTATTGCGTGGAAGTTGATAAAAATCTGGCCCATAAAAGCTGGCAAATGCTTCCAGTTTATCTAGAGCATTGGCGCTCTCAAAGGCTTCGGCGTATAACTCCATTGCGTGCAGGGCTGAATAGCAACCCGCACATCCGCAGGAACTTTCTTTACTATTGCGAGGGTGAGGGGCGCTATCGGTGCCTAGAAAGAACTTGGGATTGCCAGAGGTTGCCGCTTGTAAAAGCGCCGAGCGATGCTCTTCTCGCTTCAAAATTGGCAGGCAATAAAAGTGGGGGCGAATGCCACCCTGGAATAGGCTATTGCGGTTGAATAGCAAATGTTGTGGTGTGATGGTTGCAGCAATGTTACTGGTCGATAGAACATACTGCACTGCATCGGAGGTGGTGATGTGTTCAAGCACGATGCGCAGGCAGGGAAACCGTTGCTTGAGTGGGATTAAATGTCGCTCGATAAAGACTTTTTCGCGGTCGAACATATCAACTTTGTGATCGGTTACTTCTCCATGCAGGAGTAAGGGCAAATCGACTTGCTGCATGGCTTCAAAGACGCGATCGCACTTGCGAATATCTGTCACCCCAAGGTCTGAATTGGTTGTTGCACCGGCGGGGTAGTACTTCACAGCTTTGACAAACTGAGAAGCCTTTGCCGCAATCACTTCTTCGGGGGTTGTGTTATCGGTGAGATAGAGCGTCATTAGTGGCTCGAACGGTTGCCCCGGTGGCACTGCTGCAAGAATGCGATCGCGATAGGCGGCTGCATCTGCAACCGAGCGGACTGGGGGCTTCAAATTTGGCATAACAATGGCGCGGGCAAACTGGCGCACTGTATGCGGTAGAACGGCTTTCAATGCGGCACCATCGCGTAGATGAAGATGCCAGTCGTCGGGTCGGGTGATGGTGAGTTGTTGCATGATTTGATTATAAAACTGCCAGTGCTTTGGCAAACGATGCGCGAATACCCCTCACGAGCTTGGCCAACGCATGGCGGCTGTGCACTCACGCTGAGTAACAAAACTCCAAGGGCTGTCATAATGAACATTCGCATGGTGAAAGGCTGGGAAGCGCCGTTCCCTTGCACTGCTGGTTCTAGCCATTGTTTGAATATGGCAAAAGCTTTTGGCGGCGATCGCACTCCTGACACCCACACAGCAAGACTCCAATTCCGAATTCCAAACTGCGAATTCTGAATTACCTCATGTTGGAATCAGGGGCGATCGCCCTCTGGCACAGTTGGAAGACGCTGCTCAACCCACTCTAGCCAACGCCAAGCAAGCCAACACAGCAATCCTCCAATTCCGAATTTCGAATTCCCCCCTACCGCACCAACACCGTCATAACTTTGCCATGGGCAAACGGTGCGGGAATGATGGGCGTGAATCGCGCTCGGTCTTGCACCATCTCTTTCACGTACATTTCGTTCATGATGTGAACGACTTGCTCTCGCGTACCGATAATCCAAATCTGCGGCTTTTCGGGCTGGGGCACAGGCACCAGATCGTTAAACTCCGATGTCATATTCTGTTCCTCGCTAATGCAATGGAGATGTGGAGAAGAAAAGCTTAAGGCGTGGTACCCAACCACGTGTGTAGCATTAGCGAGGTGAAACGATAAAATCGATCCAGCCTAGCCCTCTGCCCGATTCAGAGAGTTAGGTTAGCTGGTTAGGCAGTGCTACCAACACTCCTAATCAGCGTCCTCACCTTAAGCTTGTCCTTTAATCAAATCACCGGAACGAATTCCGGTATCGCCCACAATAAAACAAAACGCCAGGGGAACACAAGTATCACCTGGCGCTTTGTTATGAATTCTTGATCTTTTGGCACGATTCACATGCTTATAGAAAAATGTTGAACGAACAAGGCTCAACTTTTGGCACAATGCTAGGATTCTGTCTAATTCTACTTTTGCCAGATTTTAGACAGAACTGCGTCTGCTTTAATTGCCATTTTGGAGATATAGGCTGACACTGATCTGTCTACATAGAGTTAGCTTGCTGAATTATTGACGGGGATAGCTTTTGAAGATTGTCAGTAAGTAATGCAAAACAAGTTCTATCTCCATACCTGATTAAGCTCAACTCTGTGAACATTCTGTAAACCTTCAAAAGATCTTCCTACAGCAATTACTTGTGTATTTTTCATACCTTCCTGATTTACTAAGTCTATAAAGGGTTCCAATATAAAATTTTCTTGTTCCCTCTCTAGAAATTGTTGAGAGACATCGTCAAAATTTGCCGGAAACTCTAGAATACTCAATCCTGGATAATGACATTTTTCATTATTAGATAATGACAGTAACGCATAGTTATATGCTGGCAAAAAATAAAGCATCATTGTATCACCAAGACTACTTGCTTTATTTTGACCTACCGTGAAAGCAAAGCCTTTTTCCCTTAAGCGTAATCCAACTTCGCCCTGAGTCCATGAGTTTGGATTTCTAAGCTTAATAGCATTCAGATAAGTATTCATCTGATCTACAAGCAACGAGCTAGATCTTTCAAAGTTAATTTCTTGAGATGCCCGTGCTACTTCAACCTCTAAAACACGAATTTCACTTTCAATTTGAGCAATTTGTTCTGATAAGTCCTCTTGCAATTCAAGCGCACTTTTAACCCTCTCAAGTTGTCTCATGCGCTCTTGAATACGTCCCAAGTCCATATCAATTTGAGATATTTCAGGAGGTAAAATAGCAGCAGCAGCGATTTGTGTGGGTCTCATCTGACGTTGAATATATGTAAGTTCTTCATCAATAAGGCGTTGATGAGATATTAGGCTTTCAAGCTCGCTATGAACCACTTCAACTAGCTCTTGAGCTTCTTGGTTCTCGCCCCGAAGTTGCTCTATCTCAAAATCAAGGCGCTGCTCACTTGCGCTACCCTCGTTTAAATTTAGATCTGTTGGTTGACCACATAGATAACAGTGATCAAGAGACATATTTTTTGAGTCAACAGGTTGTTCACATACGGGACAATGTGTAACTCGTAAGTCTCGAAATACCTGACCAGCACTTCTAGCGCGTTCAATTCTAGATAGTTCCTCTCTTATTTTCGTACTATAGTCTTCCAGATCTTTTAGACGAGCTTGAGTTGATTGTATCTGCGATGAAACTTCACTTCTGCTTGCCTGAAGCCTTGACCACCTGTCACTCAATTGCTCAAAAGCTGCTATCTGTTCTGAGCTTGATTCTTGAAGTACATTTTCTTGCAAAGAATTAAGTAACGCTGTACGTTGATTGAGCAAGCTATCGACTTCAATATCAAGACGTTGAATGGCAGAATCTATAGAATTAGCCGTCACTGCAACACCTAATCCTGGCTCATTTAGAATCTCTCTAGATATTTGATTCAGTGTGCTAGCAAACTCTTTTTTTCGAACTTGCTGTCTATAAATTTCTTTTTGCTTTTCTGCTAATTTTTCATATTCAGGAGAAAATAAATATTCAGCAATTCCCAGAAAAAGCAAGATACATGCGTGCTGTTCAACTTCGAATTGTTGATCTGCTAATTCTCCCCATGATTTCTGTCTACGGTAAATATGACGTAGTAAACTTCGCCAACTAAGCTCCGGCCATGTACGAGGCGATAAAGGATTTCCTTGTGGATAATGTACCGTGGGGATTTCTAAGCGAGGTAATAAATAAGATGAGAAATTATCTGCTGTGATCGGCTCTCCATTAATGAATACTTTTCCTCTATTACCCGCCTGCTTCCAGTTTCGCTCTAAAATGATTTCTTCATCTCCAACAATAAAAATACCCTTGACTGAATCATATTTGTTGACAAGGTTTTCATCAAATGCATTAACTGGATTGCTATCCCGATCACCCATCAAAAAATTAAACATTCTGAGCCACTGGGTCTTGCCTGTATTTGGTTGACCCACCAAAACATTGACTCCAGGTTCAAAATTCAACTCATCAAAATCACCAGTTTTAGGCGAGCGGCTCAGTTGCTTAATTATTAACGTCTTTGTAGTCATTACTCAATAACCTCGCCCAGAGATTTTTGTGCAACTTCCTGACTGAAAACCTTATAGATCAAATTTTTCAGGGTTGCTCCAGCTTTATTGCCGAAAACAGCTTTTACACGACGCATTTGCTCACATAGCTGCTCATAAGATGGTTCTTTTTTCAGTTGCTCAACTTGCTGTTTGCCTACTTGAGTAAGCTTAAATTTATAGGTATTTCCTTCCTTGATAATTTGGATTAAGCCTCGACTTCTTAAATAGGCAAGTACCTCATAGTACCTATGATCCCAAGGACCATAATGATGGCGTACCATACTTGATTCAATAGAAGTTGAAGCAGATTGAATTTGTTCCCCTGAAGCAGAACAGGCTTTATCAAAAAAATGAGGATATCTTACGAAAAAATCGAGCTTTGCTAGTTTAGTCAACCCATCAATACGACCACCAACACCACACAAACCCAACAATAGAAGAAGCCTAGCTGCATGAAACTCTATTATGTCATCTGCTAATAAGGACACACCTGCGGGTAGTTTGGCGAGTTCATGCAAAGACTTCATATCGCTACCCTCGTGAAGCGATGTAAACATCTATCTGCCAGATAGTACATATATCCTTGCAGGAAGGATAATGGTATCTCCCCTTTGTCATGCTGCCGAACTTCACTCAGGCAATCTAGACATCGGCTATGAAACTCAACCCCTGTATCACTCAGTTGCCCAGCGTCAAGTTTAGATATTAATTGATGTAGATGAGCTTGAGTGTCCATTTCTATTTCCTGTCGCCTTGATAGATCCATATAACCTGAACTCAAGGAACGGCTGCGATAAGACCTCCGCTGTTCTTGAGCAATTTCAATCGAGTCAGGAGGAATTCCTGCACCCTCCATTTTTTCACGGAGTTGTTCGCCCTTGCCACCAACTCCAGGATGTTGTGCTTTAGACACTAAATTCTTGACCCAGTTTAAAAAGTCACCTTGTTTCAACTTCTTGGCTTCCGGATCGACTTCCCATTTTGCTCTACCTGCATCTTGAACCCTTCGCAGAATTTTTCTATACATCTCATCCCACTGATCTTCAGCAAGAAACATTCCAAGGGCACAACCGAAATGCCTCAGCTTCAAAAGATTTGCATTTTCTAAAGCTTCAGATGAGTGGCAAACTTCCCATACTGCCCGTGATAGCCAAGAAGACGCATCACTACCGTTAGGAGAGGTGTATTCTGGTATTTTCTTTAAAGTTTGCTCACATAGCTTGGTAAAGCCATCAGTTGGTGAGGTGCGGCATGGTGAACTAAGTGGTAAGGTCAGCACTTTAAGTTCGTCCTTGACAGGTAAGCTTGTCACTATTCGGAAGCGGCAAGGCTCTGAGCCACGTTCATAAGCAAGCGATTTCTCAAGGATCGAACTGCCAACCACCGAATTTTTCCCTTTCTTATCTCTCTTGCATAATTCTGCAACAGACCAAAAATGGCTAAATTCATTACTCTTTGCTTGAACGAACTCAAATTCTTCTTGATCTCCATTGACGCGAATGAGCGTTATGTCGTCTAGGCTTTCACACCAAACTTCTATAAGTGTTTTGTCCTGAAGCATTTCTAAGCAATACCTAGCCGCAACGTGATCTTGAAACTCAAATCCACTACGAGCTATCACGCCACCACTTTCCAGTGGTGGTACATCGCGATACGAGGGGAGGGGAGAAACTGAAGGCAAACGATCCTCCGGCAGCTGTATATAAGCGTGAAATATCTTTTCTTTTGTAGCTACTTTTAACACTCTGAGTCAAGAAGCCATAAACTGGAAGAAACAGCGCCACAGGCTAACACTTCACGGCAGCGGACAGACTAGAGCTGCTGGTGCTAATTTAAGGCTATCTGCAGCCGTTGCGTTTTGCCGTTAGGTGGCTTCAATGGCTAGGTTGAGAAATCTTATAAGGCGTTGGCATTCGCCAGAGAACTCCAGTTCCTATGATGGAAAACCTTCAAAAGACGCTTCAAAGCCATTGCCCTCTGGGGAAGCGCACATGATGCCCGCTTGAATCGTATCGCCGGGTAGGTAGGTTAACCTGAACAGCCTGTATTCTGAATCGCCACCTCGGTAAGCGATGTGGATAGCTTCCTTGCGACGTTCGACCCGCAGGTGAAGAACGTCGGGCGGGTTGGGTAGCGAAATAATCGACCAGTCGGAATAGTCGTGGGTAACAACGGCACTCAGATTTTGTACTCCATCAACAAACTCAATACCGGTTTTAATCCAGTGGTTTTCGTCAATCCGGAGCATGACCCCGGCCTGATCGTAGAGGTCTGTATAGTTCCCGCGAATGCCGATCTCCAGCACAAAATCGGTGCTGAAGGTATCGAAGTAAAAATGGCCTGAGTCGCGAATGAAGCCATAGTGGGTCGTACGCCAAAAGTCCGTTTTGGGGGAGGTTTTAACGATCAGTCGATCGCCTGAATAGAACCATTCCGCCGGTTCATTAAGCCATTGCATGGGATACCTCAGGTGTACCTTTATGATTGGATGATATGACTATGGCGATTGTGCCATCGGTTGATGAAGACGCGATTTGTAATGCTCCAGCGTGAGCTTCAATCGTCTGCTTCACGCTAGGGCATCCATCGTACAGACACTACCAAACCTCTGCTAATTCCATTAACCGGGCGATCGCTGTTTCAGTGGCTTGTTGCTGTATCTTACCCCCCATGCCCTGATAGGGCACCTCAACATAGTCCACATGCTGAATACCCAGAAAATTCAAGAGGAACTGGAGGTAGGGCACGCAAAAATCCATAGTGG
The DNA here is from genome assembly GCF_050565595.1 of Leptolyngbya sp. AN02str. Lineage (NCBI taxonomy): Bacteria > Bacillati > Cyanobacteriota > Cyanophyceae > Leptolyngbyales > Leptolyngbyaceae > Leptolyngbya > Leptolyngbya sp. AN02str. Next base: position 2,484 of record NZ_JBNXVR010000049.1, on the reverse strand, counting down.
CTGCCGGGGTTTCGGGCGCATAGCTGCCAGTGCGAGAACTAATAATTAACGCTTGCTTTTCGGTGAGCAAACCCTTAAAGGTAGCCGTATCGCGGTTGTAGCCTACGGTATGACCAACGCGGATAACATTGTCAAAGTAGGCTTTCAGATGAGCCGGAATGCCAAAGTTATACATGGGAACTCCGATCACAATGCGATCGCATTCAAACAGTTCAGCAATCAGGGCATCTGATTCTGCTAAAAGTGCCTTTGTGGTTTCCGTTTGGTCTTGTGCCGGAGTCTGATTGGCGGCAACCCATTCTGCTGTAATTAGGGCAGGGGGTTGTTGTCCTAAGTCGCGCAGTTGGTGTTGCGCCTCGGGGTGAAACAACTGCCACTGGTAAATAAACTTGGAGACTAGAGTTCGGGAAACGGATCTATCTTGACGAACACTGGACTGAATTTCTAACAGTTGCATAGGGATTTCTCCAATCAAAAGGTTGATTCGATGCAAAGATGATTTTGAGTGAGATCCTAGGATCTAACGTGAGTGCTTCCGATCGAGCTGAGTGAGCGTAATCGCCACCATCAGCAGAACAATGGCAAAAACTCTAGAAAAATCGAGCGGATGGGTTGGAACACCCAACCAGCCAAACTGATCAATCACTAAAGACATAATCATTTGGCTGCAAACCACCGCTAAGGTCGCTGTTGTTAAACCCAACTTCGGAACTGTCAATGTACTCAAACTGACAAACGTAGCGCCCAATAATCCGCCTAAAAATGCCCACCAGGGAACGGTCGCGAACTGTTGAAAATTGGGTGATTTAAACAGCCCAGAGGCAATCAAAATCGCTAGAATACTGAACCCGACCAGGAAATTAATGGCAGCCGCTGCGATCGCAGACTGCAACGTTTGCTTAAGGCGGGCATTGGCAGCCGACCCGATGGCTAAGAAACTACCCGCTGAACCGGCACCAACGATGGCTAATAAAAGATCCATAATGCATCCGAAATGAACGCCTGCTTTGTCAAGTGTTTGCTGACGGGTGATTGCCGCGCTTCGCGAGTCAATCACCCGCTTTAACCGTCAATCCTTGAATTAACAGACCACTACTGGATTAAAAAGAAAAGCGCGACGATAAACAGCCCAATGGCCACGCGCCGATAGGACGTGAGCCGATGGCGAGGCAGTCCCAGCCAACCAAAATGATCAGCAACAATGCCTGCGATCGCCTGCCCAAACACCACAAATCCCAGGGTTAACGTCGCCCCTAAAGTCGAGATGAAATACGCGCTGGAGGCGATGTACCAGGCTCCCAAAATGCCTCCCGTCAAACTCCAATGGGGTGCTTTCGGTAGCGCCAACCAGTCAGGGCGATCAAACCGATGTGTCAGCAGCAAAATCGCTAAGGCTAAAAAGCCAACCAGGTAAGAAACATTAGCCGCCAGAGGTGCGGAAGTGAGCGATCGCGCCAACTGAGCATTCATGCTGGCTTGAATCGGCAACAACGCGCCACTCAGCAGCGACAACGCAAGATAAAGGCAAATTTGACAGCGAAACCAAAAGCTCCGCAATCGGAACAGAGACAAGAAGCTCATACCTGAAAACCGTAGGTAAATGACTTGTAATAAGGAAAATCTTGGAATCTGCAGCGCTGACGAGTAGAAGACTGGAATCAGATTCATCTTGACATCAAGATACTTTAGCAAAAGATAAAAGTCAAGAATCTCGACATCAAGATATAATGGTGTTATGAACCACGATCGCATTGACGACATCTTGGAACAATGGCAGCGGGAGTCGCCGCAGTTAGACCTCTCGGCTCTGGCGGTGACCGGGCGAGTCCTGCGGATTGCGCGCTTACTAGAAAAGCATCGGGAGTCTATCCTGGCAGGCTATGGGTTAGCCGTTTGGTCGTTTGATATGTTGGCGACCCTGAGACGACAGGGACCGCCCTACCAACTCAAACCGACCGATCTCTACGATCTGTTAATGCTCTCATCGGGGGCGATGACCAACCGGATTGATCGCCTGGAGAAAGATGGCTTGGTTGTTCGCCTTCGAGATCCCAGCGATCGGCGAAGCGTCAGTGTGCAGTTAACCCTCAAAGGAATTGAACTGATGGATACGGTCATGCCAGTTTTGTTCAACCGGGAGAATCAATTGCTGGAGCAGTTTACCAAAGCGGAGACTCAAGCCTTTACAAAACTGTTGCGCCAGTTTTTGCTGGAGTTTGACCCAAACGGCAGATGAGCCAATCTGGTTCATTGCGCTTCTGTTAGAACCACTTCAAGAAGTAGCACGAGCGAGTGAGACCAGCGAGATTTACGATGGTTTTAACCTGCAGCGACTTTTTTGGTCAACGTCCAGCTAGCTAACCGATATTCCGCAGGTTGCTGGGAATTAATTAAGCAGGTAGTAACGGCAGTAAGGTAGGCCCAAAAGTTGGATGATTTTAGAGCGCTCATCCATCAGATTACTGACCTGCTGAGCTTGCCCGA
>NZ_JBNXVR010000005.1:0-238972 GCF_050565595.1 Leptolyngbya sp. AN02str | reverse complement strand
ATCGGGCAAGCTCAGCAGGTCAGTAATCTGATGGATGAGCGCTCTAAAATCATCCAACTTTTGGGCCTACCTTACTGCCGTTACTACCTGCTTAATTAATTCCCAGCAACCTGCGGAATATCGGTTAGAGCCGTCATCAAGCGTGATTTCCACGTTGGGATGCACCCAGAGAAGGAGGGCGATCGCCCCATTCTGCCAGAAAGATAGAAGCATCCCTCGGCAGGTGACAAAACATGGCCCGAAAGTGGATTCTCGCAGCAATTTGGCTGAGCTTTGTTGGCTACACTCTATGGCTGGCACCCCTCGATCGTTCCTACACGTGGTCTCTTGCACGCAAGTTGCTGACGCTGCAATGGAATGACCTCAACGCCTACATTCCTGCCATCTTTAGCCTGATGGGAATTTGGCCGATGATTTATGCATGCATGATGTTTGCCGATGGTCGCAGCCAAAATTTTCGTGTGTGGCCCTACTTTATTGGCGCAAACTTTACGGGTGTGCTCTGCTTGCTGCCCTATCTCATCGTGCGGCAGCCCAACGCCCAGTTCTATGGCAGCAAAGACAAATGGCTCGCCATGCTCGATCGCCGCTCTACTGGAATTGTACTCCTACTTTCAACCATCGGAATTTTCGCCTACGCCCTCATTGCTGGAGATTGGAGCGACTATGTGGCTCAGTTTCAAACCCGCCATTTTGTGCATCTCATTTCCATCGATTTTTTGTTGATGTGCCTTACCTTTCCTATCACCACGCTTTGGCAAAATGACATGGCTCGGCGCGGTTTCCATCACCCCAAACTAGCGTGGGAGATCGCCACAATTCCCCTATTTGGCCCTTTGTATTACCTCTGTATTCGCCCTCCCCTACGCGAAAACTCGGCTTCACAACCAACTCAGGCAACACAACGCCCCATATCATCTGCGAACCGCTAGCGATCGCTCATTAAATGAATCGGTAGCATCTGCCACTGTGCCATCTCTCTAGGCTTTTTGCAAAGAATTATTCTGCACAGTAATACTGCTTACAAATTTCATTAATTTTGAAGAAAGCTATTATCTGAACCCATCTTTGATGATCAATTTGATAGCTCAGGCAAAATTGCTCTAAATCAATCAGAGAGATGTCAATACAGATAGGTCTTTACGATTTTTTTGCTTACACATTACCCGGCGTTTTACTCGTTGCAGCGCTGATATATGCAGGAGCTAGCCTTAGCCTATTTCAGCTCAACTTTCAACAGTTGAATGAACTGTCAACTCCGATCACTTTAATCGGGATTGGTATTTCTTACATATTGGGGATGCTGCTCGAACCTATTGCAAAAAGATGGTATCGCCTCATTCAGCCGAAGGGCAGAACAAAAGAAATTTTCAAAGAGTTCAAAGCACTCCATCCCAACTTTGTGGTGAATGTTCGACCTGAAGAAGCTGGGTTAATGAGAGCATACATCAAGCAAAAAAACTTGGAGCTTGCTCTTGATATTGAAAAAAATGGCGCAACCAGCAAAATGCTAAGGAACTTCAGCTTTGTTTTTTTGATATTGACTTTAATCTTGATGCTGAACTGGTTTTCCCATAGTTTTCAGATTTTATATCTTGTCGCTTTATGCTTTACAACGTTTCTATCCTTTGTTGCTGCATACGAGTCTACAAAGTTTGATAGATGGTTTCACTATCTCACCCTAGAGTCAATTGCTGCATTTAGCCTTGAGCCTTCTGAGCACGTCATGATCAAAGATTTCCTAACAGCTCAGCAACCAGACCAAGCAATGCTAAGAACCAAGAACAAGATCGAGTAAAGGGCTCTCATACCTAGCAAATTACGTTGACTTCAACTCTTCAATGTAACGGGCGATCGCATGGTCACGAAACCGAGCCGACAAAAAGTTGAGACTAAATCTGCGGCCCACTCGAATTTCTTCATCCACATGCCGGTAGCCGCCCTGCCACCATCGGGGTAGCTCAGCCACAATATCCATCCCAAACACAAATCGGTAACTATCGGGAACACGACGATTAAACGATTCCCGAAATCCGTCGTTACCCACCTTGGGAGAACCAAACGTATACGCTGCGATCGCCTTCAACTGTTTAGAGAAATTGTATTGAATATCAACCGCACACAGCGTTGCAAGGGCTCCTCCCAAGCTGTGACCAGTCACAATCGCCGTAGAACCCGGATGATTTTTCACATAGTCATGAATCTCATCCCGCACTGAGAAATATGCAGTCACAAAGCCGCGATGCATCAACGCACCAGAGCTGCTTTCACCCTCATAGGGATACACCTTTTCCTTCTCATTTGCATCAACGATCTCATCTTTAATCACTTCTCGATTAAACTCTGCTCGTTCTTGTCGAGTCGTAAAATTCGTATCCCAATCAAGCGATGATTCACTGCCTCTAAAAACAATGACCATTTCTTCATCAATCGTTAAAATCGCACACTGAGTATCAGTCGATTGCCGATCAATCAACACCGGAGGTTGCGTCAATTCACCAAATTGAATCGCAGAAAAGTTTTTATAAATCTCTTGGCAATAAACTGCGTACCTTGCGGCCTTAGAATAATCGACTGCCATACAACCGTTTCCCAGCGAACGTTTCCCAACGAAAAGGAATGGTGACGAATTCAGCGAATTTCTAACTCCTCTGCTTCCAAGTTTAGGAGCAGAGATTGGGGATGTAGAACTTTGCGCTTCCCGAAGGATGGGTGATGGTTTGGTTTCTCAGAAATCTTCTTAAATGCTTTGGAACCATCTGCATTTCATCACAAAGTATCCAAATTGTATCCCCGACACTTTCATGGGTTAGTAAATAATTGTGTTACCGAGCTCTACCGTTGATTTATGGCGTTGATTTATCGCGTTGCTTCACGGCTGGAAGCATGAATGGATGCCTTCGCGACAATGCAGCAGTGTTGCTGCCGGAACCAAAACACAACTACCAGGGCGATCGCATAGCGTCTTCACGGAGGAACCTCCTAGCGACCTCATGGAGGAACTCACAGAGGAATCGCGTAGCGTCATCCCAGAGGAGTTGCACCGTGTCTCTGCAATCCGGTTTCAGGAAACCAGACCGTGGTTCAGTGGCAAACGGGTCTGCCCTGCTTCCGCTTCTCCCCCTCAGGCGTTTCTTAACTGGCGACCACGCTTCTTGACTCAACGTTGCAACTCTTAACATCCACCTATCCCGCAAGCCCGAAGACCCTGATAGACTGAAAAGCGTAGCAAATCGTGCCAGGATACTTTCGCACAAAGGCTTTAGCTCCGATATCGACCGATATCTTGGCTGTGCCTTCGTTCACTCACACCTGGTTTGCAGACGCAATAATAAACGTGACTCGAAGTAGCAATGGTTGATTCCCTAAAAAAACCTGCATTTGATGAGATGCGACCGGGTGTAAAAGTCCCGTCAAAAGAAACCATTCTCACCCCCCGCTTCTACACCACCGACTTCGACGAGATGGCCGCCATGGACCTCTCGGTCAACGAAGACGAGCTGAGAGCCATCATTGAAGAGTTTCGGACAGACTACAATCGTCACCATTTTGTGCGCGATGAGGAATTTAACCAGTCGTGGGATCACATTGATGGTGAGACCCGTCAGCTCTTTATCGAATTTTTAGAGCGCTCCTGCACCGCCGAGTTCTCTGGCTTTTTGCTCTACAAAGAATTGGGCCGTCGCCTTAAGAACACCAACCCGCTGTTGGCCGAGGGCTTTACCCTCATGTCGCGAGATGAGGCCCGCCACGCCGGTTTCCTCAACAAGGCCATGTCCGACTTTAACTTGTCGCTTGACCTCGGCTTCCTCACCAAGAGCCGCAGCTACACCTTCTTCAAGCCCAAGTTCATCTTCTACGCAACCTATCTCTCTGAAAAAATTGGCTACTGGCGGTACATCACCATTTATCGCCATCTAGAAGCTCATCCCGAAGATCGCATCTACCCCATCTTCCGCTTCTTCGAGAACTGGTGTCAGGATGAAAACCGTCACGGCGACTTTTTTGACGCCCTGATGAAGGCGCAACCTCAGTTCCTCAACGACTGGAAAGCACGCCTGTGGAGCCGATTCTTCTTGCTGTCGGTGTTTGCCACCATGTACCTCAACGACATTCAACGTTCTGGGTTCTATGCCTCTCTAGGCTTGAATGCTCGTGACTACGATATCGAGGTCATTCGCAAAACCAACGAAACTTCGGCACGAGTCTTTCCCGTCATTCTCAACGTTGACCATCCCGATTTCTTTAAGCTGATGGATGACTCGGCTCAAAAGAATCTGAAGATTAGCGAAATCAGCAGCAGCGATGCTCCCGGATTGGTGAAACTTCTGAAGAAAGCGCCGTTGATTGGCTCGATCGCAGTCAACATGGCTCGTCTTTACTTCATGAAGCCAATCGACACTGCCAAGCTAGAAGGCACAGTGCGATAGGAATTTCACTCATGATGAAAGCGGTTCTGGAACCCCAGAGCCGCTTTTTTCGTGGAGCTTTATGATGGGTTCTTGCCCTCACACATGTTTTCTGAAAGTGATTTTTCTGCAAGGGATATTGATGCAAATGTTTGGTTCCCCTAAAGAAGGGCAATATTTTCAGCAAGGCACCGTTTGCTGGTCACAGCAACATGCTGCACGATGCTGCCAGGAAGACGTTGTGCGGTCGCTCTCCTCTCGCCTCCCATTTCTGCGCCATACCACCCACACAACCATTGGCTTTGTCGTAGCCCTGACTTTTGGCGCTACCCCCACTGCTTACAGTAGCGAACCCCCAACACCCCAACCAACCAGTCCTCCAACCCTAGAACCCGAACTCCTCGACAACAGCCCCGTTCTGCAACGATGGCAACAAGAGATCCCCAACGTACAGGAATCCATTCGCAACGATCCCAGCTTTCGCACTCGACTGCGATTGGGCTACACCCCCTTCGCCTCAACCGACGAATCCGCAGCGATCGGTATTGGCGTTGAGGATGTGTTCATTGGCCGCACGGGCTTCACCCTCAGTGGAGACCTTCAGCGCACCTTCGAAGATAGCCATACCAACGCTGGAGCCGATCTGCGCTATTACCTCTTTCCCCTCGGCAGCTACGTCAATGTCGCTCCAGTGCTAGGCTACCGCAGCCTCGAAACCGATACCTACCAAACCGATGGCCTCCACGCCGGAGTTCGCGTGGTGCTTGCCCTTTCCCGCACAGGAGCCGCCGACCTCGCCCTTAGCCAAACCTGGGTCGCCCCTGGCACCAGCGATGAAGTTGGCATGACCACCTTCTCCGCAGGCTATGCTGTCACCCCTGACCTGCGTTTTTCCACCGATCTTCAACGCCAAAATGCCCCACAAGACAAGGACAGTCGCTTTGGAATCTTTGTCGAGTGGATGCCGTGAATGGAGGGGTTAGGATTTAGGATTTAGGGGCTAGGGGCTAGGAGAGGGAGCCGGGAGTAGGGAGTAGGGAGTAGGGACTGGCTTCATCGTGCGATGAAACGGAAGATGCTTGGTGGGTGATGCCCCAACTCACTCCGCCACAGAGTGAGCAGTGCCCACACGACTCCTAAGCCACTCTTAATTCCCCATTCCCAACTCCCTTCCCTAACCCCCCGCCCCTGAATCCTCAACCCTCTTTTCCCAACTCCCGACTCCCGGCTCCCTCTCCTAGCCCCTAGCTCCTACCTCCTAACCCCTCACTCTTCCTATGCGAACGATTGCCGAAATTAATGACAAAATTCAGCGCCAGCAGGTCGTGGTATGTACGGTGGAGGAAGTGAAGGCGCGGGTAAAAGAGCAGGGAGTCGCCAGGGTTGCGCAAGAGGTGGATGTAGTGACAACGGGCACCTTTGAGCCAATGGAAGCATCGGGCGCAATGCTCAACATTGGTCATACAGATCCGCCAATCAAGATTCGGCAGTGTTGGATGGATGGGGTGCCTGCATACTCTGGATTTGGGGCAGTGGACTTGTACTTGGGCGCGAGCCAAATGGCTGACTACGAGGCTGATGGTGAGGAGTTGCGAGATAAGATGCGCGCTCCTCAACGAGAGCGTGGCGGTGGGCATGTGATTGCAGATTTGATTGCTGGAAAAGCAGTGCGGCTACGGGCGATCGGCCAGGTGACTGATTGCTACCCACGCGCTTCACTGGAAACAACGATTACCCGCGATACCATTAACCAGTTTTACCTGTACAACCCGCGCAATCTGTATCAGAACTTTATTGTGGGAGTCAATGGAGGCGATCGCCCACTCTTTACTTACCTAGGGCCGCTTCAGCCTCGGTTGGGCAATGCCGTGTACTCCAACACAGGCTCAATTTCACCGTTATTGAATGATCCCGACCTCAATGTGGTGGGGATCGGCACCCGCATTTTTTTGGGAGGGGGCATTGGCTATGTTGCATGGGAAGGCACCCAGCACTTTCCGTTGCAGAAACGCTTACCCAACCATACGCCCATTGGCCCTGCGGCCACATTGGCGTTGGTTGGCGATGCAAAGCACATGGATCCGTTTTGGGTGCGCGGATGTTATTTCAAAAGCTATGGAGCATCGCTGATGCTAGGTGTCGGCATTCCGCTGCCCGTGTTGAATGAAACCGTTGTGGAGCGATGTGCCGTGCAGGATGATGAGTTGGTCGCGCCTGTGGTGGATTTTTCAATTCCTCGGCGGGTTCGCCCAACATTTGGCCTGGTCAGTTATGCCCAACTTAAATCGGGGCGCATTTTAATTGATGGGCGCAGTGTGCGGGTTGCCCCTCTAGCCAGCATGTATCTGTCGCGCCGAGTCGCCGAAACGCTAAAGCAGTGGATCACAACTGGAGACTTTACGCTCACCGAGGCGATCGCCCCCTTGCCCATGGACCGCACCTTCATTGCCCAGGATAGCCTTGGCGCGCAAATTAGCCTGGATTAGAGTTCTTGTGAAACCCAGCCCACAAGCCAGCATTCACAAACGCTGTAGAGCAAAAAATTGCGCCATAGCAATCCCCTTGGGTGATTGCTATGGCGCTTTCAAGCTCGATTGAAGCTTACAAATCAGCAGGTTACTCTGGCGAGGGCTTTTCTACAGCTTGCTCGCGATCGACCCGACGAGTCGGCTTGGCCGAAGCTTCTCGCGGTTCGCGGCGGGCTGGAGGAGGTGCCCCACCCTCGCCGCGAGGCTGAGGCTTTTTGAAGGGACGCTTGGGACGCGGACCACCAGCACGAGGGCCAGCTGCCGCTTTCTTCTTGCGAGGAGGCACCAAGCCAATCATGGTGCCCTCTTGCACCACCAGCAAGTTCCCTTGCCGCTGCACGTTCAAATCCCAGAAGTAGCCAACGGTTTTACCCTCTAGCTTTCCACTCAAAATCAGCTTGAACGCTTTTTCTGGTTGGTCTGCCTTTTTGGGCGATTGTTGAATGCGGACGATTAATCGCTCTTCAGCCTCAGAGTAGAAGAGGACTTCGCCCCGAATCGAGAAGTAGCCATCGTCCAAATCATCGGTGGCAGGCGTTGCGATCGCCGCTTCAGTATCGGCTTCATCTTGCTCTTCGGCAGACTTAGCCAAATTTTCAGGCTCCCAAATGCCTACAATTTGCGCATGGAGGTCGTATCGCTTTTCGCGAGTGCGCGGATACACCACCCAAAGATGGGGTTTTTCTAAATCGACATGCTTTTTAATTAGGCTCATCACTCGGCCTAGCAGCACGGCATCAATTGCGGTGCCGTCTTCCGTGGTCAGCAATCCTCGGGTGAACTGCTCATCGGACGGAGTGTAGACGCCAGAAATGAGGCCAATGGCTCGATATTGTCTGGGTTCACTGGCGGGCGGAATGGGATGTTGACGAGCCACAGCGGGCTTAGCATCGCTAGCCGGGGTGCTGGACGATGCAGATGCATCGGGAACGGACGATGACATCCCTTCTGAAGAAGTAGGTGCGGTGGAGGAGTCCATTGGCAAACTAATCACTGACGGCTGATTCATGTCGATCTCTGCGAACACAATAGAGACGCTTCGGAGATAGGGAAGTCGGAACACATGATCCGCAGAGGTGGAAAACGTCATCCCTTCGGAAACAGGCTGCCAAAAACTGGCAACACGTCGAACCTTAGAGTGCGATCGCCCACACTTGTTCCATCGCCGATAGCGAGAGATCGATCCAGATTAAACACTAGGTTAGCATTCAGGCTGAATCTCACTTGCGAATGTTTTGGCGATATTCACGGGAATTCATGGGATTTTGCTGATCTCCTTTTTGTTTATACACGCAGGAGTGGCTTAATCAGGCATCTCTGTTGATTTTTTGCCGGAACTCATGAAAACAAAACGATTAAGAAAAGTGCGCCATTTTGTTGGAAAGGCGATAAAAGAAACATTGTGGTAATAATGGCAATTAGAGTTTGGGCAGTCCTGTGTTTGATAAACGCAACCGTATTGTTCTCAGCAGCATTCTGATCGTGGCGGCCTTGGCCTTTTTGGGCCTTATGTTTATGCCCATTTTGGGAGCATTGCAGGCTGGGAGCCGAACCGCGCAACCAGGCAGCAGTCCTGCAGCGAGCCCTACGGCTCAGCAAGAAGAGCTAGAGGCTCAGGCCAAGGGCTATACCCTGGTGCTGCAGCGCGAACCGGAAAACCAAACGGCGCTGAAAGGGTTGCTGGAAGTTCGGATTCGCCAGGGCAAGATTGAGGATGCGATTGAGCCGTTAGAAAAGTTGGCCCAGCTCAATCCCGAAGAAACGGAATATACCGTGCTATTGGCCCAAGCAAAGCAGCAAGTGGGCGATCGCGAGGGAGCCGCCCGCGCCTACCGAGATATTTTGTCGCGGCAGCCAGGAGATATGAATGCGCTGCAGGGCCTGGTTGGGTTGTTGATTCAGCAGCAGCGTCCGGAGGCAGCCATTGGCCTTCTGCAAGACACGCTACGAACTGCTAGCGAACAAAATCAGGTGAAGCCCGGTAGCGTGAACGTAACCTCTGTACAGCTATTACTGGGGCAGGTATACGCCGAGCAGAATCGAGATGATGAGGCGATCGCCGTTTACGACGAGGCCATTCGCAACGATGGACAAGACTTCCGCCCCGTGTTGGCCAAAGCCCTCGTGCTGCAAAGCGACGGCAGAGAGGCCGATGCCCAACCGTTGTTTGAAACCGCTGCTGCCTTGGCTCCAGCCCAATACAAAGATCAAATCAACCAGTTGGCCTCTGGCCAGCAGCCCACTCCCGATGCAGGTGCTGCTGAGGGTGCTGCATCAGAAGATGCGGCTGATCCGACCGAAACCATTCCCACTCCGGCGGGAGCTGCTGAGTCTTCATCTCCATCGCGGGTGACGGGTAGCCCCTAGTAGCCCACCACAGGGGGTTTGACAGGCTGCAAAACCCCGAAAACGATGATTGATAGGTTTTGATAGATTTGCAACCTATCAAAACCTGTGTGGCAGAGTACTCGTGCAACATCATGAATTTTTGTAGCGATAATGTGACTGGCATGTCGCCAGAGATGCTGGCTGCGCTAGCGGCTGCCAATGAAGGCAGCGCCATGCCTTACGGCGATGACGACATTAGCCAGCAGCTCACAACTCAGTTTTCTGACCTGTTTGAAACGGAAGTGGTAATATTTCCGGTGGCTACGGGCTCTGCAGCGAATGCCTTGGCTCTGTCGGTACTCACCCCACCGTTTGGCTCGATCTACTGCCACAACCAGGCCCATATTCATGTTGATGAGTGCGGTGCGCCTGAGTTTTATACGGGGGGTGCCAAGCTTGTAACGCTGGACGGGGCAAATGGCAAACTTGTCGCCGAGGATTTGGCGATCGCCCTCAGACAGGGCGGTGCGGGCGTGGTTCATCACGTGCAGCCCAGCGCAATTAGCCTCACTCAAGCCAGCGAAGCGGGCACCGTCTACACCATTGCAGAGATAGAGGCGATCGCCCAAGTTGCGCACACCCACCGCCTACCCTTGCATATGGATGGTGCCCGGTTTGCCAATGCACTCGTGAGCTTGGGGTGTACCCCGGCTGACATGACATGGCGAGCCGGAGTCGATGTGCTTTCCTTTGGAGCTACAAAAAATGGAGCGATGGCCGCCGAGGCCGTTGTTTTCTTCAACCCCAACCAGGCCAAAGACTTTATTTTTCGGCGCAAGCGGGGGGGCCATCTATTTTCGAAAATGCGCTTTTTGTCTGCCCAGTTGCAGGCTTACCTGACCGATGACCTGTGGTTGCGCAATGCCCAACATGCCAATCACATGGCGGCGGTTTTGGCGCAAGGACTCACTAAAATTCCCCACGTAGAGTTGTGCTATCCAGTGCAAGCCAATGAGCTGTTCGTCAAACTGCCTACAGAAATTATCGAAGGGCTACAGGCAGAGGGATTCCGATTCTATGTTTGGAGCGACTCCAACTTGATACGCCTCGTGACGGCCTTCAACACCCAGGAAGCTCATGTGCAGAAGTTTTTGACAACGGCTCAGCACTACGCCCAAATGGCAACCGCTCAAGCGTCGGTGTGATGGTTGAGGAAGAACATCCCAGATGAGGCGAACGCTTTGAGTCGGTAGCGCCATACCCTGGTGTTGGATCGCTGGACGATGATTCAAGCTCTTCGATTGCATTGCTGAAACCGAGCTGCTGCGATCGCCCATTCTTTTGCCACCGCACTTCAAGCTAATACTGCAACCCAAAGCTGATGCGGCCAGCGCAGCCACACCTGAATGTTGCCAAGGCGCATGCTTGCCCCACCTCCAGCGTTGAGAGAGCAAGAAACCATTTTGATTTTTTTCGGAATTGGCCCAGCAAACGTGGTAACCAATCATAAGGCCAAAGCAATTTGCTCGATGTCGTCTACAGTGCTGAGCAGCAACCGAAAGACCACCCAGTTCAACTAATCGACCACCCGAACGCGCCCATTGCGGAGGGCATCAAACAGTTGATCAACCTGGACTCGTTCACTGTCGCTCAGGCTATTTTTAGATAGCAGCGCAGACATAAAGCGCTCTTGGTCAGCCCGGGTAATTTGCCGACTGGCTAGAATTCGCTTGACTAACTCATCGACGGGATTGTCGGAAAGATTCACAGGACCCAGTGCCATTTCAGCGGTTGTTAGTAGATAGCAACACAAGATGAAACAAGTCTCGAACTCTAAAACGATTAGATCGCTTCCATCCTAGGCCTCGGTTCAAAGAGTCTTTTGCCCCTCTTTAAAACAGCACCAAACATGTAGCGTGCGCGATCGCTGTAGAGTCCGACTTTCTAGTAGCCATCTTAACAACGCGTCCTCATTGAAAAATCAGTATTTTGTCGTGTCTTTGCAAACGTAGGTTATCCATATTTTCGCGGCTCAAGCCCCCAAAGATATAGTTTTCTGAATCGCGTCACGAGAAATCCTGAGATTCGCGGCTTGCAGGCTCAATCAAGGGCGTGCCTTTTTATACTTATATCCCTCCGTGTCGCCTCATCTACGATGGCCTCGGTCAGGTGTGTCAGCAAAATCCCTGAGTTGCTGTTTTGATCCTTTGGTTTTGCGCACAGTTTTGGGAAACTCGGTGGAAAGGATGAGGTTTAACCCAGCCCGCAACCTAAACAAACACGAACAAACCAGAGCCTAAAAATGATTTAACCCAGGCTTATTCTTCCCTTTACGATGGCAGGTCCACAGCCCTGTACGGTTATGTCTGTAATGCTTAACCGTGGCCATCAATCTCCATGAAGCGAAGTCAACTTTTCCCTGTTTGTTCAGCCTGGATTACCCGTCATCGAGCCGTGCTGGGGCTTGTGAGTGCGATCGCCTGGGGTGGTGCGATCGCGCTACAGCATTCCATGCAGCCGAGCTATGCCCAAACGCCCGCTCTGCGCGGCGAGTTGGCCTTTACGCTAGAGGGCCTGGGCGGTGCAGAAATGCTATCTGTGAGCCGGGATGGACAATATGCGGCTGTTGCCGGAGGCGATAGCCTAACCCTGGTGCGCATCGGGTCAGACACCCTCGACATCGTAGCGACCCAAACATTAGCCGCCGAGTACCTGCCCAATGGCTCCACAGCCGCAGAATTTACAGGGCTCGCCATCAGTCCCGATGGTGCCTATGTGCTGGTGGCGGTGAAGGATAACGACGATGCCAACTTAGCCACGTTTGACGAAGTGCCGGGGAAGGTGGTGGCTTACTCCTTGCCCGACTTGCAGCCCATAGGACAAGTAGCCGTGGGACGCGGCCCCGACTCTGTGGCGATCGCCCCTAATGGCCAATTTGCGGCGATCGCCAACGAAGATGAGGAAAACGAAGAAGACCTCACCAACCTGGAAAATCGCCCAGGCTCCATCTCGGTGATTGATTTGCGCAATGGCCCTGGCCGCATGACGCAGGTTGAGGTGGCGATTCCGGCCGACAACATTCCCTTCTTTGCCCACGATCCTCAGCCAGAAACGGTGCGCATCTCTGCCGACAGCCGCACCATTTTCGCCACGCTGCAAGAAAACAACGCCATTGCTCGCATTGACCTGCCCGCTCGATTGCCCCGCAGACCCAATCCCGCCGTATTTCGGGTGCAGAACTTTGATGCAGGCATTCGCACCAATGTTGGCCTCACGCAGGATCGCGTGGGTGAAGGAGCTTGCCGCTCTAGCGCGTATACTCCGTCACTGATGCAGGAATTTACCTCGGCACGGGAACCGGATGGATTGGCGATCGCCGCCAATGGTCGCTATCTCATCACCGCCGATGAAGACAACCTCACCGCTGTCAACAACCAGGCGGTAGATGGCAAAGCGTTGAGCCCCCATGGCACGCGCACCATCAGCGTATTTGATGCGCAAACAGGAGAATTGCTGGGCGATAGCGGCAGTTCCATTGAAGAGGCGGTGATTGCAGCAGGGCTGCCCATGCGCTGCAACGCCAAAGGCCCAGAACCCGAGGTTGTGAGCGTTGGCGAGGTGAACGGTCGCACGCTGGCATTTGTTGCATTGGAGCGAGCGGATGCCATCTCAATTCATGATGTGACCGACCCAGCCAACATTCAGCTTGTGGACTTGGTTGTGCTCAATCCCAATGTGGTGAAGAGCGATCGCGCAGCCGAACTAGAGCCCGAGGGCATTGAATTTGTATTCGCTCGCAATCAGGTCGTGGTTTCCAACCCCGAAGGTGGCTCCATGAGCCTCATTAACCTGGTTGCTGGGGAATAACGGATCTCTGTGAGTTGGCGTGTGGGGTGTCGAGGTACTTAAAAACAGATCCCCATCGCAAAAGGCCCACCGCAATGCGGTGGGCCTTTTGCTGGAGGGAAAGCCCTCTGCTGGACGAAGGGTTAGTTACGGGGTGAATCGGTGTGGGGCAGAGTCACAGGTCGATTACTGCAAGTTGGAAATACACGTCGTGGCAATCTCGATCAGCTCGGGAGGAATCGAGTCGGGACGGATGCGCGATTCAAGCTCAACCAATTGCTCTAGGGTGAAGCGCTGCTGCGACTCTTGCAGCGAGCACGAGCAATAGGCCTGGGCGGGCTCGCCCGAAATCCCAATCTTTTCGGCTTCGGTGAGGCACGCGGTTAAAAATGCTTGCGCCACTTCTGGCGGATACGCATTGGACTGGGCAGAGGTTGAGGTGCTCGTTTGGCTGAGGCTGGGTGCAGCCGACAGCGGAAACGCAAGCGTAGAGACAATCACAAACGATCGCACAAGGCGGTTCATAAATTACAGTCCTGCAAATTCTCCTTTCAAGATTCCCCATCCTGCCTGGGTAGCAAACACAGAGCCAAGACTGTTGGTTTTAATTTAGCAACCCCAACCCAGACGAGCTACCCTTTGCACAAAACTTGGAGAGCGTTGTGCATCTGGTAACAAAAAGTAGCCAGAAATCAGACAGAATAAGGGCAGCAGTTGTGAGGAGTTGTTGACATGAAACTACAAGAGCTATTGGCAGCGCTACCCACGGGGCAATCGGTGGCTTCTCGTGGGGGACTGGATGCCGAGGTCACGGGTTTGTCAACCAACTCCCATGCGTGTAAACCGGGCAATGTGTTTGTTGGGATGCCGGGAACGCGGGTGGATGGAGGCGAGTTTTGGCCCAGTGCCCTGGCAGAAGGGGCGATCGCCGCCGTCATTTCCCAACAGGCTTATGAGAAGCGTCCCCCCAGTCAAGAGGCCAGCTCGCCCTGTGTGATTGCTGTGCCGAATGGAGATGACCCGGCGATCGCCATGGCCGAGGCCAGCGCCGCCCTTGCCGCCAAGTTCTACAACTATCCAACGAAACAATTGCACATGGTGGGTGTAACGGGCACCAACGGCAAAACCACCACCACCCACCTGATCGAATTTTTTCTACAGCGGGCGCAGCAGCAGGTGGCCTTGCTGGGCACGCTGTACACCCGCTGGCAGGGCTACCAAAAAACGGCTGTTCACACCACTCCCTTTGCGCTGGAACTACAGGCGCAGTTGGCCGAAGCCGTCGCCGCAGGCTGCACATCTGCAGTGATGGAGGTCAGCTCCCATGCATTGGCGCAGGGCCGAGTCAACCAGTGCGAGTTTGAGGCGGCAGTGTTCACCAACCTGACGCAGGATCACCTGGATTACCACAAGGACATGGAAGACTATTTCGCCAGCAAGGCGCGCCTGTTTGCGCCGAATATGCTGCGAGGCCGAGCCATTGTGAATCTGGATGATCCCTATGGTCAGCGGTTGTTGCAATCTCTCCCAGCAGAGCAGCGCTGGAGCTACAGCACCCAAAGCAGCGACGCCGACCTGTGGACGAGCGATTTATCCTACGAGCCGGATGGCGTGAAAGGCATGCTGCATACTCCCAAAGGGGCGATCGCCTTCAAATCCCCGTTGGTGGGCCAGTTCAACCTGGCAAACTTATTGGCCGCCACCGGAGCCGCCTTGCACCTGGGGGTGGAGCTGACCACAATCGTGCAATCGTTGCCCCACTTTACAGGCGTGCCCGGTCGAGTGGAAACGGTGCAAATTCAGCCGGAACAAGATATTCGCGTGATTGTGGACTATGCCCACACACCCGATAGTTTAGAGAATTTGCTGAAGGCATCGCGCCCCTTCATTCAGGGACGCATGATCTGCGTGTTTGGCTGCGGGGGCGATCGCGATCGCACCAAACGGCCTCAAATGGGGGCGATCGCTGCCCGGTTGGCCGACTGGGTCATCGTCACCTCCGACAATCCCCGCACCGAAGATCCCCAGCGCATTTTGGAGGATGTGGTGGCGGGCATTCCAGCCGAGGTACAACCCCTCGTTCTCAAGGATCGCGCCGAGGCGATTCGGACTGCCATCCTTCAGGCACAACCCGGCGATGGCGTGCTCATTGCCGGCAAAGGCCACGAAGATTACCAGATCCTGGGCACCGAGAAAATTCACTTCGACGATCGCGAACAGGCCCGCGATGCCCTCGCCACCCGGTTTTCGGTCACCGCTTAAAAGGGCTTATTTCCTCAGCATGCACTCGATGAAGGCAGGCGAGAGATGACAATTGTCAATTACCATTTCACAGCCGCGATAGAGACAGATTTAATAGGTGCCCTGAGAGCAAACGATCTCTTGCCTGCTCGTATCGGCACCTATCGCGATCGCTGGGCATCGGTGTACCCCGCTGCGATGGAATCCATCAGCCCAAGTCAGTTTGAGGCTAAAGCTGCCGCATTCAGCAAGGCATTAAACACCACGGTCGTTGGGTTTTGGATTGATGCAAGTCGCGAGTTTAGGTATGTGTGCACGGTATCCGGTACGTTGATCGATACTTATCTGTGCAGAAATGCGGGTGGAGTTTTGCAAGCGATTGGAGGCAACATCGACCGCATCCTAACCATCATCCCACCCAATACCGAACAAGGTCTCAAGTCCATTACCCAAAATCCGTCCTTTGGTCGGGAACAACTTCAAGCCCTCATTGAAAGAGTTCTCGTCCATTTCGAACTGCCTTATCCAGCGAACGACTGGGTCATGGCGATCGCAAATGATTTGGGAACTGACGGTGCTGAGCTTGTTCGGGAAGCTGTGCAAATGCAGATTGAGAGCGCTCTTGAGCAAGCACGCTCACACGTGAATATGGCCCAATCGCCCGGTGCAGTGGCACATGGTTTTGCTCAAACCATCGGTCTCTTTGGCGAGACGGCCATAGTCAATTTTGAATATTTGGCACAGCCACATCACATGTCGGACATTGAATCTGAATTTGTCCAGTAGGGTAGTACCCAAAAGCATTGCAGCGGAAACTCGCCACCCGTTGAATCGTATGTCTCTTTACAGCGATCGCTGGTTGATTTAGTGCCTACCAGAGCGATCGCTGCGTGGTTGGCGGAAGGTGGGGCACTCGATCCATTGCCGCATCTCGGTCTCGTTTGTAAAGACCCAATACTTATCGCTGTAGGGGTCGTACGTCAGCCAAACGGGATTGCCGTGGCGATCGCGCTGTTGCCAAACCCGTCGCTCGGTTGAAACGGTGAGCGCACGAGCCAGTTCGCGCCACCGTTGATCGATGCGCTGAGCCAACGTGGATGGTTGCAGAATCTCCACAGCAGCGGAGTTGAAATGTGTCGCAGGAGCAGAATTCAGAGGATTCATCGTCAATCATGGGGGAAATAAATGGGGAGTAAGGCAGCTTGCGATCGCATGGCTTGCCGTTTTATAGCTATCGGGTTGTGCGATCGCCCTTACGCAAACCCCGCAACAACATGAGGACTTATGCACTTCATCCGAAAAACCAGAGGGTTGACTGATGTTTAGAGAGCTTAGCGCTCCAAACATCAGTCAACTGCGTCAGTCCTGAACATTAAACAAACGCAACAGTTTGCCCCAGCCACAGCCATCCCACCTATTGTGGTGAGATAGGCTCGCCATTCTTAACCAAATTCCTGTTTGGCCGTTTCCATGTCCCAACCTGTTTTAGATATTCGCCACCTCACCGTCGATTTCAAACAAGAGCAACAGCTTGTTCATGCCGTTAAAGACATTTCGTTTCAGCTCATGCCGGGAGAAATTCTCTGCATTGTGGGCGAGTCTGGCTCAGGGAAATCGGTCACATCCCTAGCAACCATGGGCCTACTTACTCCCAGTGCGATCGTGCAGGGCGACATTCTGTTTCACGATCCCGATCGCGGTGCCCCCATCAACTTGGTACCCCTCACACCAGATGAACGGCGATCTTTTCGGGGTGGCAAAATTGCCATGATTTTTCAGGAGCCCATGACCTCGCTCAACCCGGTGCTGACCTGTGGGCATCAGGTTGTGGAAGCGATCTTGCTGCACTCCGACCTGTCACACGAGGCCGCCCATCAAAAAGCCATCGACCTGTTTCGCGAAGTCAAGCTGCCGGAACCCGAGGTGATGATGGATCGCTTTCCCCATCAGCTGTCGGGTGGGCAAATTCAGCGAGTGATGATTGCCATGGCGCTGAGCGGTAATCCCGCCATTCTCATTGCCGACGAGCCCACCACTGCACTAGACGTGACGATTCAGGCGACGATTCTAGATCTGCTGCGAGAAATTCGCGATCGCCGCAATATGGCTATTCTGTTCATCACCCACGATATGGGCGTGGTGTCGGAAGTGGCCGATCGCGTGGTGGTGATGTATCGCGGGCGCGTGGTGGAAGTTGCCCAAGCCTACGACCTGTTTGCCCATCCCCAAAATCCCTATACGCAGGGGCTCCTCAACTGTCGTCCCACGCCCAACCGCCGCCTTTACCGCCTGCCCACCGTTTCAGACTTTATGCAGGTAACCCGCACCGACGATGGTGATCTGGAAATTTTGCCCCAACCGCTGACGGTGATTGCAGACAATCCCCGGTTTGCCGAAGTGAGCGACACCGTGCAGGGCGATCGCTACACCCAGCTCATGCAACAACAACCCCTGCTATCAGTTCAGCACCTCACCAAAAGCTATCCCATTCGCACTGGCCTGTTTGGCCGCAAGCAGTTTCTCAACGCGGTAGATGATGTCAGCTTTGATGTGTATCCGGGTGAAACGTTAGGTCTGGTGGGCGAATCCGGCTGTGGCAAGTCCACCCTGAGCCGGGTGCTGTTGCGGCTAATTGAACCCACATCGGGTGAGGTGGTGTTTGATGGGCAATCGGTGTTTCAGCTCAGCGAGGCAAACCTGCGCACCCTGCGCCGCGAGATGCAAATTGTGTTTCAAAATCCCTACGGTTCCATGGACCCGCGCCAAAGCATTGGTTCCATGATGGTGGAACCCATGGTGATTCACGGCATTGGCGGCAGCACCGAGGAGCGGCGGCAAAAAGCGATCGCCCTTTTGGAACGGGTTGGGTTAGATTCCAGCGCCATGAATCGTATGCCCCACGAGTTTTCGGGTGGACAGCAGCAGCGCATTTGCATTGCCCGCACGCTCACCTGCGATCCCCGCTTCATCATTTGCGATGAGTCGGTGTCTGCACTGGATGTATCGGTCCAGGCGCAGGTGCTGAATTTGCTCAAAGATTTGCAGGAAGACTTTGGACTCACCTACATCTTCATTTCTCACGATTTGAGCGTGGTGAAGTTTGTGAGCGATCGCATTATGGTGATGAACAACGGACGGGTCGAGGAAATTGGCCCAGCCGAAGCGGTATACAACAACCCCACCCGCGACTACACCCGCAAGTTGATTCAGGCGATCCCCGATGCCGACCTAGAGGAAATTCGCACCCGGCAAGCCACCCACCTGTCCGCTTAATCTGTCGCCCAAGTGCAGCAGGCAAAACAGGCAGCCTGGACAGCCTGGAACCGCGCGATCGCAAAACCGTACTTCCTCATCCAGAAACCCGCCCTGCCCGTAACCATCAGGGATCTCAACAATGGAAGGGTAATTGTGACGTGAGGAACCCCCAATGCCCCAGTTTGATGACAGCCAGACACATCCAGAATACTGGAACCAAACGGGATGCGATCTGTGTGATGCCCAACAGTACGACGAGGCGATCGCCGCATTTGACCAGGCGATCGCGCTGGACCGCACCCACTGCAAAGCCTGGAATAACCGGGGCAGTGCCCTGTGCGCCAAGCAGCGCTACGCCGACGCACTCGCCGCCTACGATCGCGCCGTTGCCCTTCAGCCCACCTATCATCAAGCCTGGTTTAATCGGGGGCTACTGTTTGCCGAAATCATGGCCTACGGCAACGCACTGGAATCGTTTTCAAAAGCTATTTCGATTTACCCCGATCCCAAATACATTGATGCCAGCGAAGGCATCTATGCACAAAACAGGCTGCTGACGGTGTGATCGCCTCAGGTCATAAATTTGAGCAAGGCAACTTTGGGATTGGGCAGAGATTGGTACTGCTTCGCCGTACATTCAATGTGGTCAAGCTGTCCCAAGGCACGACCGCAGGGCATTCCATATTTGGCCAACACGCGATCGCTCGCAATATTCAACGCGGTGCGCGATCGCGCCACAAAATCGTCGAGGTCGTACTCCACACCAGGTTCAAAGTAGTCTTGTACAACCAGCGACGGCGAGTAGCAGATTTCTTGTTTGCCATCGGGCCATTGAATTTGAAAGCGAATTTCGGGCATGGGTTACAGAGATGTGGGTGTAAGTGTACAAACTGGAACGGTCAATGCAGCGGGTCGCTACGATCATGAGGACAGCAGGGGCAAGGGCCATTGGGGTGGCTGCGATCGCGCAATCAAAAGCTGCGTGTATTGATACACATGCATTCGTGCCGATCGCTCCCAGGAATACTGCTCACAAACAGGGCGACTGTTTTGCACGAGTGCGGTTGCGACCTCTGGTTGAGTCACCCAGTGCATGGCCTGGGCGATTGCCTCCGGTTGCTGAGGATCGACCAGCAGCGCCTGATTCGGACACAAAAACTCCGTAAATGGATGGCAGTTAGATGTAATGACGGGAATGCCAGAGGCGATCGCCTCCAGCACCACCAGTCCCCAACCCTCCTTTAGCGAAGGAAACACAAACGCATCCGCACAGCGATACAGCTCAGGCAAGTCATCGTCGGGAATCACTCCCGGCAGCAATAGCGATCGCCCCACTTCAATGCCCAACTGATGCGCTAGGGCAAAGAATTCGGCTCGGTAGTCAGCGTAGTCAAACACACTGGCTCCACCCGCAATCATCAGTTGCGCTTGCGGATGATCGGCCAGCACCGCCGCAAATGCTTGCAACAATCGCAGCGAATTTTTGCGCGGCTCGATGCCACCAATGGTGAGGAAGAAGGGATCACCATTGATACCGTATCGCTGGCAAAATGGGGACGGGCGATCGCCAAACGCATCCGCTTCCGAATTCTCAGATAATTGGGAAAACCTAGCCAAATTTACCCCATTCGTCACGCGGGGTGCCTGAATGTGATACCGCTGCTTTAGCGCTTGCTGCCAATACTGACTCACACACAGACGCAAATCGGGCTCCCGAATGGAACGCTCCTGACAATCGTGAAGATATGCATTGGTGAATTCATCAATATGATGAATCGTTCTTGCAAAGTGGGGAATTTTGCCACACTGCCGCAATGCCAGAAGCGCATTCGCTGCAATACAATCCTGGGCGTGATAGATATCAAACTCTTCCGAACTTGCCAAAAAAAATTGGACAAATTCCTGAATGCGCTGACGAATTACCTCGCCAATTTCCTGGGGCGCTGGCAAGGCAGGAATCAGGGTGACTTGACATTGAGTCGCACGATGAAATCCAACACCATCTTTATCCAATGCAAAGATGCAAACATAATGCCCCAGTGCATGCAGCGCATCAGCCAGTTCCAGACAATGGATCACACTTCCGCGCGGTTTGGTGGCATAGGTTAGCAAGGCAATGCGTAGCGGGCGGATCATGATGTGGTAGATGGTGGATGAGTGGATGATAGATGAGGAGAGCGATGGGCTGAAAATCCGGTTAGATCTGCTTTTGTAAAGTCCCAAAATTCCATCGATTCTGTGGCCGTTTTGAGCACGAGCGTTGGGCGATCGCAGATCTGGCCAATGGGCGCACAAATCAAATCCTGGTTATGGAATTGAGCTTGCACCGCCTGCACCTGCTCAGGCCGCACACTCAATAAAAAGCCATAGCTGGGAAACGCCACCAACCACGCATCCAGAGGGACATCGACCGGACACGGTACCGCATCCAAATCCAACACCGCACCACAGCCCGAAGTTTCCAACAGCATCATCAGCGTACCGACAATGCCGCCCATGCTAATGTCTTTGGCGGTATCGCACAACCCTGCTTCGGCTAACTGTGGTAGCAATTCCAGGTTGGCGCGTAGGATTGCCGGGTCCACCTGGGTTGCTGCATCCCAAAACGGATAGTGTGGATGCATGCGCCCCCGAGGATTAGCCACCAGCAGCAACCCATCTCCTGGCTGCGCGCCAAAGCTCGT
The DNA here is from genome assembly GCF_050565595.1 of Leptolyngbya sp. AN02str. Lineage (NCBI taxonomy): Bacteria > Bacillati > Cyanobacteriota > Cyanophyceae > Leptolyngbyales > Leptolyngbyaceae > Leptolyngbya > Leptolyngbya sp. AN02str. Next base: position 217,681 of record NZ_JBNXVR010000005.1, on the reverse strand, counting down.
AAGCAGCCGTTGTGCCCGTCCCAAAATTGCAACCGACAGAGCGTTGTAAGGACTATGGCAGTTGGTATGACCGCCCACAATCGGCACGTTAAATACGCGCGATGCTGCTTTCATTCCCTCCCAGAGTGGTTTGCTATCATCTGTAGACTGGCTCCACAGTGCATCGACCACTGCAATGGGTCGCCCACCCATCGCATAAATATCGCTCACATTCACCAATACGCTACACCAACCTGCAAACCACGGTTCCGCGCCAACCAATGCTGGCAAGATTCCCTCCGCCGCCAGTAGCAAATAGCCATCCCCATCAGGAATGGCCGCACAATCATCCCCAACAGGAATGGCGGCTTCAGTGGAGTCATGCAGCAACATCGTTGCTGCGGTTTGAATATCTCGCTTGTGCAAAATACCAAGCGTTTGCTGCAATTTAGCAGCGAGAGAAAGTAGCATTCGGTATGGTTCGCTTAGGGATGACTTGGACGCGGCATGGAAGAATCCGGTGAGGTTGAGCGGTGCTCAATAATACGGTGAGTGATAGGAGGAAAGAATTTTGCTAACGCTTAAGCCAGCAGCGCTAGGATGCGGCTTGAATGAGGTGGGGCAGGTGTGGACGCGGTTCGTTGCCGGGTGGATAGTACGCAAGATCGGCCTCCATCAGGTGGTGCGGGCGATCGCACAACACGATTTCTTCCAACGAGTCCCAATGAAGCCGCTGAAAGAATCTCACATTTTGCAACTGTACCGTGGCTAAAAAGCGATCGCAGCCCCAAGTATTTGCGGTCGTAACCGCTTTGTGAATGAGCCCTTTGCCAATGCGACCAACCCGACGATAATCCTGGTGTACGCCTAAGCGCCCACCGTACCACAAGCCTGGTTCTGCCTCATAAATTCGCACCACGCCTACCACCTGTCGCTGGGCCAACGAGTTTGCTTGATGATCGATCGCAATAATGGGATACGAGATGCGATCGGTTTCATCTTCATCGCTGCCATCAAAAATTCCCTGCTCTTCGCAGAAAATGGCACGCCGAAGGGCAAAATATGCCTCAACGTCGCCATCTGAGAGTGCCAGTTTAAAGGTGTAACGGTCGGTTGTCATGACAATGAACACCTAATGGAACAACATCAAGTTCAACAAACAAGTTCAACAAACAAGTTCAACAAACAAGTTCAACAAAAATCATGCAGGCGGAAAGCTTCGTTGATTTAGCCAGAGATAGATCATGGATTAACAGGAGAGTCCAAACCGAATTGATTTATGAATGGGCGATCGCATCACTCATATCGGTTCTGGCACGTTCATGAACCCATCAACCTTATGATTCAAACATGGAAAGAGCCGAGCAGGCTCCACACTTGGCGCAGCCTGCATTCATGTCGGCAGAGGACATCCCAGCCTGTTTCAGCATGGCTCCAACCTGTTGATATAGCGAAAACATGAAATCGCTGGATGGAGATGGATGATGGGCCAGTGGCGTATCGGTAATCGGCACAAAGGGCACCACAAAGGGATAAACGCCAAGCTGAATCAAGCGATCGCACGCTTCTAGGAGCGTTTCCAAACTATCGCCCAGCCCCGCCAACAAATAAGTGCTGACCTGTCCCCAACCAAACACAGGCACAGCCGCCGCAAACGCTTCGTAGTAGTACTCCACCGGAACCGTTGCCTTACCTGGCATGATGCGATCGCGCACCTCGGGGTCTACCGCTTCCAAGTGCATTCCCAAACTATCGACGCCAGCCTCCTTCATCCGGGCAAACCAAGCAAAATCATCGGGGGGTTCACACTGAACCTGAATGGGAATATTGATCCGCGCTTTGATGGCCTTGACACATTCCGTGAGATAAGCAGCGCCGCGATCGCTGGTGTTGGGCGTTCCTGTAGTCATCACCATGTGCTTAACGCCATCAAGGCGTACTGCGGCTTCGGCCACTTCAGCCAGTTGGGCCGGGGTCTTCCGCGCAATGGTGCGATCGCCCTCTAGCGATTTTTCAATCGCACAAAATTGGCAGGCTGTTGCTGCATCGCGATAGCGCATACAGGTTTGCAGAACCGTTGTGGCCAGCACATCACGGCTATGCAATAGCGCAATTTTGGAATACGGGATACCGTCGGCGGTGGTCAGGCGGTAAAACTCAGGCTGCTCTGGAAAATCTAATGGAGCGATCGCCATGCCATCGTGCTGTAGGGCGATCGCTTCAGCAGAAGCGTCCACCGTTGCAGAAAAGGGAGATACCGCCGCAGCGCTGGTGTAAATGGGCACCATCACTGTCGTACCATCTACCGTAATGGCCTTGTGATCAGAAGGCCCCGCTCCACCTTTGCGTCCCGATGCACCAACTTGTTGGTCGAGGAGTCGGAGCCCGGCAGATTGCAGTTCAGTGATGAGGCGCTGTTTATTCATCATGAGGAAATATCAAAGAAGGACAACGAAAAGCCGCTCTAGCGAGGAAGCCAACACAACACTCAAACGGAATCCATCAAACTGTCTATGCAACTAACTGGAAGAATGTGTGTAGAGTCTTTTCTGAGCGAATTCAGTCATGCAATCATAAATGCTCAAAAGCACTCAATCTCTACAAATTCACAGCTGATTAGATGTATTCAGACGATATAAGCAATGGATGCGATCGCCAACGTAGAAAACTGCAATCTGTTAAGAGAGCGAGGACGGAGCCGACCAATCACTCGGAACACTCATTGAAGAGTCTGCCATACTCATAGGCGGCACAACCATACGGCTTGTTGGCTGAGCAGGAGCCCCAGCCACAGGCTGATGCTGCATGACCTCCCATGGTTGCTGCACCACCTGAAGCTGTAACAAATCTGGTCGAGCATAGTGACCAACCGAATCCATCATTCGCTTACGCTTGGTAATGAGGGAAAAGTCTAAATCTGCGATCGCCATCCCTTCGCCATCGGTAATTGGCGGACAGAGGTGATTGCCCTCTGGCCCAATAATTGCCGTATTGCAACCACCCGCCAACACCTTTTGCAGGCGCTCATCGGGCGTAATCTGCTGCACTTGTTCGGGCGACAACCATGCCGTTGCATTGACAACAAAGCAACCCGACTCAAGAGCGTGATGGCGAATGGTCACCTCAATTTGATCGGCAAAAATCTGCCCCACCATCGACCCAGGAAACTGAGCACAGTGAATCTGTTCGTGCTGGGCCATGAGCGCATAGCGAGCCAGGGGATTGTAATGCTCCCAGCAGGCAAGCGCCCCTACTCGGCCAACAGCCGTATCCACCACTTGCAACCCAGAGCCATCGCCCTGCCCCCACACCATGCGCTCATGATAAGTCGGAGTAATTTTTCGCCGTTTCAGCACCAGCGAACCGTTTGAGTCAAACAGCAGTTGGGTATTGTAGAGCGAACCTTGGTCACGCTCATTTACTCCCAGCAGCACCACAACTTCGTGCGATCGCGCCGCTTGACTAACCGCCTCGGTTACAGGCCCCGGCACCACAACGGCCTCTTCGTACAGTCGCATATGCTCCTTACCCATGAGCACGGGAGGCTGCACAAACGAGAAATAGGGATAGTAAGGAACAAACGTTTCGGGAAACACGACCAGTTGAGCGCCCGCCTGAGCCGCCTGAGCGATCGCACTCAGCACCTTTTCAGTAGTGCCCTCTCGGCTAAATAACACCGGGCTAATCTGTACCGCAGCCGCGCGAACGATTCGCGAAAATTCCATCGAAGCGTCTCCCCAAAACGTCAGCGTGTGTTTTACCTACTGTGCTCGACAGAAGCAGGGATATCCAACGATTTGTAGCCCTGCTCTAAACAGATAACCCTGCCCCTGCAAGCATCACAGCCTACGACGATGCACCACTACAAAGTCCACGTATCCAAAATGAAGGCTCCATCCTTACGATGCAGCAGAATCAAATCCAACACATCCAGCGGACTAATAGGCCGAATACCTGGCATCAAGGAAGGCTCACCATGCCCGTACAAGGCTTGCAATGCAAAGCGACATGCATACACCTTGCCTCCCTCATTGATAAATTTAGCCAGCTGGTTATTAAAGTTTTGATGACCCGGAAATGCTTCGTCACCAATTTTTGGGAAGCCGCGCTGAACACCCAGAGTAACGCCAGGACCATACAACAGCACTGAAGTTTCAAACCCTTTGCGCTGAAGACGGATCGCTTGCAGCAAATTCACTAAGCCAATCGAGCCTTCAAAAGCAACCGTGTGGAATGTAACGAGAGCCTTTTCACCAGGATCGGCCTGAACATCGGGAAATACCTTCTCTTCGTAGTCCACAAAAAAGTCACCAACTTGGTGAGCTGGGGTTGTGACCTCAGGCATGATTTAAGTTCTCCAGTAGCAGTACGTAACAGTAGCCAGCATCAAGCCCCAATCCATCGCACAGTCGGTCAAGGTTGATGCTGAAGGGTACAAACACACAGGCCGTAACCAACCAGAACAGAGTGCAGCACTCGGTAAGTTGGGAACTTTCTTCGACCTGTGCCACGAAAACATAGAGACTTGCAGGAGCGTAAAGACAGACCGTTAATCGGCCCCTGTTACGCACTCCAGTAAGCTATGTGAAGCGTAGGAGGTCATTTAAGAGAGTTTTGTATCTTCTACTACGGATGTAATCAGGTCTAGCGGTAAGTTCAGGTCAGCAGCGCGAAAACACACTTATTTTGCACAACACGATTACTGACCTATCGATTTCGATAGGGGCAAAAACTCCCTGCAAGATTTTGTGTGCAATGCTACCTTTTGCGCTCGAAACCGCACAAACTGCAATGCGAATCCCACAACACCGTGCGATCGCCGCCCAGCCAGAACAGATTCTCCAGTCCGTCGTAAGGCAAAGCAAGAACGATACGGTGATGGTCTAGACATGTGGATGGTTGTTGTAGAAGGCTCGTGGAGCCATTCTTCTACAACAACCATCCACACATACAAAACACAAGCAACGATACAGATCAAGTCTTACGCAGTTGAATGGTTTTTCGGATGAAGTGCGTCAGTTCTAACAGAGATATTGCAGACACAAGCACATGAGCCAACACAACCATTACCCAAACGGTTGATCGGGTTCGGTGGCAAGCCAGTACAGGAGGGCCAACGCGTTATCAACTTGGCCGTTGTTCTGCTCAGCAAAAAAATCATGAAGCTTTAGTTCATGCTCCAACAGCACACCAACAGAGTTAATTTGGCAGCTTGTGGCATGGGCTGGCAACAATTCAATATTTGGCAAACCCGCAGAGCTGATTTCCCGAAATTTTTCAGCCGCACCCAATAAGGGATGAGGCTCTCGCAGCAAGCGGTCTAACTCAAGGGGTGAGGGAAAGCGAGGCTCTGATTGTGGCGTCATCCAAGGATCGGATTCTACAGTTTCATCCCGAGAAGTTATCAACTTATCAGGTTTTTTCTCAAAGTTGGTAGACATGATTGAATCACCTCCAACCGTTTATCTTCGTTGGATTAAGTGTGTGAATTAAGGATCACGAAATCGATCTATTGGTACGTCTATCGTGATTACTTTTGGAACATCATCCAGCCTGACAGATATATTTATCCTATCATTAGAAACTTGTGCGAAATTGTGGCTAAATATAAGTAAACAGACCTGAGCAGATATGCGGCGATCGCTTCAAAATTGTTCTAGGAATCAAACTCAGTCTGGCAGCCAGGTTTCACATTGATTCCCTTTTTCAGCAGTTATCCTGCCCGCTGTATCATCCACAATACGTTACATAGTTAATCTATTAGGACTTACGCACTTCATCCGAAAAACCAGAGGGTTGAATAATTTTTGGAGCGCTAAGCGCTCCAAAAATTATTCAACTGCGTAAGTCCTGATCTATCTTGCAGTTGATCTATTCTGTCATTCTCTACGGTAGAGAAAAGCATCGAGAGGGTACATCCTCAAAATCCATCAACTCTAGGCAAACAAAGGTTTCCGCAACGCTTCAACACAAAGTTTTATTGAGAGTTGTGTATTAACTCAGGCGCGATAGGGTTAGTTTCAGCATCCTATTGGCACAATGAAATTCAGGGGTCGATCTGCACCGTGCGATCGCTCATCGTGGCCTTGTTGTTTCGACAGGTCGGCGAAGGATCTAGCCTATGTGAGAGTTCATTCTTATTAACACAAACATCTCGAAGAAACCACGAGATTAGCGAGACTTGTTCACCCATGTTTCAGCGCAGTGATAAAACCACGATGGGCAACAAAACCTTGTGCAAATGTTCTTCAGTTTCGCAAACGAAATGGAACACAGAATTGTTGTGATTGGATATGGCAATCTTTTGCGTTGTGACGATGGAGTAGGTCAGTACATTGCGACCCAGATGATGCAACGGAACAAGGTATCTATCAAAGCAGTGGTTGACGCGATCGCCCTTCATCAACTCACCCCTGAATTGGTCGAAACATTAGCCACTGTTGACCTGGCGATTTTTGTGGATGCGTATCTTGCCCATAGCGAACTGGATGAAGTTCGAGTTGAGTCGGTGGCGATCGCTCCTGCTGGGCTTGCCACAGGGCACTGGTGCGAGCCGTCTGTTTTGTTAGCCATGACTCAGGCACTGCACCACTATGCACCCAATGCCTATTGGGTAACAGTGCCAGGGGTCAACTTTGAATTTGGAGAGCACCTTTCTCTTGTTGCGCATCGAGGAATAACGGCCGCAATTCACCAGATTGAACGCTTGATTGAATCCTTTATTCAATCAGCTCTGGAACCAACTCTGCAATCGACGCTGCAATCGACTCTGCAACCCACGATTCAACCCACGAGGACACAACCATGCATGAAGTCGGGATGATGCAAAACTTACTGAACGCCGCTGTAGAACGGGCCAAGCAAGAAGGAGCCGAGCAGATTCGAGTGCTGCAATTACGGGTTGGCGCATCGTCGGGTGTTGCGCCCGAATCTCTGCAGCTTGCGTTTGATGTTGTGAAGCAAGGAACCATGGCCGAAGATGCTCAACTGCGCATCGATCGCACTCCATCGGTGTATTACTGCGACAATTGCGATCGCGATTTTGAGCCCGCAGATCCGTTGAATGAGTGTCCCGAGTGCCACCGTATCAGCACAAATATTCGGCAAGGCAACGAATTTACACTGGAGTTTTTGGACGTTTCGTGAAGGTGACTCAACCACGGTGACTCAACGGCAACGACTGGCAACTATTTCATTGCAGCGGCTCCACATTGTGCTGCGGGGAGTGGTGCAGGGGGTTGGCTTTCGGCCATTTGTGTACCGCTTGGCAACCGAGTTGCGGCTCAGCGGGTGGGTCATGAACTCTGCGGCTGGGGTGGAGCTTGAGGTAGAAGGCGCGCGATCGCAACTGGATAGATTTGTGCAGCGGCTCCCTCAAGAGTTGCCCACCCACGCCACCATTCACCAGATGGAAACCTCAGCGATCGCACCCATTGGGGATACAACATTTGAGATACGAGCCAGCCTGCATGGGAAAAAACGGGCGATCATTTTACCCGATTTGGCAACCTGTCCCGAGTGTTTACGCGAAGTCTTGGATCCGGATAACCGACGCTATCGCTATCCATTTACAACCTGCACCCACTGCGGGCCTCGGTTTAGCATTGTGCAGACGCTACCTTACGATCGTCCCTCCACGACCATGCAGGGCTTTCGGATGTGTGCACAGTGCCAGTTGGAATACGACAATCCCCTGGATCGGCGGTTCCACGCTCAGCCCAATGCTTGCCCTGTTTGCGGTCCTCACCTGGAGGGTTGGAGTGCCCACGGGGCGGTGCTGGCAACTCATGAAGCCGCCTTGCAACTGGCAGCAAAGGCCATTCGCCAGGGCAACATTGTCGCCGTTAAAGGTTTAGGTGGATTTCACCTCATGGCCGACAGTCGCAACGGGACAGCAGTGCAGCGGTTGCGGCAAGTAAAACAGCGGAAGGCTAAGCCATTTGCCCTGATGTACCCTTCGTTAAACCAGATCCGCGCCCATTGTTGCGTATCGGCGCAAGAGGAACTGCTGCTGCGATCGCCGATGGCACCCATTGTGCTGCTGCAGCGGCGTCCACACACGGCTGATGGCCCCCATGAGGCCGTTGCGCCGGACAATCCTAACCTGGGAGTCATGCTACCCTACACACCACTGCATCATTTGCTCCTGGAGGAACTAGGGTTTCCGGTGGTGGCGACCAGCGGTAATCGAGCCGATGAGCCCATTTGCACGCATGAGCACGAAGCCCTGGAGCGATTGGGGAATCTGGCAGATCTATTTTTGGTGCACAACCGCCCGATCGCCCACCCCATTGATGATTCAATTGTGCGAGTCATGGTCGGGCGGGTATCCGTTCTGCGTCGGGCTCGTGGCTATGCCCCGCTACCCATTCCCATTCCAGCCGCAACCCATCACCAGCCAGAGTCCCAAATTCTTGCCGTTGGTGCCCATCTCAAAAGTGCGATCGCTTTTTCCCTTAAAGATCGGGTCTTTGTCAGTCAGCACATTGGGGATTTAGATACCCGACCAGCCGTTGAGGCGTTGCAACACGCGATCGCAAGCTTTGAGTCGCTGTATGAACTACGTCCCACGGCGATCGCCTGTGATGCCCATCCCGATTATCAGTCCACCCGCGTTGCTCAGGCTCTGGGTCAGCAGCTCTCGATTCCGGTAATTCCGGTGCAGCATCACCATGCTCATATTTTGGCGGCCATGGCCGAGCACCAGCTGACCGGTTCGGTGTTGGGCATCGCATGGGATGGCAGTGGCTATGGGCTGGATGGCAGCATTTGGGGTAGCGAAATTTTGCATATTCGCGACCTATCTGTTCAGCGAGTTGCCCATCTGCGCCCCTTTCCCCTTCTAGGAGGAAATGCCGCCATCAAAGAACCCCGGCGCAGTGCCATCGGCTTGCTGTATGAAGTCTTTGGGAATGATGTGTTTGATCGGCAGGATTTGGCCCCAATCCACGCGTGTTCCATTCAGGAATTACGCATTTTTCGCTCCATGCTGAACCAGGGATTGAATACTCCCGCCACCTCCAGTATGGGACGCCTGTTTGATGCGATCGCCTCCCTCACAGGACTGCTTCAGTACACCCAGTTTGAAGGGCAAGCCGCCATGGCCATTGAGTCTGCGATCGCCCAGCCCAACAGCGATACAGCCTACACCTTTGCCATGCAGTCAGGCCCCGGAGCAATCGATATCATGGATTGGAAACCGATGGTAACGCAAATTTTAGAAGACATGGTACTTCACATTCCCATCAGCCAGATTGCCACCAAGTTTCACAACACGCTGGTTCATCTAATCGTTCACATGGCTCAACAGATAGGCGAACATCGAGTTGTCTTATCCGGTGGATGTTTTCAAAACAAATATTTACTCGAAAGAACGATTCAATCCTTAACCGCTCACGGAATGGAAGTCCACTGGCCTCAAACCATTCCCAGCAATGATGGAGGGATTGCGCTGGGTCAAATCATGGCCGTGTTGCGAATGCAGCCAGGAGGAGCTTGAAGTATGTGTTTAGCGGTTCCAGGAAAGGTAATTGAAATTTATCCATCACCCGATCCATTGATGCAGATGGGAAAGGTCAGTTTTGGTGGTGTTATGAAGCAGATCAGTTTGGCGTATGTTCCAGATGCAAAGATTGGAGATTACGTCATGGTGCATGTTGGCTTCGCCCTCAGCATTTTGAATCCTCAGGAAGCAGAACAAACGCTGAATGATTTGCAAAACCTACAGGCTGAACCAAGAGATGATGGGTTTTAACCTAGTTTTTCTCCACGATGGATATCTGATTCAATACGGTCATCGAACAGTCACCGAGATAATCGTTAGAACAGTTAAATCTCATGGGACAAACGCCTATGAAATTTGTTGATGAATACCGGAATGCAGAGGTGTGTCAGCAGTATGCAGCGGCGATCGCCCGCATCACAACTCGGCCTTGGGCCATTATGGAAGTCTGCGGTGGACAAACGCACTCCATTGTTAAGTTTGGGATTGATACGCTGTTACCAGAAGTCATCACGCTCATTCATGGGCCAGGTTGTCCTGTATGCGTGACGCCCATTGAGGTGATTGATCGAGCGATCGCGATCGCAGCTGTGCCCAATGTCATTTTCTGCTCATTTGGGGATATGTTGCGGGTGCCCGGTAGCCGCACCGATTTGCTGAGCACCAGGGCAACGGGCAGCGATATTCGCATTGTATATTCGCCACTGGATGCATTGGCGATCGCCGCAGCTCATCCCCATCAATCCGTCGTATTTTTTGCCGTTGGATTTGAAACGACCGCTCCTGCTACAGCTATGTTGGTTTATCAGGCACAGCAACAAGGATTGTCCAATCTATCATTGCTGGTCTCTCATGTATTGGTGCCTGCTGCCGTAGAAACGATTCTGAGTGCGCCACACAACCGGGTACAGGGCTTGCTGGCAGCGGGCCATGTGTGCACCGTCATGGGTTATCAAGAGTATGAACCAATTGCCCACACCTACCGAGTGCCCATTGTCGTCACCGGATTTGAGCCCGTGGATATTTTGCAGGGCATTTACGCCTGTGTAAAGCAGCTCGAGGAAGGGCGATCGCACGTGGAAAACCAGTACACTCGGTCGGTAAAACCTGAGGGAAATGACATGGCGCAGCAGCTGATGCAAGAGATATTTGCGATCGCCCCGCAGCAGTGGCGCGGCCTGGGCAACATTCCCCGCAGTGGGTTACAACTGCGCGACGCCTATGCCCACTTTGATGCGATCCGCCGCTTTGACCTGCCCATGGAAACTGCAGCAGAGCCCACCGAATGCATCAGCGGTCTGGTCCTGCAAGGGGCAAAAAAACCCTATGAGTGCACCGCATTTGGAACGCGCTGCACCCCCGAACATCCACTAGGCGCACCAATGGTGTCCTCCGAAGGAGCCTGCGCTGCCTATTACCGATATCGACATGCAACCGTTGACCGTTCCCGCATGACACTGGGGAGGATGTAGTAACATCCACATCCCCAAAAATCATGACTTAAATCGCACGTCCCACCCATTGGAGGGTTTTATGGAAGTGAATCGCGAAATGAAGCACATGACCGCTCAACTGCTAAGCGGCATGCTGGCCAATCCCCACCTTTACCCCACCATTCCCGATGAGGGAACCCTGGGGCCACAAGAGCAAAAACTGATGGCGATCGCCATGGATATGGCAGAGTACCTGGTCGCACACATCAATGAACGAACCCAAGCAAGCTCTCCCCATCCGCCAACCGACTCATGAACAACCCGATTGCGCTGACCTGCCCTATCTCTATTCAGCGGTATCCCCATGTGCTGCTGGCCCACGGTGGGGGCGGCACCCTCATGCATCAGTTGATTGATCAGCTCATTGCCCCAGCGTTTGGCAATCCGCTCCTGAATGTGCAGCAGGATGCGGCAACCTTGCCATGGCCCAGTTCCAATCCCAGTTCCAATCCCAGTTCCAATCCCACATCGTTGCCCAGTCCCAGGTTGGCCTTTACCACCGATTCCTACGTTGTTCATCCCCTGTTTTTTCCCGGAGGCGACATTGGCACGTTAGCAGTGAATGGGACAGTCAACGATTTGGCCATGGTGGGGGCTCGTCCGCTTTATCTGAGCGTTGGCTTGATTGTGGAAGAAGGTTTGCCGATGGAAACGCTGTGGCGCGTGGTGCAGTCGATGCAGCAGGCGGCTGCGATCGCCAACGTACACATCGTTACAGGCGATACCAAGGTGGTCGATCGGGGCAAGGGTGATGGTCTGTTTATCAATACGGCTGGAATTGGCGTTATGGAGTACCCGCAGGCGATCGCTCCGCAGCAGGTGCAGCCGGGAGATGTGGTGCTCGTGAACGGAGACCTGGGGCGGCATGGCATTGCCATTATGGCGGTGCGATCAGGGCTAGAGTTTGAAACTACGATTGAGAGTGACTGTGCGCCGTTGGCCGATGCGGTGCTGGAGATGCTCGCGGCGGGCGTGGAGATCCACGGTTTGCGCGATTTGACCCGAGGTGGACTGGCCAGCGCACTCAACGAAATTGCCGCCGCTGCCCATGTGGAGATCGCGATCGCTGAGGTCTGCATCCCCGTTCAGGAAGAAGTGCGCGGAGCCTGTGAAATTTTGGGACTGGATCCCCTCTATATTGCAAACGAGGGACGATTTGTAGCCTGTATTCCAGCCAAGGATGCAGAACGAGCGATCGCAATTTTGCGCGCCCATTCCAGCTCGACAGGGAGCGAACCCTGCATCATTGGCGAGGTCAAAGCCGCAGCCCAAGGCATCGTTACTATGACAAGCCGCATTGGAGCACAGCGCATGGTTGACATGCTCAGCGGGGAGCAATTACCACGCATTTGTTAACGAAAACCTATCGTAGATCTCTTCACATTTTCCTCAAACAAATTGATTTATTCTGAAATCAACAGGACTTACACACAACACAAACACACCAGATTTGGTGGAATTGCGTAAGTCCTCATCAAGTGAGAATACATGCTGATAAAGCAGCAACAACATGTATTGCTCACAGGTGCGATCGCCTAACTGAATATCTCACCGAACAGAACACAAGTTCTCTGTCTCTCCATTCGTAGACACGTAAATTGAACGAGTACCCGATTGACGATCATCCAATTGGATACTCAACTGAGTGGATAATGAACCGATTGAATGATCAACTGAGTAGATAATCGACCAGTGGATAATTAATCGAGTCGCGCACCCATGCACCGCACTCCTGCATCAGGTTATTCCGTTCATAGTTTGTAGACGATCCGCATGGCTATGGCAACCCATTGATATAGGCAGGATCACCATGACTGTCAGTTATCGAGAAAAAATCATTACCTTATGGGCTGTGTTTTTGTTAGGAACGTTGTTTCATACGCAGCTGGGCTTAATGCCCCTTTTTCACAATCTCAGCGTTGTCACGTCTGAAGCCGAACGCACAGAAGAAATCGCCTGGGTGCTGTGGCTCATGTTGGGGTTCTTTGCCGTGCCAATGCTGACAATGATTGCACCGCTATTCAACGATTCGCGCGCTTACCGCAAGCTACACTTTGGCATCACAGTTTTTTACTCAGTGTTGAACTTGGCTCATGTCATTGCCGACTTAACGGTACCGCAAATCGAATGGTACCAAATTGCGTTAATGGTGTTCCTGTTTTGTATTGGGCTATTACTCAACGTTGTCTCTTGGCAATGGCTACGAGAGCGGCACCACAGCAAATTTTTGTAGACATTCGTGAGGCATCCGTTTCGGTTTCGGTTCAGGGCTTGTCTGGAGATTATGCGGCGCACACCCCTCAAAAAAAGCCTAGGTTTACAGGCGCGTTGCGATCGCCAACATGGCCTCGTTAGCTGCTGTGAACCATGCTGTGGAGGTGCTTTAACAACTCCTCCATGGAATACGGCTTGAGCAAAAACACGTCGGCTCCTGCCGCTAGTACGGATTGACCGTTGGTGGGTAAACCGCTGATGGCAATAATTTTCACCATTGGGTTGATTTTGCAAAGGGTACGAATCGCGGTGACACCATCCATGTTCGGCATCATCACATCCATCAACACAATATCAATCTCCTGTTGATGTTTGGAGTACAGCGCGATCGCATCAATGCCATCATTGGCAGTTAGGGTCGTGTAGCGATGACTTTCCAGCAGAGATTGGTTGGTTTGGCGAACAGCAATATCGTCATCCACAATCAAAATGCGCTCTCCATTGCCGTACAACAGCTCTTGTTCAGAAGGAGTTCCTTCAACAGCGCCTTCGGCCATGGGTAAAAATACCTTGAACTGACTACCCTGATTCACCTGGCTCGAAACCTGCAAAAATCCACCATAGTTTTTGACAATGCCCAAAACGGTCGAAAGCCCCAATCCCGTTCCCTTGCCAGGTTCTTTGGTGGTGAAGAATGGTTCAAAGATGCGATCGCGCACCTCGGGTGCAATGCCGATCCCCGTATCAGCAATCGTAATCACCACATAATTTCCCATGTGGGAGTTGAGCTGTAGCTCAGCCAAAGCACCATCCACATACATATTTTCGGCCGAGAGCGTCAGGACGCCTCCATGGGGCATTGCATCGCGCGCATTCACACACAAGTTCATCAACACTTGATGTAAATGGGTTGGGTCGGCAGAGACCAGCCACAGCGGTTCCTCAGGGATGGTTTCTCGAATGGTGATGGACTTGGGAAAGGTTTGTTGAATGACTTTCACAACATCTTGCAGCAGTGGGGCAACTTCCAGCAGAATGCGTTTATCGTCTGTGCCTCGGGCAAAGGTCAAAATTTGCTTGACCATGGTTGCGGCGCGTTTGGCGCTTTCCGACAGCACTTGCAGCATCTCTTGCGATCGCGCATCCAGGTCAGTGTGTTTGAGCCGCAACAGTTGGGCGATCGCCAAAATGGGCGTCAACGCATTATTAAGATCGTGGGCAATGCCGCTGGCCAAAGTTCCCAAACTCTCGATGCGCTGTGCATGGTAGAACTGGGTCTCTAACTGTTTTCGTTCGGTAATATCCGTCGAAATTCCGCACAGGGCATAGGGTTTCCCTGTTGCATCACACAACGGAAACTTAACCGTCAAGTACGTATGCAGACCATCAGCCAGCACTGCCGTTTCCTCAACTTGCAGCAGTTGCCCCGTCTCCATCACCTTTTTGTTATTCGCCGCAAACACCCTCGCCTCTTCCTCAGGCCACAGCTCGTAAATGCTCTTGCCCACCAGGGTTTCTGGAGCCATCGACAGCAGCTCTGCATAAATGCGATTGCCCAACAGCAAGCGATCGTGCGGATCAATCAAGTAAATAACCGCAGGCGAGTTGTCCAAAATGGTCTGTAACCGCTGTTCGCTCTCGCGGAGAGCCTGCTCCGTTTGCTTGCGCTCGGTCACATCTTCGCCAATACTCACATAGCCAATCACATCACCCGCCGCCGAACGCATGGCAGCAGCCCGCGTAGCCACCCATCGCACATCGCCATCTGGCCTCAGCAACCGAAACTCCAGGAAAAAGTCGCCACCGTTGAGCACGTACTCTTCCCAAGCGGCCACCAGCACAGCCTGATCCTCGGGATGTACCGCATTGAGCCAGCCCTGCCCCAGCGATTCTTCAAAGGTGAGGCCCGACATCTGCTGCCACCGAGCATTGCAGTACAGGCACAGCCCATCTGCATTGGCCTGACAAATGGCAATGGGGGCCGCCGCATTGAGGGAGCGAAACCGTTCTTCATTCTCTTCCAAAACCGTTTGCATGCGATCGCGCTCAGCCAACTCATGGCGAGTTTGCTCATACAGTTCCGATTGCTGAATCGCAATACCAACTTGAGTTGCCAACCGCTGCAGCAACGCAATTTCAGCCGTTTGCCACTGTCGAGGTGCCGAGCAGTGATGGGCAATCAGGAGGCCCCACAGGTTATCGCCTTGCAGAATCGGCACCACCAAATTGGCCTTGATCTGAAATTGCAGCAACAGCTCTGCGTAGCAGGGTTCGGTCACGTCGCGCTCTACATCTGCAATGGTGGCAATGCGGCCCTGACGATAGGGTTCGACATAGCGATCGCTAAAACAGGGATCGGCAATGGTGGTGTGTAGAATGGTGGGCCAGCCCTTCCCCACAGACTCGGTCATCACT
Source organism: Leptolyngbya sp. AN02str (assembly GCF_050565595.1). Taxonomy (NCBI): domain Bacteria; kingdom Bacillati; phylum Cyanobacteriota; class Cyanophyceae; order Leptolyngbyales; family Leptolyngbyaceae; genus Leptolyngbya; species Leptolyngbya sp. AN02str. Next base: position 202,078 of record NZ_JBNXVR010000005.1, on the reverse strand, counting down.
TCTCCCTGCCAATCAGAACGGAACCGAAAAATAATGACTCGATCGGTATTGAGGACTTCTCGTACGCGCTCCACCGTTCGCGACAGCACATTCTCCAAACTTAGCGATCGCCGAATATCTTGAGCCATATCCGCCAGCAAATATTCCTGCTGAATTTGTCGCTGCAAGATCAGCTCAGTTTGCTTGCGATCGCCAATATCAATCGCCGAACCGATGTAACCCCGGTATTCACCACCGGCCCCTGTCCACGGGCTGGCGGCATCCACCACCCACCGATATTCCCCATCATGTCGCCGCAGCCGATACTCTAGCTCAAAAGCCGACATGTGATCATTCGCAGCCATAAACGCACGCCGCACCTGATCCCGATCGTCGGGATGTACCGCATCCAGCCAACCAAACCCGGTGGCGGCCTCTTCAGTTTGGCCTGTGAACTGATACCACGTTTCACTCAAAAAGGTGCAATATCCGGTCTCATCCGTCATCCAAACCATGACTGGAGCATGATCGGCCATATTGCGAAAGCGTTCTTCGCTATCGCGCAAAGCCATCTCCGCTTGCTTTCGCGCAGTAATGTCATGGCTGACCGCAGTGACCATCCAGCAGGTGGAATTCATTTTCTGTGACGTGTAGGCACTTGAGATCCACCGCAGCGATCCATCTTGATGGTGAAAGCGATACTCCACCGTGATATCGCGCTCTTCAAAAAATGCCTCAAATAACGACGCGCTTAGGGTTTCGCAGTCTCCTGGATGAATATGTTCTAGCCACTGCGTTTTATGAGCAACAAGCTCGGCAAGGCTGTAACCAAACAAGGTTTCGCAACCAGCCGACCAGTACTCGTATTCCCAGTCTCGATTGTCAAATACTCGAAAACTTGCGATCGCCGCTGCGGCACTATTCAAAATTTGGTTGAGCTTCATTTCGGAGCCACGAAGTGCCAGTTCTAGCTGTTTGCGGGCAGTAATGTCTAAATGAATGCCCGTCAATCGCGTGGGTTCTTGCTGCTCGTTAAACGTTAAATGGCCCAATGCCAACACCCAACGAACCCCTCGCTGAGGATGCACCGCTCGAAATTCGAGCTGAACATTGGGCTGGTGCTGATCCACCAGGCGCATCAGATAGTCATTGAGCCAGGGGCGATCATCTGGGTGTAGGGCGGTGTTGTACCATTCGTCATACAAAAAGGGAGCCTCTGTTGGTGCTAGCCCATACATTCGATAGGTTTCGGGAGACCAAAAGAGCTGCCCGGTTGTCATATCCCAATCCCAAGAGCCTGCTTGGGCTCCAGCCAGGGCTAAACGCAACAGATGTTCATTTTTTCGCAATGTGGTCTCAATGCGGGCACGTTCAATGCGGGGAAAGATCTGGTTGGTCAGGTCAAACATAAGGTCGATTTCGTCCTCACACCAGGTGCGAGGAGCAACATCGGTCATGGTGAAAAAGTACTTCCATTCCCCATTGCGGAGAAAAGGGATAGTCACAAACGACCGAATGTGCAGCGTCGCATGGCTATCGTGTTGAGTGCGGGGATCGGTGTCGGTATCGCAAACGATCACCGCATGGCCCGCACGAGCCATGTGCTGAAACTCTTCGGTAATAAAGTCGGAGAGGCAATAGACACCGACTAAATTGGGGGTGTCTGTGGTGTGCCAGTTGTAATGGACGATCGCCCGATTTTGGGATTCGTCAATTTCGGCAAACAGGCAGTTGGCAATCTTGAAATAGGCTCCAATTTTGGCACCGACCATGTGCATTATGTCGTCAGAGGTAGAAAGCCACGAACACGCTTCGGTAACTTCGGCCAGAAATGCAGCATGGGCTTCGCGGCGTTTGCGATCGCTCACATCCTGAAAGAGCAGCGCAACCTGCCGTTGGGTTGGGTCTCCCAACCGAAACGCAAACCCATCAAACCAGCGATTCATTTCTTGGGAGTAGTTTTCAAACCGTAGCGACTCTCCCGTCAGCGCTACCTTACCGTAGATTTGGAACCACTGGTCTTCCAGGTTAGGCACCAATTCGCGGGCACGTTTGCCCAGAGCATTCACCAGCCCGGTTTGTTGCTCAAACGTGGGGCTAATTTCCAAAAAGCGATAGTCAACAGGATTGTCCTGCTGATCAAAGATCAGTTCGAGTACGCAAAAGCCTTGATCGATGGAATGAAACAGCGATCGATATCTTGCCTCGGAGTCGCGTAGCGCCTGCACCGCCCGAGCCTGCTCAATAATAGACCACAGCCTCCCCACCATCGCTTGCAGCAGCGATACCTGATCGGGAAGCCACACGCGAGGACTGGCAGTGCTCACAGCCAGCACCGCTACCCATTGCCCCTGCAATATGTAGGGAATTCCCACCAAGGCGCCAATGTGGCACGCGGCAAAGCTATCGGCAAAAGGAGCCGTGTGAGGGTAGGTGGCCATGTCTGAAATGACAACAGGCTGACCCGCTTGATATTGCGCTAACAGCCCAGGCAACACCACTTCCGACAAGCGGTACGTTCCCACCGCGCTGGGAATGTCAGGCTGTTGCCGCCAATCATGGATCGTCGTTGCCCGATCAGCCAATACATCGATCTCATGCCAAAAGGCCCGCTCAACGTTGAGGTAAATTCCCACACTGCGAATCGCTTCGTGCAGCATGGCATCCACATCTGGCAGTTGGCGTAGGCGAAAGTCTAGCTCGTTCAAAAATTGGTCATTAAGTTGGGCAGCTTTGCGATCGCTCACATCAAACACCATGCCCACCATACGCACCGGTTGTCCGGCTGCGTTGTAGATACCTCGGCCCTTGCCCAACAACCAACGAATGCGGCCATCGGGCCACACGACTCGGTACTCAACCATAAAGTCGGCCTGGGCTGCCAGAGATTGAGAAATTTGCTGCTCGACCTCGTCCAGATCATCCGGATGGACGCGATCGCGCCATCGCTGGCTAGTGGGTTCAACCGATCCGGGTTCGTACCCCAATAAATGATAGTGGTTGGTCGTCCAAGAGACCGTATCCTGCTCAAGATCCCAATCCCAAATGCCTGTCGAGTTCAGCTCTAGGGCTAAGCGCAACTGCTCTTCGCTTTGTTGCAAAGCCCGTTCTACCTGGTGGCGCTCGTACTCTAAGCGCTTGCGCTCGCTCACATCTCGCAAGATGGAGAGATGCCGCCCTGGCACAAAGTTGGCGATCGCACTAAATTCGGTTTGGCGCGTGCTCCCATCGGGCAAACACAGGCACAACTCACCCGACAATTCTCCCCGGTGCAAAAAAGCTTGCCAAAGCTGAGGAAACCCCTGCCCTGGTTCTGCAAAATCGGCAATGCTCACATTGGGCAACTCATCTCGGGCCACCCCAAACAACCGACATGCCGCCGGGTTGGCATCCACAAACCGCCCCTCATCATCGGCAATCACAATCGCATCCAGCGCATAGTCAAACAACGCCTGCCACCGCTCATGTTGCTGCTGCAGCGCCTGGTTTGCGCGAACAATTTCGGCGGTACGCTCTGCCACCCGCAGCTCTAGCTCATCACGAGTCACCTGCATCTGGAACCGCTCTTGTTCCAGCGACTGGTAGGCCGCTTCGAGTTCTTGATTTTTTTGGTTCAGCTCGGTTTGAGTCACTTGCAGTTGGTTCAGGGCTGCCCGCAGGTCCTCATTCACCGCCGTTAGCTCGGCAATTTGCGGCATCGACGGCTGTTCGACGGCTTGCGTCGCCAGCAAATTGGAGTACAGCAGGTTCAGCCGATAGCCCACCCGATGCACCGTTTTAATAAAATCTTTGGGGGCTCCAGCCGCCGCCAGCTTGTGGCGCAATTCTTTAATGTGAACGCGAACGGCCTCTTCTCCAGGAGACTCTACCGAGTTCCACGCACTGTCTAAAATGACTCTGGCGCTAAAAACTTGCTGCGGTTTGCGCAGAAATAGCTCTAAAATCGCATATTCCTTGGGCGTTAGCGATAGCAAATGGGTGCCATAGTTGACGGTGCGGCCGCTGGGATCAACCGACAAATTGCCCCAGGTCAAAACGGGCTGTCGCGACACTCCACCTCGTCGCAACAATGCCTGCACCCGCGCGACCAACTCCTCTGCATCAAACGGTTTCACCACATAGTCATCGGCCCCAGCATTCAGGGCGAGCGCTTTTTGTTGGCCTCCACCCTGTCCAGTCAGCAGCAAAATTGGCACCTGGATGCCCTTTGCCCTCAGTTGCTGGCACACACTCAGTCCATCCAACCTGGGCAAAAACACATCCAGCAGCACCAGATCATAAGCAAAGGTCTCCATCATCTCCAACCCAGCCTCGCCATCTGCTGCAATATCTACGGCATAGCCATAGTTCGACAGCAAAAGCTGCAACGCTTGTACGACGGAAGAATCGTCTTCAACAACAAGAATTTTCATATATAGATTTCACGGTGAATGGCCGCCAGTTAGAACTTGAGCAATGAGCCCTCACTCATGGGCGCCTTCAAAATCGGGACATAAAAATTCAAATTTCAAGGCGAAAAAGATAAGTAGAAATCTAAGTAATTCAAGCACCAGATCGAGTTGTTTCAGTTTTCTCAAGCTGAATAGAGCGATCCTAACATTGCAAAGATGGGAACCTGGAAAGACTCACGCTGTCAAGGTTTCACCCTGAAGGTTAAATCCTACCTGGGCCAACGATCGCTTTGGTCTATCATTCAAACCCGCAGGCGATCGCCCACAGCGCTTCTGCCTTATACAGGAGATTGGCACGTGCCCCAAGGACGGTTTTCTAAATCCAGTTGGCGCTTCATACCCAAATCCAATGCCCCCTACAATGCAACTCTCGCAATGCAGCACTCGCAATGCTAGATCCCGCAGCAACACCCAACATCCACACAACCTCAGCATTTCCACAAACCATGACCCACCCTTCTTAATTAAATTGTGGATGTGAAGAAGTTGTGAACTTAACAAAACTTTCTTAAATATCTGTTGGCAAGCCGTCAATCTCAGCCGGATAACCTAGCAGCTTCTTCCACCACCTCACACATTCCTTACAAATAATCTTCAAGATAGAACGCAGTAAGGAGCCTGGTAACTTTCGCTGTTTAACATCTAAAGTTCAAGGCTTTTACACATCTTCTCCTGGCTCTCTCCAGCGGTTAGTTGCGAAGAAATTAGGAGCGCCCCCCATCCTGATTAAGTTTCTGGTCTGCTATCAAGAGCAGCCAGGAGAGGAACCCACATCACAGACAGCACAGCCTGTGTATTGCTTCGAAGAGGACTGACCAGTCTAGGAGTCAAAGTGAATATCGATAGCATCCATTGTTCTGGGCGAGCTTCTGTTTCATTTGGCGATCGCGTGAGTACAGCGCTGGGGCGACTGCAACCCCAAACCAATAGCAACCTTTCGGGCAGTGTCTACATTTATGACTTGGTCGAGCAACATACTCTGTACTCCAGTTGCCTCGTAACCGATTTGTTAGGGTACACCAGCACCCCTGCTCAAACCAAGAGGCTACTCAACCTCGCGTGCCTCATTCATCCCGACGATTTGGCTCCCGTAGCTGAGCATTTCCAACGATTCACCACGCTCCAGCCCGAAGAAGTCATCACCCTCGACTATCGCATGCAGCTAGCCAACGGAGATTGGTGCTGGCTACGATCGCAAGAAACGCCTCTGGTACAGGCTAGCGATGGGTTTCCGCTGCAAATTTTGGGGATGCTGCATATTCAAAGTAAGCCGCCGTCCCCTCATCTCGCCAGCTCCGGCAAGCCACAGCCGCAGAGGACCGTTGAAACCATACAGTACAGGCGTGAAACAATTCTGGCAGTCACAAGTCTCAGCATTCCCATCCTGAATCTCTTCTTATTCTGATGTTTCTTTCAGGTTTACCACCTGAAGTTGTTGACCTGTTTTTGTTTGCCTATCTTATCCGCTGCTATTGGCATGGCGTATTACAAACGCTTGAGAAACACACCGCATATCTCGCCCTTGTTTTGGCGATCGCGATCGCTCCACATACGGTTTCTGCAATGCCTTTACAATGCCAGCGTTCGATACTCGGCAGACTGAAAGAGAGAGTCTAAGGCGATGGCTCTAGTTTTAATCCCATTCTCTTGATTGCAAGTTCACGCTGTTGGCTACGGCGCTTCGTATCTCTGTCCACAGTCATCTTTAACAAGCGAGATTATTATGAGCACTTGTCCCTGCTGCTCAAATCAACTGCTGCGTCACATTCAAAATCAAAAAATTCATTGGTTTTGTCGTTCTTGTTGGCAACCTATGCCCAATCTACTCGACACAACCTGCCGCATTCCTCAGCCGCTTCATGCATCTATGGGCCAGCGCTCCGTCTGATTCGCTACGCTATCCATCGTTCATCTTGCACTACCCGCTTCTGAGCGGCTCCCATTATGGTTCCCACGGCCTCAACAATGAAATTAATTCTGCTGATTGACGACAATGATTTGTTTCGCGTTACGATGGCTGAATGGCTTACTCTAGAAGGGTTTCAATCGGTTACGACTGGAGATGGCATGAGCGGTCTACGACTCGCCCAAGAGTGCCAACCCGACCTCATTTTGTGTGATGTAGATATGCCAGACATGGATGGTCTAGAAACCTTGAGGCAGCTCCGGCAAGATGCCAATACCGCCCACATTCCGCTCCTATTTTTAACAGCAGGCTCAACGCTTCAAGCTCACGATGCTTACCAGCTAGGAGCGAGTGGACTGGTTTCCAAATCAGGGGCGATTTATAAATTGCGCAATGCGATTCACACTCATACCATTAGCTAGGCGATCGCCTGTTGATTGGGTTGATTTCTATTGTTCAGTAGTTTGCCGTCCCGTTTCGCCACTCGTTTAACCAAATTGGAGGCCCAAGTTTCCCCCGATCGCAGTTATCCTATTCTCGGGTTTTCAACACAGCAATGAGATCTAGCCGATCGCACTGACGACGCACCATCATGCCCGAAACTAACGCAGCGATCGCAATCACCACAAAGGCAAAGGCATAGCTAGACCGCGTAATAATAAGTGGAAACCGATACAGCTCGGTGTTGAACGCCATCGACAACAGGACTGCAATGCCATAGCCTAACCCAAAGCCCAACGGAATGGCCGCAATGGTGAGAGCCGCCTGTTCGCCCAGCAGCACAATGGCAACCTGCACTTTGCTAAAGCCAATAATGCGCAGCGTAGCCAACTCTCGCCCTCGCTCGGATAGGGCAATACGAGCCGCATTGTACACCACACCAAAGGCAATAATGCAGGCAAACACCACCTGAATTGAGGTGGCAACACTTTGATTTTCGGCAATGGTTTGTTGAAAGCGATCGATCATCGCCTGATGTAGCGACACACTGGCGATCGCGGGCATTTGCTTGAGTTGGGTATACAGCCCATCCAACACCTCGCCATCCACCGTTAAAAAGGCTCCCGAGATCGTGCCATCCTCTTGCATCAACCGATTGAGCGCATGCAGATCCATATAGGCCGAAACGCCCACCAACTCCTCCACCAACCCCGCAACGGGCACCGTATACATGGGCCTTGCGCCCTCTAGCACCTCAACGGTCAACCCATCTCCTGGCTGTACCTGCAACAGCTCCGCCAATTTATCGGTCAGCAACAGTCCATCTAGCGGTAGCTGCACCGGTCGAAAATGGCGATCGACCAGGTGCCGCAGTTCCCCCATGGGATCTAGTCCCATAATCGCGATTTTGTAGGTGCGATGCCCAAACCGCAGTCGAGCCGCCACACTGCGAAACGGCTCTGCCACCATCACCCCCGGCAACTGAGCAATTTCGTAGCGGGCTCGATTGGACCGGGGTTCGTGAAAGACCACCGTCACATCATCTCGCTGAATCGTGTGAAACTGCATGTGAATGATGTGCTGGGTAGCATCCATCGAATAGCCACCAGACACCAGCATCGCCACCGCTAACGCAATACCCAAAATCGACAGCAGCGCTTGAATGGGTTTACGTTCCAAATTACGCAAAATAATTCTGCTCACGGGAGAGAGCAGGGTTTGCAACCCCAATCGCTCAAGCAAGGTGGGCTGAAACCGAGGGGGCGCTTCGGGACGCATGGCCTCGGCAGGGGGCAATACCACCGCTCGCCGTACTGCAAAGACTGCACCTGCGATCGCCGCACCGCTGCTAATCACCACTGCGCCCAGCAGCATCGCCACACTCACCTCGTAGTGCAACACCGGAAACTGGTAGAACCGGGCATACACCTGGGTCAGCGCCGAGCCCAACCACAGCCCAGTCGCCACACCAATAACCGCACCAAGCCACACAATGGCTAACACCAACTTTAGAAAATGCACGCCGATCGTAGTGTTGTGATAACCAAAAGCTTTGAGCACAGCAATTTGGTCGCGTTGAGCATTGATTAATCGCGACAGCAGCACATGCAGCAAAAATGCGCCAATGCCTAAAAAGATGGTGGGAATAATTTGGGCATGGGCACGGAGTTGGGTAATTTCGTCTGATAAAAATCGATTGGAAATTTGATCGTCCCGGCTATAAGCTCCAAATCCACCGTAGGGTTCCAAGATGCGATCGAGCTGAAAGATAACCTCTGGCCTACTGGCCCCAGGCAACAGGGTTAGCGCCACATCGTTAAAGGCTCCATCCATGTTGTAGGCCGCTTGGAGGGCTGTTTGCCCTACCCACAGCACGCCAAATCGCTGGTTATCTGGCAGTAAATCTCCAGGACGAATTTCATATACGTATTCTGGCGATAGCGCAAAGCCAACCACCCGAAACGGTTGCCAGCGTCCGTTAATCACCGCTCCTACGGTATCTCCCAGTTGCAATCGATTCGCCTTGGCAAACGCTTCGCTCACCAGCACTTCATCCGATCGCGCTGGGTCAATATATCGCCCTTGCCGAATAAATATCCCATTCAGGTTGGGAGGCTGCTCTGGAATAGAGAGTAATCGCCCGGTGACGGGTTCTTGCTGACCGGGCACATCGAGCGTGACATCGGCGAGCACCCGCGTTTGCACTTGGGCCACACCTGGCAAGGCTTGAATGCTAGGTACCAATGAATTCGGGGCACGTTTCAGCGAGCCAAACACGTCGGCAAATTGATACTGCTCGTAGTAGGTTGAGCGCGATAGGTTCAACGATTCATAGGCCGTTTGCATGGCAACAAAAACGGCAATTCCTGAGGCAATAATGAGCGCGATCGCCAACACCTGACCCCACAGGTGCAGCAAATCGCGCATCAACTTTTTATCCAGAGCTGTCATACAAAAGCTGCCATTGGGAAAATAGTGCGATCGCCCTAGCGCATCGTTTTATCAAACACCAATGCTTCGTTTAGAGCATCAGTTTGAAGAATGACGTAGACAATATAAAACGACAGTAATGCCGCAAAGAAACACCACACCGACACAAATGCATAGTTAAAACTTAAATAGGCAATAAAGATAGAGACCGTAACCGAGGTTCCAAATCGTTTAATGTGGAGATTTGAAGATAGCAGTAACGGGATCAGGATGATAGCTGCATAGAGCGATCGCGATATCAGAACTGGCACGAAATCTGCAATAAATCTGGCTTGATAATTAATCGAACCATGAACGATCGCAGCCGATATCTCACCAAAGTGCAGAACAACAGGCAGATACAGCATCGCACCATAAATTACCCCAAAAAGGGTAAAGAAGCGGTGTAACCGCTGAGTCTCCAAATCAGATTCTAAATTGAAGGCCAGCCACGGTGTCCAAGCTAGCCAAAAGCAATGGGAGAAGAACAGAAACACCACGGCTCCCATCTGAATGAGAGGCACCTGATGGGTATGAAGCCCCATCCATACAACACCCTCTGCCGCCTGCTGCACGCCAAATGCAAGCGGCATCACTGCCAGGAGAAGATAGGCTGAGTTGCGATTGAGTGCCACATTCATGCAATACAAGCCTGTGGGAATCAATACGGCGCTGACCGTAAAACTAACAGAAGCAGAAAAGCACATTGTTTTCTCCTCAATGTTGTCCTCAATTTTCTGGGTGATGCTCTAGACGTGTGGTTATTGGTTGTGGAAGGGTGCGATGCACCCCTTCCACAACCAATAACCACACATTTGAAACACGACCGATTTTCTGCTCAATCGAGCAAATCGCATGTCTAACGGTGCAAACCAAGGTCACGGGTCACAACCGAGCAGCAACACGCCTTCCATGTCCAATTTGCTCAGTCGGGTGAAGGATCACCGTTTCGCCGGCTGCAAGCCCTGAGATGATCTCGGCATGGCGATCGCTACGCTGCCCAATTTGAATCGGACGTTGATAGGCTTTGCCCTGCTCCACCACAAAAACACACCACGCCGATTGCTCACATCGAAACAGGGAGCTAATCGGAGTTTGCAAAATCTCGGTACCGCTCCACACCACAATGCTGGCATCGACCCGATATCCATCCCCAAAGGGCTGCTCAGCCTCCACAAAATCCCCAATAATGTTGACACGCTGTTCTTCGACCCCCAAGGCCGAGACCTTGGTGAATGCAGAAGGCTCCACAGTTCGCACTGTGGCGGCAATCGGTGCTGCCTCAGACTCAATGCCGGGTTTAATCCAGATGCGGTTGCCGGGTTTGATGCGAATGGCATCGGTCGAGAGTACGTCAATCACTAATTCCATCTGGGTCGCGTTGCCAATCTCCATGAGGGGCGTGCCTGCGGTTACAAATTGCGCACTCTTTTGATGAACGGTGAGCACTATTCCGGCAACAGGCGAGCGAATATCGGTTCGGGCGGCTTCGTCTCGCAGCTTCGAGAGTTCGGCTTCGGTGCTGGCGATGCGGGCATCGTACACCTGCAACAAATAGTCCGGATCAGATTGCTCTTGCTGAATTTCTGCCAGGGCCGCCCGCGCCACATCCACATCAGCCGCACGCGATCGCACCGCCAATGTGGCCGTTTCTAGCGCTTGAGCGCGCGTTGTTTCATTCAGCTCGGCTCGCTCCCGATCCTGGCGGGCAATCGCCCCTGTGGCTTCAAGCTGTTGGGCTCGTTGGCGATCGCGCTGGGCTTGGGTGAGGGCGGCTCTGGCTTCGGTCACGGCTGCTTCCGCTTGTTGGCGCTGGGCTTGTGCGGCTTGAGTTCGACTTTGAGCCTGGGCGATCGCTTCGGCTTTGGGGCGTTGGGTTGCCACACCTGCCCGCTGGGCTTGCCATTCCGCCAGCCGCCCCAAGGCTTCTTGTACCGAGGCATTCAGCGGCAACGGATCGAGCTGGGCCACCACGGTACCAGCGGCAACCGCATCCCCCTCACTTAAGGCAACTCTAGCCAAACGACCGTTGGTTTCAGCGGCAATCACAAAGCGATCGCGTACCCGAGTTTTGCCTTCGGCATGAATGGCCACCTGCAACTCTCCAGGCTGCACCTGGGCAACATCGACCGCTATCGGAGCCGGACGAAAGGCCCACACAAGGCCAACCCCGGTAGCAAGCGCAAGTGCCAGATAAATCAACCACTTACGCGGCAGCTTGGGCCACCAAGAATGGGGTTCTTGCGGAGATGGCCCATGCCCGTTGGATGGAATCGTTTTGGGAGAGGAGTGGCGAAGCTGCTTCATCATCATGGTTCAAAGCGATCGCAACAGATAAATAAATATGAGCTACCGGATGATCAATATCCCTTTGGCTCAAAATGGTGAATGAAGAGTAGAACCAACCAAACATGAATCAAACGACACATCAACAAACGAATCAAAGCAGGCGACAGATGAATACAAGAACAAATTGCTGAATCAACAAACGAGCAAAAGTGAAACAGGATATGAATACAGCTCACCACTCCAATTCAGCAGGCGAGACCCTGGTTTCATTCTGCTGAATTCGAATGATTTCACCACTGCGCATGGTCACAACGCGATCGGCCATATCGGCAATCCCTGCATTATGAGTAATCACAATGGTGGTGGTGCCCAGTTCACGGTTGACCTGTTCTAAAACCTCCAACACAACTTTTCCGGTTTTATAGTCCAACGCGCCAGTGGGTTCGTCGCACAACATCACCTCTGGCCGTTTGGCAATGGCACGGGCGATCGCCACTCGCTGCTGTTCCCCACCCGAAAGCTGCGCCGGAAAATGATTGAGGCGATCGCCCAATCCAACAAGCTCTAGTGCCGCCTCTGGGGGCATGGGCGAGCGAGAAATTTCTGTGACCAGAGCCACATTTTCTTTTGCCGTTAGGCTAGGAATCAGGTTATAGAACTGGAAGATAAACCCCACATAATCTCGGCGAAACCGAGTCAGCGCTGCATCATGAGCATGGGTGAGATCTTGATCGTGAAATTTAACCTGCCCACTAGTCGGGGTATCCAACCCGCCCAAAATGTTTAGTAGTGTGGATTTTCCGCTGCCGGATGGCCCCAAAATCACCATAAACTCACCATCGTACACATCCAAATCAACAGACTGGAGCGCACGCACATCCACATCTCCCATGCGATACGTTTTGGTGAGGTGATGAATATGAAAACTCACCCCAGGTAAAGCAGCAATCGGAGCATTCGAGCTGATTGGTTTCATGGTCTTTCCCATCGCTTTACATGTCAACCATGCATTTCAGCTAGGTAATAAACATTCAGTTGCAGGTCTCAGTTGCAGGCCTCAGTTACGGGTAAGAATGTAGAGATTTACCACCTTTCTAAAAACAGCTTACTGCTTGGAGGATAACATGAAGATCTGGGCGATCGCTCAGGTTTTATCGACCTTGTAACGAAACCATTTTCAATTCCATCACTCCTCACAAGTTCCTCATCTTTTCACTTTAATTTGAGAGAGCGAAAAGCCGTGAACTTAGTCAATAAGTCCGACGCGATTCACACTTCAGATCGCCCAGAGCTCAGTTTCACAGCACCTTTACATAGTCTCAGCCACGAATTTAACGACTGATCCAGCCACTGACCCAGCCCATGTTTTTCTTGCCTGTTTTTCACAACAGTAACCAAACAGCAAGTATTTACAAAAGGTCACGATGTTTAACAAAATCTTAGTTCCAATTAGCCATTCTCAACCGGATCAACTGCTCGTCAATCGGGCGATCGAACTCGCACAAACAGTCGGTTCACAGCTGATCTTTCTACATGTGCTTTCCACCGAAGAAGAAGGTAGTCCCGATGTTTCTCTGGTAGGAGTCGAAGCCTATGCCTCAGTTGCCAATGAAATAGCCACTCTGCACCGTGAAGAGTGGATAGCCTACGAGCACCACGGCAATGATATGCTGCAAGCCCATTGTCAACTGGCCGCTGCAGCTGGGGTAACAGCCGAGTTTACCCAACACTACGGCAATGTTGAACGGGTGATTTGTGAGGTGGCGCAAACCCAGGCAGCCGATCTCATCGTCATGGGTCGCCGAGGCCATTCTGGATTGAAGGAGTTTTTTGCAGGCAGTGTGAGCAACTATGTGCTACACCATGCGAACTGCCCGGTGCTTGTTCTGCAAGGGACTTTGCTTGCCAGCCCAGCAGGGGAATCCGCTGCCGCTGCTGTCGATTCCGATAACCAATCTCAGAATTGACCAACCGCAAGATTAATGAAGCCACCCTCTGTCAAAGTAGATTTGCAAATTTAAGATCGCATTTGCAATGAGCATTGCGGCAAAGCTTGAGCTGACAGGGCTATGAGCCTTTTGGTACGTTGCTTCCTCACACAGAACCCCACCTCACCTTCCTCAATTAGATTTCAGTGGGTTGTTTGTTATGGCCCTTGATTCACACGCACACAATCAGCGGCGCACGCTCTCTTCACAGCTCAGCGAAGCGCTGCAACAGGATGAGCGCTTGGGGCTGATCGATGCCGCAATTCAGCGTCATCAGTATCAGCAGGATGCGTTGATCGAGATTTTGCACCGCGCCCAGCATGTGTTTGGCTATCTTGATGAGGCTGTGTTGCAATATATCGCCCATCAACTCAAGTTACCTCCCAGCCAGGTCTATGGGGTGGCCACGTTTTATCACTTGTTTTCGCTTCAGCCCAACGGTGTTCATCGTTGTGTGGTGTGTACGGGAACCGCCTGCTATGTGAAAGGAGCCAACGACCTTCTGGCCACAGCAGAGCAGTTCGCCCACATTCGCTCTGGAGAAACCACCGCAGACCGTCAACTTTCCATTTCTACGGCTCGTTGTTTGGGCACCTGCGGTATTGCGCCCATTGTTGTGATTGATGACGTGGTGTATGGCCAGCAAACGTCCGAAATGGTGCGCGATCGCCTGCAAAACTTACAGCCAAACCATTCGCAACAAGCCCACCTGTAACCGAGCATGCAAAGGTAACCATCATGGATGTATCGGAACTTCTAGAAATCGCCCAACACGAACGCCAAACTCACAAGACGGTGCAAATTCGCTGCTGTGTGGCGGCAGGTTGCCTTGCGGTCAACTCGTTAGCAGTGAAAGAGCAGCTTAAGGCCGCTGTTGCCGAGGCAGGGTTAGAAGATTCGGTACAGGTCTATGGGGTGGGCTGTTTGCGGTTGTGCAGTCAGGCTCCTCTCGTGGCTGTTGATACAGGAGGTGAAGCAGGGATGATTAATGCAGGGGTGGTTGATGCAGGGATGATTAATGCAGGGGAGATGGATAGAGGCCCATCAGCGGCTCCACACACAGTTCTTTACGAGGCCGTGACTCCCGTTCAGGCTCACGCCCTTGTCGCCACGTTGCAAACCACGTCGGCCCCGTCTCAGCCCGCAGTCGGCACGCAGCTCCAACAGGGCGACCTCAGCCATCCCTTTTTTACTCAGCAGCGCCCCATTGTGTTAGAGCATGTAGGCGTGATTGATCCCGAACGGATTGAATCCTACATTGCAGCAGGCGGCTACCAAACTCTGCACCATGTCTTGCGGAACCTGAGTCCCGATCAAGTAGTGAGCACCATTACCCGCAGCGGCTTGCGCGGACGAGGCGGAGCCGGGTATCCCACCGGGCTCAAGTGGGCCACTGTGGCCAAGGCGATCGCCGAACGCAAGTTTGTAGTATGCAATGCCGATGAGGGAGATCCTGGTGCGTTTATGGATCGCAGCATTCTCGAAGGCGATCCGCATCGGGTGTTGGAAGGGATGGCGATCGCCGCCCATGCCATTGGGGCAACCCAAGGCTACATCTACATTCGGGCAGAATATCCCTTGGCGATTCATCGGTTGCAAATTGCCATTCGTCAGGCTCAGCAGCGGAGCCTGTTGGGTAGCCAAATTTTTGACTCTCCGTTCGACTTTCGCATTGATTTGCGTACCGGGGCCGGGGCATACGTGTGCGGCGAGGAAACGGCCCTCATGGCCTCGATCGAAGGCAAGCGCGGAATTCCCAGTCCGCGCCCACCCTATCCAGCCGAAAAAGGGCTGTGGGGCTTTCCTACTCTCATCAATAATGTGGAAACGCTGGCTAATATTGTGCCCATCATGCAGCATGGGGCCGAGTGGTTTGCCAACATTGGCACCCCAACCAGCCCAGGAACCAAAGTATTTGCGATCGCGGGCAACCTGCGCAACATTGGCCTGATCGAAGTGCCCATGGGAACCACCCTGCACCACATCGTAGAGGATATGGGCGGCGGTGTACCCAATGGTGGCAGAGCCAAAGCAGTACAAACGGGCGGACCCTCAGGGGGCTGTATTCCGGCATCCAAGTTCGATACTCCGGTCGATTACGAATCCTTGACTCAGCTTGGCTCCATGATGGGGTCGGGGGGCATGTTGGTGATGGATGAGCACACCAATATGGCAGAGATTGCCCGCTATTTTATGGAATTTTGCCGGGATGAATCCTGTGGCAAGTGCATTCCCTGTCGGGTGGGTACGGTTCAGCTCCATCAGCTGCTCAGCCGCATTTGTGAAGGCCAAGCCACCCTAGCCGACATTGATGTGTTGGAGGAACTCTGCGACATGGTGAAGCACACCAGTTTATGTGGGCTGGGGCAATCGTCTCCCAATCCTGTGTTTAGTACATTGCGGTTTTTCCGCGAAGACTATCTTTCTCGACTTCGATCGTCATAAAGCAACCTGTATCTGTGTTTGTTACGGTTCCTAAATTGAATCACCCAACGTTTCCCTAACCATTCACCAATTCTTTCTCAATTCGTTCAAGAATCTATTAATCTGATGAGGCAAAAATCATGACATATAAGATCTTGGCTGCGATCGATACATCTCCAATGAGCCGATGGGTCATTAATGCTGCGGTGTCGTTGGCTAAGCAAGTTCATGGTCATATTGGAGTTCTGTATGTGCTGGATTTTGATGAGTTTGAGGAGCCCCCGATCGAACACGTTTCAATGCTGGAGCCTTATCCCACGCCACCGGGTAGCCCGTTTCAGTGCTATCTCGGCCATTTGAATTCTGAACATTTAAGCGCGATGGATAATCCGGAACTGCACGCCCTAAGAACTTACACCCACGATGCGATCGCCCAGGGAGTATCTGCTGAGTTCTTTCAGTGCATTGGCGAACCCGGCCCCACCATTTGCGAATTTGCCAAGCTGTGGGAAGCCGAGATGATTGTCTTGGGGCATCGAGGCCGGTCTGGGCTAGTTGAACTGTTGCTGGGCAGCGTCAGCAATCATGTTGCCCACTATGCCCCTCGCTCAGTGCACATTGTGCGCCCCAGCCTGCAAACCAATTCCACCCAGCCGCAATCCATCGAAGCGGTGCTGCATTCACGTTGATTAATCCCCTGAATTCACCTTAATTTCCATCGCCCCATGCCAGTCAAAACTCTGACCATTGACCATCAACTCATCAGCGCCCGCGACGAAGAAACCATTTTGCAGGCCGCACAGCAGCATGGCATCCACATTCCCACTCTGTGCCACCTCGAAGGCGTATCCGACGTGGGCGCATGCCGCCTGTGCCTGGTGGAAATTGCGGGCAGCACTAAGTTGCAACCTGCCTGTGTCACCCAAGTGGCCGAGGACATGATTGTGCAAACCCAAACGCAGCGATTGCAGAAGTATCGCCGCACGATTATTGAAATGCTGTTTGCCGAGGGCAACCACGTTTGCGCGGTGTGTGTGGCCAACGGCCACTGTGAGCTTCAAGACCTGGCTGTTGAAGTAGGGATGGATCATGTGGGTTTGGAATATCAGTTTCCCCATCGCACCGTCGATCATTCCCACGATCGCTTTGGGATTGATCACAATCGCTGTGTGCTGTGTACGCGCTGCATTCGTACCTGTGATGAGCTAGAAGGTGCCCACACGTGGGACATGGCGGGTCGGGGTGCCCACTCCCATGTGATTACCGATTTATACCAACCGTGGGGCACCTCGCCAACCTGTACATCCTGCGGCAAGTGTGTGGCGGCTTGTCCTACGGGTGCCATTTTCAACCAGGGTTCAACTGTGGGCGAAATGGTGCACGATCGCGCCCGCATCGAATTCCTGGTGACGGCTCGCCAAACCCATCAGTGGAAACTTTAAAGGAGGTTCCTATGTTAAGACACCATGTTCCTCAAGCGTATTTTTGGATTTTGCTTTGGTTTGTGTTGGCGATTGTGCTGCTGCTGATGGAAGCGGTGCTGTTGCCTCAGCCAGTTTTGGCGATCGCCACCCAGCTCAAAGACATCATGTACACTTTCCTGTCGCAGATGATTCAAAGCTTTGGATAAACCGTTTGGTTCAGTCGTTCTGTTTAGGTGTACTCACACTCACTCCATGGGAGGGATACATGAATCACATCAACCTGGCAACGGTTTGGTTAGGCGGTTGCTCTGGGTGCCATATGTCATTTCTCGACTTGGATGAGTGGTTATTTACGTTGGCAGATCAGGTGAATTGGGTGTACAGCCCGTTCATGGATGTGAAAGTGTATCCCAATCATGTGGATGTGGTGTTGGTGGAGGGGGCGATCGCCAACCGCGATCATCTCCACATGATCTATGACGTGCGAGAGCGATCGCGCATTTTGATCTCCTTTGGGGATTGTGCGGTTACGGGCAATGTCACAGCACTGCGCAACCCCTTGGGAGGAGCCACACCCGTCCTAGAGCGATGCTATCTAGAGCTATCCGATCATCATGCTCAACTTCCGGGGGATGATGGCATTGTGCCGCCATTGCTCGATCGCGTTCTGCCCGTCCACACCGTCGTTCCCGTCGATATTTACCTACCGGGTTGCCCACCCTCGGCGGAGCGAATCCGAGCCGCACTGGAGCCCTTATTGCAAGGCACAATGCCCCATCTCCAAGGAGAACAAATTCGATTTGGCTAAGAAAAAATTCAATCTATCTGTACAATCCATTCATGTAAATGAATCCATGTAAATGAATCCAATTTTGCCAGGAAGGAACTCGTCTAATAGGACCTCTGGATTCTTCTGTAATTCTCAAAACATAGATTCATTTCTGAATAGATTCAACTCATCACAGCTCATGTATCACATTTCTAACTAAACACCCTTACTAGATCTTCTTAGAGCAGGAACTATCATGATGAAAGCATCGGACATTATGACGCAAAATGTGGTGATGATTCACAGCTTTGCAACGGTAGCAGAGGCGATTCAGGTCATGCAAACTGGAGGTTGGCGATCGCTCATTGTTGAACGCGAGCATGAAGATGATGCGTACGGCATCATTACCGAAACAGATGTCGCGTGCAAAGTGCTGGCGTTGAACAAAGATCCGGCGATGGTTCGAGTTCATGAAGTCATGACGAAGCCGTGCATTGTGGTGAATCCCGACTTGAGCGTTGAAAATGTGCTGAGGTTGTTTACCAACAGCCGCCTGCTCAGTGCTCCCGTCATTCAGGGTGAATTGCTGGGAATTATTTCCATTTCTGATATTTTGGTGAAGAGTCATTTGGGTGAGCAGATCCATCCAAAACTGGGCGATCGCGACCTTCAAGATCTCGTACAGCAGGCTCGTGCAGCCTATACCACTTCAGCATTCCAGCCCACTCCCCACCCATCTCATATCAGCCTAGAAGACAGGCTAACCGAGCTCTCGCAACAATCAGCCGACAACGCCTTAAAGGCAGCATTAGAGGCCTATCTTACAGAGCGAGAAGAACTAACCGAGAACGCATTTTTGGATAACTTTTGTAGCGGTTAAAGGATCTGATGGCCCACAGAATTGTGATTGATCCCGTCACGCGGATCGAAGGACATGCCAAAATCACGATTCACCTGGATGATGCTGGACAGGTGACCCAAGCTCGGTTTCACGTGACCGAATTTCGCGGCTTCGAAAAGTTTTGCGAAGGGCGGCCCCTTTGGGAAATGCCGGGAATTACAGCACGAATTTGTGGCATTTGTCCGGTGAGCCATTTGCTGGCTTCGGCCAAGGCGGGCGATCGCATTCTGGCAGTTACGATTCCCCCCGCTGCGGCCAAATTGCGTCGCCTCATGAACCTAGCGCAAATCATTCAGTCGCATTCGCTCAGTTTTTTTCATCTGAGTGCGCCCGATTTGCTATTGGGTATGGACAGTGATCCCGCTACACGCAACGTGTTTGGGCTCATGGCGGCCAACCCCGACTTAGCCCGAGGCGGCATTCGCTTGCGCCAGTTTGGCCAAGAAATCATTGAGCTATTGGGAGGGCGCAAAATTCACCCAGCCTGGGCGGTACCGGGCGGCGTGCGCGAACCTTTGACCGACACCGGAAAAACTCACATTTGCGATCGCCTGCCCGAAGCGTACACGACTGCACAAACGGCGCTTGCTCAGTTCAAGCACATCCTCGACACCCACACCCAAGAAGCCCAAACCTTTGGCAACTTTCTTTCACTATTCATGGGTTTAGTGACGGCAGACGGGCAATGGGAGCACTACGACGGCCATCTACGCATTGTGGATAGTGCAGGTACTGTGGTGGGCGATCGCCTAGATCCAACTCAGTACCACACCTTTATTCGTGAAGCGGTAGAACCCTGGTCCTACCTTAAGTTTCCGTACTATTCTCCTCTGGGCTACCCAACCGAAACAGCTGACCACGAAGCCAACACGGGCATGTATCGAGTGGGGCCATTAGCGCGGCTCAATGTATGCAGGCACATGGGCACCCCGCTCGCCGATCAGGAACTTCAGGAATTTCGCGATCGTGGTGGTCGTATCGTCACCTCGTCCTTTTTCTATCACTACGCCCGCCTGATTGAGATTTTGGCAGCGATCGAGCAGATTGAACGTTTGATAGATGACCCAGATTTACAATCGACCCACCTACGGGCCAATGCAGGCATTAATCAATTAAAAGGCGTTGGCGTGAGCGAAGCCCCCCGAGGCACATTATTTCACCACTATCAAGTGGATGAAACTGGGCTTATCACCAAGGTAAACCTGATGATAGCGACTGGGCAAAACAACCTGGCCATGAATCGAACTGTTTCCCAAATTGCCCGCCATTTCATTCAAGGCCCCAATATTCCAGAAGGCATGCTCAATCGGGTCGAAGCGGGCATTCGAGCGTTTGATCCATGCTTGAGTTGCTCAACCCACGCCGCCGGACAAATGCCTCTGCACATTCAATTGCTCAGCTCCGATGGTTCGCTCCTTCACGAAGTGTGGCGACAGTAGCTGTATTCGTTCGCTGTATCGTTCACGACACCGTTAGTGAGGCGATCGCTGTGTGCTTCCCTCGCTGTAGCCCAAATCGTATAAACTCGCAGCCTCTGGATCATGCTCGGGCGGACGCTTTGATCGCTTCAGCCATGCGTCCTCTTTTCCTTGATCAAACCAATCGGTTTCCGAGGCCAACGTTATTTTGCGTTCCATATGGCTTACCCTTTTTATTTTTTGATTGGGTAAATCAAATGCGGCGATCGCACGATTCTCTACCCCATTCCACTACAGACTATCAAAAGCTATCAAAAACCCATTAACCAGATCATAACAACATAGAAAATAGATTCTCAAAACCGATTGCTTTAATGTTCTGTGATAGACCCACTACCTGACCCATTCATGCAGGAAGCCCAATCAGCTTCTCAGTAAAAAATTAGTTCACTTTATTATCTATCCAGCGATTAAATTCAATCAATTGGCTCATTTCACTCATAAGTTAGATCACGATTTGAGACATTCTTGCTAAATTATCGAAGTCATCAAGTTCATCTAGAACCAAGACAAGTATTCGGCTCCCGGTTAGAGGATATTTCAAAAGTGCCAATTGTGACCCGAACCGCCCCCGACATCTCCCAAAGTTGGGGGACTGTGAATGGGAAAACGGGGTCGGAAGTCCCCAAAAATTGAGGGTTGGGGGGCGAATGCAGAACATTGGATACTTCTTAGACACCCTTTTAGAATTGGTTTTCCATGGTGCAGGGCTAGCTCTATGTCAGCCACCATTCTTATTTTTAGGTTTTTAGGCTAATTTTTTTAATCTAGATCGATCGCGAATAGCTCCAAATTTGTTATGACATACGACTTTGATTTGTTCATTATTGGTGCAGGCTCGGCAGGGCTCGCCGCTGCAAAACAGGCCGCCCAATATGGAGTTAAGGTGGCGATCGCAGAACAGCAGGAGCTCGGGGGATGCTGTGTCAATCGAGGCTGTATTCCCAAAAAGTTAATGGTTTTTGCGGCTGACTTTGCAGCAGCGATGCAAGAAGCCGAAGCCTATGGTTGGGAGCCCTGCACGGCTAACTTTCATTGGCAAAAATTTCAACACAAGCGCGATCGCGAACTGCAACGATTACGCCAAGTGCAGAAAGATTCCCTCACCCAAGCTGGAGTGCACATCCTGCAGGGGCACACTCAGTTTGTAGATCCCCAAACGGTACAGGTGAATCGTCAGCGCTACACGGCTCGCCATGTCCTGCTAGCCGTGGGAGGAAAGCCCATAAAACCCGACATTTCGGGTATTGAGTACACCCTCACCTCCGATGATTTTTTCAACCTTCAGCAATTGCCCAAACGCATTGCCATTATTGGTGGTGGGTACATTGGGGTGGAGTTTGCCAGCGTTTTGCGAGGATTTGGCTGCGAAGTCACCATCATGAACCATGAAGCCTGCATTTTGGAAGGGTTTGATGATGACGTGCGATCGCGCGTTCGAGATGGGTTGATCCAACGGGGCATCCAAAGCCTGTGTAACACCACCACCAACCACATTACTCAAACCTCAGATGGAATCTGCCTCCAGCTCACAGGCGACTGTCCTGAAACGCTGGTCGTCGATCAAGTTCTGTGTGCCACTGGTCGGGCTCCCAATTTAGAAGGCTTAGGGCTTGATGCAGCAGGTGTTGAGTTCGACCCAAAAGCGATCGCCGTCGATGAACACAGCCGCACTTCCCAACCGCACATTTATGCCGTGGGAGACTGCACCAGCCGCAAGCAGCTCACTCCCGTAGCCCGTACCGAGGGACAAAATGCAGTTGATGCCATGTTTGGCAGCCAAGTTGCTCCGCTGGATTATCACCTCGTTCCATCGGCGGTGCTCAGCCGTCCCGAAGTCGCAAGTGTAGGTCTAACAGAATCCCAAGCACGCGACAAATTTGACCAGGTGAATAGTCACTGCAAAGAGTTTATTCCCCTGCGCGATCGCCTCACACCGCACGCTCAACCAAGCTTCATCAAAGTGGTTGTAGACCAAGCCAGCGATCGTCTGCTAGGAATTCACATGGTTGGCGAACATGCCGCCGAAATTGTACAAAGCGTCGCGATCGCGCTCCATGCCAATGTTTCCTACCACCAGCTCATGCACACCATTGGCATTCACCCCTCCAGTGGCGAAGAACTTTTGTCGCTGTGAGGTGTCTGGTCATTCTTACCTGACCATTGCGCGATTGGGGGCGATCGCATCGCTCCATGCTCCTGGCAGCGCAACGCCCCAAATGCGGCAACACAAGCTCCGTCATAAGTCATCAAGCCATAGTTAAATATAAAACTCTAAAACTCTATGCCGCCCGCAGTGCGGGCGGCATAGAGTTTTAGAGTTTGGGTTTTGATGGTGTCGAGGTACTTAGGGTTGTTTAAATAGACGACAGAACCCAAGCCATGACAATTGTGAGCAACATGAACAATTCCAACAGGATTGGAACAGTCATGGGCTGAAACCAGGTTTTCCATGCTCCTTGTTGAACGGCAAACCACCACTTCGCTGTATGAGCTGACCAATGAGCCGGACTATCTTTCTCACGCACCTGTCGGCTCCAAACCGAAAGCAGCAGCGGCATGCCACCAACCTTAGCGTTGAACAACAAGTGAAGGGCGATCGCCACCACCATCACTACCCAGCTAATGAGATGCGTGTAGTACCAGGCGTGGTTGAGTTCCCCCCGAGGCAACCATTCAGAATCCACCATCTTGCCGCTCAGCAGTGCCAGCGTTAGCGCCAGCAACGCCAGCGTATTCATCCATCGGTTGAGGGTATACCACCAAATGGGCGTTCCGATCTGGGTCAGCTTTGCCAGGGAATCGGACTGCACCAACCGCTTTTGCCCGCGGTGAAAGGCATAGATCACAAACACCGGAAAAATTAGCAGCGTGTACAACCCAAACGTGCCGTGAATGCCTTCAATTTCTCGATAGGTTGGCAAGGGAATTCTGCCCCAGCGGCCATCGTAGGTGTCGTAGGTCCAGTAGGCCGTGAGAATCGCCAATATAAGCGATACGCCCGTCACCCCATGCAGGATGCGGAACAGCAGCGGTTGATACGGTTGACTAGCTTTCATAAAGTCACAGAACACCAAAGAAAGAGGACGAGAGAGTTGATTACAAATAAACGATGGATGACCCAGCCTATCGGTAAACTGGCCGAGTCGCACTTTTACAGGGTCAACTCTTTCACAAAACTACAACAAAACGACAATCAGGACTTGCGCAGTTACATGATGTTTGGAGGTGCTAAGCGTCCCAAACATCATGCAATTCCCTGGTTTTTGGATGAAGTGCGTCAGTCCCTATAATATTCTGCTAGAAAAATATGGCGATTTAGAGGGTTCAGTGACAGTAATCACCCAGTTCTTGAGTGATGTGAACCGAAATGGGTGACCATTGGCGAATGACAAATTCACTCAAACCAACCTGGGCAGGACGGGTTGAATCTACAGCGCTCCAATCAGCAGCATTGCCCCAATCATAGGTGTACCCCAGTTGGGTCCAGGGATAGGGCACCACGTTCGCAGACTCCGCGCTGCTGCGAGTCATGGGCAGTCCGTTATGTTGATATCGCTGATCGTACTGCGCATAAAACCAGTGGCGATAGCTCGGCGATACCGACACAAACTCGGTGGAGGGACGGAAGTGCAGTTCGGCTTCGTAGTCGGTAATTTCGGGATCAGGGCTGGGACGAAACAGGAATTGCGGATCGACCCACAGTTCCACCACACGCCGAGTTGCCGCCACCTCTGCAACTTCAGGTGGCAGCCCCAAAAGCTGATTGAGCCGAGCCGCGAGTGATGTTTCTGCGGTTGGGCGGTAGTGTTTGCAAAACAGCTGCAAATCGGGAACAGCCGTGACCCACAAGTCGCGGGTCAAAATGAGCTGATTGCCAATGTTTTGGGAGTATCCAGACCAGTTCGTCCAAGTGGCGACTAACAGTTGCCCTTGGTCGTTCCAACGGAGGGCGGGGTTGTGTGGGGTAATGGCCGTTAAACCTCGAAAAATTTCTTGTGGTTCGGGAGTGCGGGCATCTTCCACGGCATCCCAGTAGCGTTGGGGCAGGGCGATCGCCCCATCCTCAGAACGCAGTTGAGCTTGGGCCGGAGCCAGCATCGCTGCCCCGCCTTCCAGCGCACACAACAGCCCAACCATGACCGAACTCCGAACCAAATGCTTGGCTCTAAAGTGATTCCATCTCAGCATACATTCATCATTTGGGCGCAGGTTTCCCTTAGTTTGCCCAAAGTTGGCCGCAGCCTTGAGAGATGCATTAGATATTGCACTGTTTCAATTTCGCCATCCATCGCCCAAAGCCTTCTCGCCGAAATAGCGTTGGTTCAGCTTCCGTGGGTTCTAGCACTTGCCAGCGATGCCACGGCAAATGCCCATCGGGAATGGCGTTATCTTCTGCAATCGTCGGGTCAAACTTGAGTTCGTCGAACTTGAGCCAGTCGCTACCTTGCCGCCACCCAACGGCGATCGCATACTTGCCATAATCTTGATTCACACTTGGGCTTTCCCAAATTTGACGCTGCACTCGGTAGCTAAACCGACCGTTGCTGGCATCGTGCCACAGAGCATCTAGTCGCGCCAAATCTTCGCAAGACGGATTGGGCTCAACCTCCTGGTTATCCGCATCATATTTCACTTGGTAGAAGAGTGAGCTTGTGGCAGATTCGGCCTCGCGCCACTGTTGCGCTGCGAGTGCTTGGGCCAACTCAGCAGAGGGGACAAAGCAATCGCGCTGCGATAGTTCACCCGAGGGCAGGATGGTGTTGCATAGGTGAACCTCGTCTAGGTTGACTCCGTCCAGGTTCGCCCCCGTCAAATTGGCCTGACTCAGCACTGCGTGCTTTAAATCGGCACCGCTCAGGTTTGCGCCATTTAGCAGCGTTCGGTAAAGGTGCGCGCCTTCCAGGTTGGCGTTGCTCAAGTTTGCCCCTTGCAAATTTGCCCCTTCCAAGTCAGCTTGTTGCAAATTGGCTTGGGAAAAATTGGCCTTTTCCGCGATGGTGTATCGGATTAACGCCCTCGTTAGGTTGGCTTGTTGCAGATCGGCCTCATCCAAATAGGTTGCGCCGCTAAAGTCGGCTCGGCTCAGATTAGCGTTCCGCAAGTTGGCTCGGCTCAGTTGCGATTCCCGAAAAACCATGCCCGACAGGTTAGCCTCCGCCAAGTTTTCATCGGCCAAATCCATTGCCCGAAAATCGGAAAAGCCATCACGGCTACGGCTGGCCCAGTCCACATTGGCAGGATGCATTCGCCAGTACACCGCCCCCGCCGTCAGCAAAACCACCAACAAAGAAGTTCCTGCACAGCCAGCCACAATTTTCTGTCGCATATTTGATCAAACATTCTTCACAAGCACTGCTGCTACGACAGCGGCTATCAGTCCAATCTGGCATTG
Source organism: Leptolyngbya sp. AN02str (assembly GCF_050565595.1). Classification (NCBI taxonomy): domain Bacteria; kingdom Bacillati; phylum Cyanobacteriota; class Cyanophyceae; order Leptolyngbyales; family Leptolyngbyaceae; genus Leptolyngbya; species Leptolyngbya sp. AN02str. Next base: position 176,164 of record NZ_JBNXVR010000005.1, on the reverse strand, counting down.
TCTGAATTACAAGCTGCCAGGATGAATGCAGCTCGTCCTACATGCCAAAACGTTGTCCAGAAGTCGCAGCATCAACCAATCCGCCCCTTAGCTCCTATCTTTGGGGAGCTCTCGCCTTCTAGTCCTGGCTGAGTTGAGACAAAGATTGGGAACCTTTGTCGCGCAAAGGCTCCCAAAAAATGCAAACGTCAACCAGCGCTTGGGGCGCTATTGGGTTTCTACAAACCCTAAGGATGACATTTCTGAAAGATGGTAGAAATTTTCCATCATGCTTGCGTTCACAGCTCTCCTCATTCGGACATTACATCTGGCTCAAATTAACGTTGTTTACCATTCTGCCAATGTCACTCATTGATTCCTGTACGCCTTTCTGTTTGCGTTCACTGTAGCGATCGCACAACTCATCGGCTTGTCCCCGCAGTAATATCGTGAACTTGTAGAGTTCTTCCATCACATCAATCACGCGATCGTGATAGGAGGAATCTTTCATCGTGCCATCATCGTGAAATTGCTCGTAGGCTTTGGCGACGGAGGATTGGTTGGGAATGGTAAACATGCGCATCCACCGTCCCAAGATTCGCAGCGTATTCACCGCATTAAACGATTGAGATCCACCACTAACCTGCATCACCGCCAGCGTTCTACCCTGGGTTGGACGCACTGCTCCAAGACTGAGTGGAATCCAGTCAATTTGATTCTTCATCACCGCCGAAATTTGGCCATGCAGTTCGGGGCTAGACCACACCTGCCCCTCAGACCAGATGCTCAACTCGCGCAGCTCTTGCACCTTGGGATGGGTATCGGGCACGCTGCCATAAATGGGAAGCTCATGCGGATCGAAAAAGCGCACCTCTGCCCCAAAAGCTGCGATGATGCGAGCCGCTTCTTCTGCCAGCAGCCGACTGTAGGAGCGATCGCGCAATGAACCATACAGGAACAATATTCGAGGGTTGTGATCAAACGTCATCTTGTAATCCAAATATCACCAAGTTCAGTCAGGGTTGGCGCACAATGAGCTAGGCAGCAGTGGGCAAGCCAGCCACACCGTCGCGGTTGAGGCCGTAGTCCATAAAGTTAGCGCAGCGCTCGGTTTTTACAAAGCAACTATCTTGCAATTTTTTAAGTGATGAGACTTAAAAACGAGCTTGTAAAACCTATTCGCCATTGCCAGATTTCCAGGCGATCGCATAACGGAGTTGTGGATCGGGCAGCTTGAGCGAAATCACCCAGGCTGCGAATACAAAGATGGACGAGATCCACAAACAGCCCACCAATCCATACAGCTGATAAACGAATCCAGACAGCACTGTACCAATCAGCCGTCCGCCAGAGTTGGCCATATAATAAAACCCAACATTGAGTGCAACTTTGTCATCATCCGTAAAGGCCAAAACCAAGTAAGAGTGAACGGCTGAGTTGAAGGCAAACACTACGCCAAACAGCAATAATCCAACAATGATGGTTACATTCAGTGGTGCATTCAGCTGCATTGCCAACGCGATGCTGGCAGGCACTGCCGTTAGCATGCCGGTCCAAAACTGAATTGTCTTAGCTTTGGGCGGTTCCCCTGTGCCAAATCGTCGCAGAAGTGCAGGTGCAAGAAATTGAATCACTCCATAGCCGATTACCCAGCAGGCCAAAAATCCCCCCGCCTGGTAGAACGACCAACCCAACCCGCTGCGCAAAAACACAGGCAGGCCCACCACAAACCACACATCTCGTGAGCCAAATAAAAAGAATCGTGCCGCCGAGAGAATGTTAATTTCCTGACTTTTGGAAAAGAGTTGGTTGAACTTGACCTTGGCCTTAATTTTGCCCATGCCCTTGGGCAACATCATCCCAGTGAGCATGATACCGATGAGGGCGATCGCCATGATCCACAGCGCCGTTCCAAAGCCAAACGCCCCCAACAATGCCGCCCCCAAAAAGAAGCCCACTCCCTTCAGCGCATTTTTTGACCCAGTAAGCACGGCCACCCATTTGAACAGCGACGACTGGGCATCTTGCGGCACCACCAGCCGAATCGCACTTTTAGAACTCATTTTGGTCAGGTCTTTGGCAATGCCAGAAAAGGCTTGCGAGGTCATCACATACAGCACCGCAAACCACTGCACCCAGTCGCGGTTGAGAAATGACAGCATGATTAGCGCAAACACTTGCAGCCCAATGCCGCTGTAGAGCGTTACCTTGAGCCCCAACTGAGAGCCAATCCACCCTCCCAAAAAGTTGGTAACGATGCCAAAAATTTCGTAGAACAAAAACAAAAATGCAATTTGGATGGGGGTGTAGCCAATTTCGTTGAAATAGAGCAACACCAGCATGCGCAGGGCACCATCGGTAAGCGTAAAGCCCCAATAGGCCAGCGTTACCAGGACATAGTTTTTGAGGTTGGCGGTAGCGGCTGAAGGATTCGTCATCGTTGCCATTCCTCACGTTAAACTCAGGGCCACTTTGCGCGCCAACTCCACCATGCGGTTGGCATAGCCCCACTCGTTGTCATACCAGACGTAGATCTTGACCTGGGTGCCATCTACCACCATGGTGGACAGTGCATCCACAATGGCCGATCGCGGATCATTCACATAGTCAATCGACACCAGCGGACGCTCTTCGTAGCCCAAAATGCCTTTGAGGGGTGCCTGTTCCGATGCCTGTTTCAGCAGTTGGTTCACCTCGGCAACTGTGGTGAGTCGCGCCACCTCAAACACACAATCGGTGAGGGAGGCGTTGAGCAGGGGAACCCGCACGGCCAGACCATTCAGCTTGCCGTTGAGTTCGGGATAGATGAGGCCGATCGCCGTTGCAGAGCCCGTGGTGGTGGGAATGAGCGACAGCGCAGAGGCTCGTGCCCGCCGCAAATCTTTGTGGGGTGCATCCACCAGCGTTTGGGTGTTGGTGTTGTCGTGAATGGTGGTGATGACTCCGTGCTTGATGCCCAATCCCTCGTGAATCACTTTGACCACCGGAGCCAAACAGTTGGTGGTGCAAGAGGCCGCCGTCAGTAAATGATGCTGCACCGCATCGTACAGGTGATCGTTGACTCCCATCACCACGTTCAAGGCTCCGGATTTGACAGGAGCCGCCACAATCACTTTGCGCACTCCGCGCTTGAAGTAGGGCTCTAGCGTTTCGGTGGTGCGAAACTTGCCCGAACATTCCAACACCACATCCACTCCAAAATCTTCCCAGGGAACATCGCCAGGGTTTGGGAATTCCGACACGGTGATGGGTTTGCCATCGATGCTAATGCGATCGCCCCCTGCCATGACATCCGGTGCCCAGCGTCCATGCACCGAGTCAAACTTGAGTAGGTGAGCTGCCGCCTCGGGGCCACCTTTTACTTCGTTGATGTGAACGAACTCTAGCTCGGGCCAACCCCAGGCCGCCCGCAAATCCAGCCGTCCAATTCGTCCAAATCCATTAATTCCAACTCGTATCGTCATGATGTCGCCCTACTGAATCGTCAAGCTTGTTTTTGTGAGGGGTGTAGCACTACACCCCTCACAAAAACGCACAAAGTTAGAATTGGCAGTCACTCTTCAGTGAATTAAAACGCCTTCTCTCGCTGCAACAGTTCGTCGAGCGTCAGGTCGGTTTGGGCCTTGCCGCCAAATGCCGTACCCACTTTGGTGTTGATCAGGTGATCTTGCACCACTTGATAGGTCTCGTCGGAGAGGGGAACATAGCCCACCGTATTGGCTAAATTGCTGGCATGGGTGAGGTAGTACTCTACAAACTCACGCAGGACTGGCTTTTCTTGCAGCGATCGCACACTCACATAAATGAATAGCGGTCGCGCCAACGGGTGGTACTGATTGTTGACCACCGCCTGATCAGACGGCAATACAGCCTCTTCCCCATCGGCGATCGCCACAGGCTTGAGTTTGGTTTGAGCTTCTTCGTAGTAGGCATAGCCAAAGTAGCCCAGGCCATTGGGATCGTTGGCAACCCCCTGCACCAATACCGCATCATCCTCGCTGGCAGTATAGTCGCGGCGACTCGCCCCCGATTCACCCACAATCGCCTCGGTAAAGTAGTCAAACGTTCCCGAATCCTGCCCTGCACCATAGAGCTGAATCGGTTGATTGGGCCACTCGGCGCGAATTTGATTCCAGGTGGTCATTTGCCCATCGGCGGCAGGCTCCCAAAGGCGCTTCAATTCCTCAACGGTCAAGTCGTTGGCCCAGGTATTGCTGGGGTGTACCACAACCGTCAACGCATCAAAGGCCACCGGCAACTCAATGTATTGCACCCCTGCCGCTTTGCAGGCGGCAATTTCTGCCGAGGTGATGGGACGAGAAGCATTGGTGATGTCGGTTTCTCCCGCACAAAACTTGCGGAACCCTGCCGTTGTTCCCGAAAAGGCGATCGCAAACCTGGGTTCATCTTCTCGTTCAAACTCAAATTCTTTTACGGCTTCATCCGTCAGGGGATGGACCGTACTGGAACCATCAATCAAGATTGATTGAGTTGCGGGCTGCTGAACCTGAGAGGTTTCAGCGGCAGAGTCTCCCTGGGAAGCGCCAACCTCGGCATTGGGGGCGCTGCAACCTGCAATGAATACCGATACACTCATGGCGATCGCCACGGTTCTTGCCATCCCAAACCATTGCCTTCTCATCACGCCAAACCTCCTGGGCCATCTCAGAGATAGAAGCAGTATCCACTCCATCATTTCAAAATAAGTTGATATTGCAAGTCGCCCAGATCACATCATACTAAATCTATCAACAAAATTTGATAGATAGGGCACCACAACAGCCCCGCATCACAACTGGACAAGCCCATGGATGCTTGACGTTGCTGATTGTAGCTATGAAATTGTTGTGGGAGGCGCGCTCCACGTGCATCCCACAACAATTTCATAGCCGAATTAAGCAATGCCGGATGCCTTAGTCGCAGCAGGAACGCGCCGGAGCAATCGGGCTAAACCGACGAAACTCCGATAAATATTGCTCTAGCACCGCAAATTGCGGAAGATTCAAGCTGTAGTAAATCCAACGACCCTCTTGGCGCGATCGCACCAAATTTGCCTCCTTCAAGGTTTTGAGGTGAAACGATAACTTCGATTGAGCCACCTTTAACTGATCGCACAGGTCGCATACGCAAAGCTCGTTCTCGCGCAGAAGCTCGATCACCTTAACTCGCAACGGTTCGGAAAGGGCATGAAAGCCGGTCACCACAAGTTCAGGAGGAGAGGAGATCGCTTCAACCATTCAATTTCACCTTTAATCTATGAATTTTTTTTGATGTAACTTATCCTAAACACTCTTAGTCGATCTGTCATGGTTGATCAAAACATCAGCCTACAACCAGCCGTGTAAAATCAGCCCAAACGCCAAAGTCCTTTCCCTACAACAGCCGATCTCCCCTACAAATGGCTTTTTGGGAAGGATGAATCATTGTGCAGCAAAGTCGCGCAACGATTCATCCAAGCGATCTAAGTATATCCATCTCAACCAACACTCCAGATCTAAGAGGGGGTAAGGGCACAAACTCGTCGCCCTATCCTGTCTTAAAATCATCAACTAAATTTGATGCAATTCTCGTTAGGACTGACACACTTCATCCGAAAAACCAGGGGGTTGAATGATTCTCCAAAAAACATTCAACTGCGTAAGTCCTGTCTGGTATTTTTATGGATTCTCAGCAAGCCGCCATCATTCAACATAAAACCCTAAAACTCGATGCCGCCCACTGTGCGAACGGCATCGAGTTTTAGAGTCTGGTTCTTCATGGTGTCGGGGGACTTAGATCTTGGGGATTGCTAAAACAGGTAGAGCTTACATTTCTTCAATGGGAACTTTGGGCCAGGTGAAGAAAAAGGTTGCTCCAATGTTGGGTTGCGAGTCCACCCAAATACTGCCGCCCTCCGCTTCAACCAACTTTTTGGCGATCGCCAAACCAATGCCTGTGTTACCCGTTTCAGACTTAGGTTGCAGCGTTTCAAATACCCCAAATATTTTTTCATGATATTCGGGTTCAATGCCGGGGCCATCGTCTGCGATCGCAAACTCATACCAATCCGCACACGGTCGCACCGAAATCGTGATATGCCCTTGCTGATGGTTACAGCCGTACTGCAAGGCATTGCTCAACAGGCTCGACAGCACTTGCTCTAAATTTAGGGGACGCGCCTTCAAAATTGGGGTTGAGGCCGAAAACTGAATCTCCACACCTGGCGGAATAGACCACTCATCCAGCAAATTCTGCACCACGGCTTCCACATTCACCCATTCGGGCTGCTGTTGGGTGCGTCCGGCACGAGAGTACGCCAGCAAATCGCTGATCAAGGTATCCATGCGGTCAACCTGCTTCACCAATAGATGCAGCAATTCTTGGTTATCGGGCGGAATGATTTGCCCCAGATCCTCTTGAATCCATTGAGTCAGGTTACGTGCGCCCCTCAGCGGTGCTTTCAGATCATGGGAAACCACATAGGCAAACTGGTTGAGATCTTGATTGCGCTGTCGCAGATCGCCCGTAACAGCCTCCAACCGTTGATTAAGGTGATCCAGCTCTTGAGACCAACGCGAGCGTGCACGCTCTACCTGTTTGCGATCGCTCACATCAATCACAAATTCCACTACTTCATTATCGTTCAGCACATTCAGGGCACCCAGTCCCCACCAGCACGAACCATCTTTGCGAATCATCTCTTTTTCCAGAGGTGACGTGCGCCCCTGGGTTTTCAACTCTTCCAGCGCTTTTAGAGCACCGGGCACATAGCGGGGATGAATTAAATCTGCCCACAACAAACGTTCGGATTCAAACTCTGCCGCCGTGTAGCCACTGGTCTGTAAAAAAGCGTCATTTACTTCGGTAATATTGCCATTCAAATCAAAAAAGATGATGCCAACAGTTTCAACGGCGATCGCCTTGCGAAGTCGATTTTGAGAAGCTTGCAAATCAAGCTCAATCTGTCGCTGTTCAATCAGATCGGCGGCTTGTCGAGCCAGTACATCAAATAAATCAAGTTCGCGCTCAGAGGGGCAATGGGGTTGGTGCCAGTATGTAGACAACATACCCACGAGTTGACCACTGCGGCTGATCAATGGTGTGATTTGCACTGCTCGAATGTGAGCATGCTGCAACACCCGACAAGTATCTGTACCCTGCATGGATTCGCATTGGTCAATATCCGGCACAATCACGCGCCTGCCTGTGTTAAGAGCCACACTAAAGGGTGACGCCGAGTTCGTTTCTATCCATTTCCCAACCGATTCCAGCTCTGCATCAACCCCACGTGACAGCATGAGGTATAGCTCATACCGATTAGGGTCAAGGCGCTGAAAGCTTGCACTATCAGCCCCCATCAGTGCGATCGCCGCATCCAAGATTTGCTGATACAGCGCGTTCATGTCGCCTTCTTGAATGAGTTGGGTGCTAATGTGCTGAAGCCGTTTCACATCACGGAGTTCGGCAGCTAGAGCGGCCTCAGCCTTTTTGCAATCGCGGTGTTCTTGGGCTTCGCGCAGGGCTCGATGCACCGAAGGCACCAAACGCCCCAACTCATGCTTCAGCACATAATCCGTTGCTCCCATTTTGAGCGCTGCGATCGCCAATTCTTCGCTCAAAGACTCCGACACAAGAATGAACGGTAGATCGGGACAGCGATCGTTTGCAATGTCCAACGCTGACATACCATCCAAACCTGGCAAAAAGTAATCTGCCAAAATCAAATCAAACGAATCATGTTCTAATGCGTGAATAAACTCATTTCGAGTTTCAACTCGCATCAGCTCATGTTCAATCTCTCCATTGCTTAATGTGGTGGAGACAACCTCTGCATCCGATGGGTTATCTTCCAATATCAAAAATCGTAACCGACTCATACCTTTGCCTCCTGCCCAAGCAGCGATCCGTGAGACATAACACTTAGACCGCAAGCACTCACCCACAGGCAATGCTGAACATTGAGCATCGTGAACCAATCTTCTGCTAGCCTCACCCCGTTCGCCGCAAGTACGAATAAGAAATCCAGCTTGTGCAATAAGTCAGCGTGTACTAACGCAAACTGTTGTTTGGGATGCCGCTCGATGCCTTGCTCAATATGTCTGGAGTTTTGCTGCCCTCGATAGGGTTTTGCTACAATTTCATCATGAGCGCGATAAATAAATAGAAATATGTCGTTCAAGTTTCTCATGTGCTGCCTTGCTTGCCTGCGCTCAATTGTTAAAGGGTTTTGCCACCTTGAAGCAGCGTGCTGAATCACTATCTTGAAATTATTTTGAGTTCACGCACGTGTTCTCAGACTTGAAGCAAGGATTCGAGAAAAGGAAGAGTGAGTAGAACATGAATGCAAACGCAGATGCGAAAATGCCACACCATTGGGTGTGCCAATGTTCAGCCTTTGTCTAAGAGCAAACTGTTCTCGATATCAACCTTCAATCTATTCAAATTTTTATTCTGAATAGATAACCAACCTCAAGCTTATTTTAGAGAACACGAAACTAAGTTAAAAAGTTGATTTTTTTAGCCTTAATGTTTGTGATTCTAAAGTTTTAACTAACAAATTGGCTCTATCCCTAGAAGGGGAAAGCATTATCAATAGAGGCATGCATAGAATTCGCGAAGGCGCAATCCGTTACGGGTGATCACAACCAAAAGGAACCATCAACAGTGATAGATTAACAGTTGGTTTCTAAACTTCTTCCCTTTTATTCAACAGTTAGATTGAATTCGAGAAAATTTGAAGGGCGATCGCCATTTTCTCTTTTGATAAAGTTACAGCGACCTCTTCAATTCACCTGATAAAGGTGGATATTAGAGGACTGACCCGAACTAAAAAGACCCTAGACAATGTGGGTCTGAATTTTCTTCCTCCCTTGAATATGATCTTCTGAACGAATGGCTTTAGACATGACTCGCTGCATCGTTTCGTCACACAGCAAGTCATGCAAGAGGTTCATGTAAGAGGTCTAAGAAGATGTTTTAGAGGTGCCAATTGCGCCCCGAACCGACCCCGACATCCCCAAAAATTGATGGACTGGGAATGAAAACCAGGGTCGGAAGTCCCCCAGAATTGGCAGCCAGCATGAGTGCTTGCGCAGCAGAGCCACGCAAGCATCAGCAAAAGGATTTAGAAAACCCAGCGCCCCTGAGCAGACCTAAGACTCTGAATCACCCGAGGGGGCAGGCTCGGCAGGCGGAGCCGGTGCTGCAGGCGGAGGCGGAGCCGCAGGCCGGGGCTTGGGCAAGGGTGGTGGAGCCGCAGGTCGGGGTGCGGGAGCAGGCGGAGCCGCAGGGCGCGGAGCCGGAGCTGCATCGGCAGGAGCGGCTGGCCGGGGTGACGGGGCAGCTGATGGGGCTGGCCGAGGTGGTGAAGTCGGCTCGGCAGGGGCCGAAGATGGGGCCGGAGCCGGGGTGCTGTCGCGAGCAGGTTCTGGCGCACGGCTTGGCTCTGGTGAGGGTGCCGTGGGTCGAGGTGAGGCGGGTGTGGCCGCTGGCTGGGGTGATTCTGGCGCACTCGGCCCTGGCTCATTGTCGGAATCCGCAGCACCTTCGGAATCGGGCGATCGCTGTGGAGTTGGGGTTGGCGTGGCATCCGTGGCAGCGGGTGAGTCAGAAGCCGCAGATGGGGTAGCTGTTGGGGTAGAGGAGGGCGTAGATTCGGCCGATTCCGTAGATTCGGCATTGGGCGCGGGCTCTGGGGGTAGCTCAACCGAGCGGCGATCGCCCCGTCGGCGGGCATCTCGGTTGCGGCGCGAGCCCTCAATGGTGAGGTCATACTCGATGGGCACACTGGCACCACCACTCACAGGTTGAAAGCGCGATCGTCTTGCAGCCGCGATCGCAGCCTGGTCAATTGCCGGGTTTCCGCTTGAGCGGGTCAATGTGACGCTGCGCACCGTTCCATCCGGGTTAATGTCCACACTAACCATGGGTTGCCCCTCGGCACCCTGGGCCAAAGCACTCTCCGGATAGTCGGGACGCACGCAGTCTTCGCAAGATATCGTACGAGAGCCCCGGCCTCGTCCATTGCCCCCCTCAGAAGCAGGGCCAGCCGCAGCATTCCCGTTACCAGGGCGAGCCGCCGTGCCTTCCGGGAGTCTAGGGCCTGTTCCGGTCGCAGCCGTATCCGTTTCCTCGCCATCGCCAGTGGCGGCAGCATCTGTTGCGGCAGGACGATTCTCGGAACTGGCCGCTTGTCGCCGTTGAAAAAAGTCGCGCAGGCGATCGAACTGAGAGGCGTCATCAGGTACCGTAGAGACCTCGGGCTCGGGCGGCGCTGGCTGAGGTGATTCTGGAGTGTCTTCGGGTTCTACGGCTTCCGAGGTTTCTTCCTCCTCTTCGGGAATCTCCAACTCGGATTCCACTTCCGTTTCCGCTATGGGTTCGGGCTCCACCACATCGGGTCTTTCAGGCTCAGCGACTTCGGGAACTGGAACGGGTACCACAGGCGCAGGCTGTGGAGCCGCCACAACCGTCGCCCGACTAGCCGCTGCCCGGGGCGCAGGAGCCGGATCATTCGTTTCGGTGCTGAGCTGGGCTGGCTCAACCCGGTTCTGAATTTCTGGTTCTGGCTCAATTGCTTCGGGCGGCGGCTCCATGACCAGCAGCTCAATCGGAGAAACCTCTGGATTTTCGGCAGATGGCCACAGGTTAAGCTGGCTTAGCCCAAAGGCGATCGCATGCACACCCACCGATCCCAGCAGCCCCCACAGCAAAAACCTGCGTAGCTTCGCCTGATCTCGTTCGTGCTGCTCAAAACAAAGGTTAGAAAGACTCATGAAAACTGCCCGATGAAAACGGCCCAATGGAAGCGATCGCACCAAGAACGAGAACGACAGCAACGAGAACGTGAGAGCAGATCAATCCAGGCTTAAGCCCGTAGCAACCTTGGGATCTCTTGCAAGCTCATTGTTATAGCGCGGTTATAGCGCGTCGTTATAGCGTGTCTTGGTGATGTCTCCGAAGATGCGTGAATCGCGACTCCGCTCTTTCATCTTCGCCCTAACATAATTGAGAATTAGTATGTACTAAGTCAAGCCCTACTGCGAATAATTCTGGCAGGCTTTGTACAAAAGTTTTACTCTGACCGAATTAAGATTGGCATTCAACGGCAGGTTATCCTCCTCAATTCCTTGTCAGCATCATTTTTCAGCCCACAGCACCCCCTCAAAGCCAAACCTTAACAAGTATCTACCATCTCTTTATTGGGAACAATTCTCTATAAGGGGTTGACAGATGGAACCGCGATCGGGCTCAATACATTTGATATTTATTTTCAATAACTGGGGTGCCTCACAACGTCCACGCTGTCACAGGCACCTGAGCCGGGTATTCACACAAGGAATGGGTATGAGCAGTATTTTTGCCGCTGGCGGCATCGTAATGTGGCCGTTGTTGGTGTTTTCGGTGATGGCGATCGCGCTCATCCTTGAGCGTTTAGTCTTTTGGTTTCGCCTCAATCGTCGTCAGCGGACCGTCATGCAAGACATTTTGCGCACTTACCGCACTGCTCCAATGGATGTGTATGCCAAGCTGCGGCAAAACCTCAACCTTCCCATCGCCCGGATTTTTCTAGAAGCGTTGGAAATTGAGGGAGCCAGTCCTAAACAATTTCACCTGGCCTTGGTGAGCGCCATGCAGGCAGAGTTGCCCCATTTGCGGAGGTTCAACACCGTTTTTGCCACCATCATCAGCGTGTCGCCATTACTTGGGCTGTTGGGCACCATTTTGGGTCTGATTGCTTCTTTTGATGCCATTCAGTTGGGAAGTGCAGGCACAAACGCAACAGCCGTCACTGGAGGGATTAGCGAAGCGCTGGTATCCACCGCTGCTGGCTTAGTCGTGGCGATCGCAACGCTGCTGTTTGCCAACTTGTTTCGGGGGCTGTACAAGCGTCAGGTTGCTCTCATTCAAGAATACGGCGGACAGTTAGAAATTCTCTACGAAATGCATCACGAACGGCAAAGCCAAGTCCAAACTGAGGCTTACGCTGCTAGCTAGAATCGTCCTTCCAAACAACGCGATCGCGTTTGCTTGCGATCGCCCTCTCTCATCTCGATAAACCCTGCCGTATTGGGTCATCATTGGAGCCCTGCCATGTATCTGCCGGAAGAACCCGAAGAAGAATTTGAACTCAATATTGTGCCGATGATTGACGTCATCTTTGCAATTCTGACGTTTTTCATCATTTCTAGCCTGTTCCTAACACGCTCGGAATCGCTGCCCGTCAATTTGCCAAAAGCCGCCAGTTCTGAGGTGCAAGAGCGAACCCGCATTACCGTCACGGTGGAGTCCTCTGGCGAGATCGCGCTAAACCGAGAGGCGATCGCCATTGAAGGCTTGCAAGCTGGAGTTCGCCGCTTGATGAACACCACCCAAGAAACCGTGATTGTCATCAATGCAGATGAGGCCGTAAGCCATGGTCGCGTGATTGCGGTGATGGATGAACTGCGCGTCATTGAGGGGGCAACCTTAGGCATTGCCACCGAAAAAGCCCAATAGATTAGTACCAATAAATTACTCATTGGGAAAACGACCGTTGGCAAGTCAACATAGCAAATCAACACACCAAGTGAACACACAGGAATCACTACCCCGAAAGCGGTAAGTTCAAATTCTCAACGATTTAATCCAGGCCATCAAGAATTGATGAGTTGAACCATGAGCAAGATCGTGAATGGGTGAAGTACAAACTCATTGCGAGCCCATCGATTCACATATCGCTTTTACGTTCAAACTCATCGTTTGCTGGATTGTTACGCTGCTGTTGTGCATCCTGTTCAACGAAATATCACAAGCAATGCCACAAGCAATGTCACGAACCGTTTAGCAATTCCCCCAGCCATCGTTGAGGGGTGATCCACACCACGCGAACCGCATCTACCCGCACTAGCCTTCAACGCAGTACCACCCATCAACAATCTGTTATGTCTTCAAATACGGTGCGATCGCCTGTCAAGTCATCTTCCAAATCCCCTGCTTACTTGATGTTTGGGCTTGTGGCGAGCGGCATTTTGTTGCTGGTGTGCCTCATGTTCAGCATCTTACTGGGTGCAGCAGAGATCGACTCAGGAACCGTATGGCAAGCCATCTTCCAGTTCAACGGTTCCACAGAGCATCTCATTATTCGCACTGTGCGGTTACCCAGAGCCATTCTGGCCGTGGTGGTGGGGGCAGCCCTGGCCGTCGCCGGAACCATCACCCAAGGGATAACGCGCAATCCCCTGGCGGCTCCCGATATTTTGGGAATTAATGTTGGCGCGGCACTCGCCATGGTTCTTGCCATTTTGATTTGGGGTAGTGGAGGCAATTATATTGGGTTTGCCTTTGCAGGAGCAGCGATCGCCGCAGTAGTTGTGTACTGGTTGGGCTCGATGGGGCGCAGCGGCCTCACCCCGCTCAAACTCATCATTGCCGGATCAGCATTGACCTATCTGCTGGATTCCTTCATCTATGCCATCCTCATTTTGAGCCAGCGAACGCTAGATGATATTCGGTTTTGGTTGGGTGGCTCGCTAGCAGGTCGAGATGTCGAAACCTTATTGGCCGTGCTGCCCTATATTTCCATCGGCTTGGTGGGTGCTTTAGCCTTGGCTCCACAGCTTACCCTGCTCTCCCTTGGAGAAGATGTTGCTCAAGGATTGGGCTTACGGACGGGCTGGGTCAAGCTTTCATCTGCGTTTGTGGTGGTGGTACTGGCGGGTAGTTCTGTAGCATTGGCAGGGCCAATTGGCTTTGTCGGGTTGGTTGTGCCCCACGTCGTTCGGTTTGGCGTGGGGGTCGATTACCGCTGGATCTTACCCTATGCCATGGTTGCAGGCGGCATCATTTTATCAATCGCAGATATTGCAGCCCGGATCATCGTTCGTCCACAGGAGCTTCCGGTTGGAATTATGACGGTGCTCATCGGCGCACCATTTTTTATCTTCCTAGCGCGATCGCGCAAGCGTTAATGCAGTAATTCCTGCTCCTATTCATCAAACCAATTTTTTAATTTGTCGTCGTTATGTCTGCACCCAAGCCCTGGCTGTCTATCCAACCTCAACGTCTCCCCATTTCGTTGCGGGTCGATCGTCGCGTGCCTGTGGTATTTGGGCTGCTGGTGGTGGTTGCATTGGCGGCTCTGGTGGTGAATGTGAGCCAGGGAGAATACTTCATCCCACCGCTGGATGTTGTCAAAACGATTGTTGGCATACCGACCAATCCAGAAGCGGCCTTTGTGGTGAATACGCTGCGGTTGCCTCGGGCCTTGGTGGCATTGTTGATTGGCATGGGGTTGGCGACATCTGGAACCATTTTGCAAGGGCTAACGCGCAATCCTCTTGCAGCGCCAGAAATTGTGGGCATTAATGCAGGGGCTAGCGTGGTCGCCGTCGCCATGATTGTATTATTTCCTAGCTTACCCATCGCGAGTTTGCCGCTTGCGGCATTTGTGGGTGGCCTAGTGGGGGCGATCGCCATCTACCTGCTGGCATGGAATCAGGGCACCTCACCAATCCGGCTCATCCTGGTTGGAATTGGCCTCACCATGTTGCTCAATGCCTTCACCAATTTGATGATCACCTTTGGCGAAATTAATGCGGTAACCCAAGCGCTCGTGTGGTTGACGGGCAGCGTTTATGGCCGCAGTTGGGAGCATTTGGGGCCGCTGCTGCCATGGCTCGTCGTGTTCATTCCGCTGTCGTGGCTCTTGGCCCGCGACTTGGATGCCCTCAGCCTAGGTGACGATCTGGCTCAGGGGCTGGGCACTCGGGTGGAATGGACCCGCCGACTGCTGATCGTGTGCTCGGTTGCCCTGGCTGGTTCCTCAGTGGCAACGGCAGGCACCATCTACTTTGTTGGGCTGATGGCACCTCACCTCGCGCGGCTCGCGGTTGGCCCGTCCCACGCTGGGCTAATTCCCGTTGCAGCCCTTACCGGGGCTTGCATTGTCGAGCTAGCTGACATGACAGGGCGCTTGCTGTTTACCCCGCTAGAGCTTCCCTGTGGCATTATCACAGCTGCCATTGGGGCTCCGTATTTTTTGTGGTTGCTGTATCGCAATCGCAATCGCTAACTTGAGGGCTCATTCCTCGTTCCCGTTTTGATCTCACCTCTTTCCTGGTCACCACCCATGCTCAAGTTTGATGCCAATGCACCAGCTGCACTAGCCACCCATCAGCTCACGCTTGCCTATGATGGCAACACGATTATTCAAGGGCTGGACTTAGCCATTCCTCAAGGGAAAATGACGACGCTGGTGGGTCCCAACGGTTGCGGCAAATCGACCTTGCTGCGGGGCATGGCACGACTGCTCGCTCCCAAAGGTGGCACGGTGTATCTAAAAGGAGAGGCGATCGCCCAACTGCCGACCAAGGAGTTGGCAAAACGGCTGGGCATTTTGCCCCAAAGCCCCAGCGCACCCGAAGGGCTCACTGTCCGCGAACTGGTCGCCCAGGGACGCTATCCCCATCAAACCTGGTTCAAACAATGGTCTCAGGACGATGAGCACGCGGTTGAAGCGGCGATCGCCACCACGCATTTGCAAGAGTTTGCGAACCGCCCTATCGATACCCTGTCGGGCGGACAGCGGCAGCGCGCTTGGATCGCCATGGCCCTTGCCCAAAACACCGACACCCTGCTGCTCGATGAACCCACCACCTATCTTGACTTAGCCCATCAAATCGAAGTCCTGGATTTGCTGTATCACCTGAATCAGCAAGGCGGACGCACCATTGTCATGGTGCTGCATGACTTGAACCTGGCTTGCCGCTACAGCCATCATTTGGTGGCCCTGCGCGATGGGCTGCTTATGGCTCAGGGCACTCCCACCGAAGTGGTGACCGAAGCCATGGTGCAGCAGGTCTTCAACCTCAAGAGCCGCATTCTGACCGATCCCATATCCAACACACCGCTCTGCTTACCCATCACCTCCGTTGCGACCGTAGGCCAGAATCACGGCGATCGAAACGAAGTTCCCCATCTGATCGATTAACTAACGTCAGTTTCGGTTAAGAGCTTTTCTGCTTATCCAAAACTCAGGTTAGCAAGGTGTGGATTCCTGCAAAAAGGTTGGAAACTGGCTCAAAAAGTCTGCGGGTTTTCCCGAAAACTGCACCGTTCCCGCCTCTAGAAGAATGATCTGGTCTGCGCGTTTGAGAATAGACGGACGATGCGACACAATCAAGCAGGTGGGGATAGGCTCATCATTTGCTGGGTCTATGTCGTGGCGATTGACAAAATGATGGCGATTGGCAAAAAGCTGTGCCCAAAGCTGTTGCTCTGTTTCCACATCTAATGCGCTAGAGAGATCGTCAAACACCAGCAGTTGGGGCTGGCGCAACAGCATACGAGCGGCAGCAGCGCGATACTTTTGGCCACCCGAAAGCCGAACTCCACGGGTGCCGATGCGGGTATCTAGCCCATCGGGCATAGCGGCCAAATCGCGATCAAACACAGCTGTGGCGATCGCCCGTTGCATCACCGTTTGGGTTGATTCAACCTCTAGACCCAGCAGCAAATTTTCCTGAAGGGAAGTGCTAAACAGTTGAGGAATTTGTGGCGTGTAGGCCGCATGGGGCGGGATCAAAAAATTGGCAGGGTCTGAAATCGGCTGATTATTCCAAAAGATCTGGCCCGATTGATGGGGTAATAGCCCCAAGAGCGATCGCAGCAAGGTCGTTTTGCCAGCACCAACCCGGCCTGTAATCACCGTTAGGCTACCTCGTGGCACCGTCAGGCTAACCTCAAAAATTCCATTTTGCGTGCCAGGATAGCAGTAGGTCAGTCCTTCCACCCGAAACTCTTGTAGAGGAGAAACGTGAGTAGGAGCCTGGGGTTGGGGCAAGGATGGTGGAGCGCCAAGAATGGGTTTGAGATAGAGCGGATGCGGTTGAGTCAGCGGGTGGAGCGTTCGTGCAGGGTCTAAGTTCTTGTTTTGAGGGGCGAGTTCGGCCATCCGCTCAAACGACACCTCGCTCTGCTTGATCGTTGCCAGAAAACCGCCCAGAAACCCCAAAAAGTGGGTCACAAAGGAAAGGTAATAGACAAATAGAGCAAAGTCACCAACCGTTAAAGTTCCTTGGCGACCCAGGCTTTGAGAGGCGAGGAGCAAAAGCAGGCCCGTTCCCAGGCTGACAATATTCTCAAAACCAGAGTTGAGGGTCGTGGTGAAAACCTGATCGCGCACCATGAGCTGACGGCGGCGATCGCTCCGTCGTCTCAATTCTTCCAGCATTCTGGCTTCGGCTCCGGCCACCTTTACAGCTTGCACCGCTGTAAACAGTTCCCCAATGAGTCCGGTTACTTGCTGAGTTGCCTGCCGACTGGCGTGCCGGTAGCGCTTGAGACGATGTTCGGCCTGGTGGGCCAGGGCAGCGATCGCGCATAGGGGCAAAAATGCCAGCAGCGTCATCTTGGGAGCGACGCTGAGCAGCACCACAACCGAACCCAGCGCAAACACCCCCGCAGCAAACAGCTCGTTGGTGCCAACCACCGTATCCTCAATTTGCAGCGCATCATCCCGAAAGTAGCTCAGCAGCTCACCCGGAGAGGTCTTTTGTCCGTTGATTCCACCCGAGGCCACCTCCGCCCCTGGCCGCTGCAACAGCTCCAACAGCAGATTATGCCGCACCAAACCACTCATCAAAAATCGATGCTGAGTTTTGGTCACCCGTCCTAGCAAAATTGCCACCACTCGCGCCAGTCCAGTTGCCAGCAGCAAGCCAATCCACATCCACGGCGATCCAACGACTCCCGCTTCCTGAGTCAAGCTGTCAAAAAATTCGCGGATGAGGAGGCCAGGTACCGCAGGCAGCCCCAAAATCAGCAGCCACAGCAGCGTATCCACTGCATAGAGCCGTGGCGCATAGCGCAGCATTTGCACCAAAAGATGCCAAATAGACGGCATAGCCAATTCTTGGATGAATGAAACGACGAATGAAATGTTGACGCTGTTGGGTTGTTTATCAACCACACCCGCGATAACTACACCAGCTTGGAAGACATCGGCCAGTTTAGCGAACTGATGCCTGAACACCAATCCACTTCAACAGAACTGATGCAGTTGAATGATGTTTGGGGTGCTTAAGCATCCCAAACATCATTCAACCCTCTGGTTTTCGGCGGGCGGCATAGGGCTTTAGGGTGAGGTTTTTCATGGTGTCGAGGGACTGACTCATCAGCCTCAAGTTTATGGCGCAGGCGGGATACGAGCAATTCGATGGGGCTGAAGGGATTCTGGAAGTTTGAAGGCAGGTACCATGCCATCTTTGCAATCCAGGTAAAGTTCGGCAGCTGTGAGCAAATCGGTAGCATGGTCAACCGGAGACAAATCCCCAAACAAATAGCTGGGTTTGTGGGTGCCCACAAACGCGATCGCACAGGGCTGGTCACAAATACATAAACATCCAGTCGTTTCAATGATGAGTTCATTGTTACGAGGCCACTGTTCGTGCAGTGCTTGCAGCTGTTTGAGCAAATGCTCGCCCCCGGTTTCGCCATTGCGGCTTTCCTCTTCCACCGAAAAGCCACAACTTTTGCAAACAATCAATTGATCTGGCATGAAATTTTCCTCACACGCACATATGGGCAATGGAAACCACCGTTAGCTTGGCTCGACCAAATATTGGAACAGGTCATCCAAAATGGCATTTGCGGCAATGGGGCCACTGCCAATCCAATAGCTCGGCACGCGGTACACCCGGCCAGCTTTCACAGCCTTGAGCTGACTCCACAGGGGATCTTGCTGAAGTTGTTGTAAACGCTCTTGGGCTGACTGCTCAGCGGTGGCGCTATCCTCTGCCGTCCACATAAAGATGACATCCCCATCGGCCTGGGCCAACAGTTCACGGCTAATAGATGTTTGAATTTCGTTACCAAACCGCTGCTTTGCCTCGGTTGCACCAATGGCCTGAGCCGCAGGACGCGCTAGCCCTGCATCTTGCAATACCGTACCGCAAAACGAATCTTGCAAATACAAGTTGATGGTTTCAGGGTAGAGGCGAATCACCGAGATTTGCAGATCATTCAGGCGATCGCCCATCGCGGCCTTAAATGCTGCAATTCTGGCTTCGTAATCTGCCATTGCGGCCGCGGCGGCGGCGGTTTGTCCCAGTTGAGCACTCATCGTTTCAAACACAGATTTCCACTGGCCACTGTGTTCAAAATTGACCAGCAGCGTCGGCGCAATGCGAGACAGTTGAGGATAGATGATTTCGTGAAAGTTGAGCCCCACAATGAGGTCAGGCTTGAGGGCAAGAATTCGTTCAATGCTGGGTTCGCCTGCTCTGCCGATGTTTTCGACGTCAAGCTGTAAGGCGTCGAGCTGCCGACGAAACTCTGGCACAACTGTACCAATGGGCGTGAGGTTGGCCGCGATCGCATACTCAAACGCCGTTCCATCCAGCGTCACCATACGCTGAATGGTATTGGGCACACACACCGACCCTGCCACATGTTCCACCACCGTACAATCCTGAGATTCACTCGGCGGAGTCATAGCGGCGGGACGCTGACAGGCAACAACCAACGTGAGCGTCAGCAGTGCCAATCCTGCATTCAGGCCCCAACGTTGCAGCGATCGCCCCACCCCTTTACGGCAATTCCCCAGCAGTTGCGAAAACTCATGTCCCAAAACATCCGTCCAGGATTGATTGGAACCTGAACAACGCATCCTTTCACCCATGAAATCATCTATCCTTCTGCGCATCTAAAACTCCACCGCAACTCGGGCCGTTACCGTAAACGGAGACCCTGGAGTCACGCCCAAAAACTCATCCGACGCAGTGAAATACTCGGTGTCAAACAAGTTCTCAACATTGAGCTGAGCGCGCCAATTATCGCGGCGGTAGAACAAGGCCGCATCGGTTCGGAAGTAGCTGGGAATGGTAAAGGAGTTATCGAGGTTGCCTGGGCGATCGCTCAGATAAAACAACCCCAGACCAAATCCCAACCCTTGCAAACTGCCTGCTTGCAGCTCATAGGTTGTCCACAGGCTGAACTGATTTTCGGGAATGTTGGCCAACCGATTGCCCACCACATCGGTGTTATCTTCGCTGACAAAGGCATCGAGCAAGGTATAGCCCGCCGTAATGTTCCATCCAGGCGAAATTTCACCCCCCAGGTTTAGCTCCAGGCCACGGCTCGCAACTTCGCCAGTTTGCACTGAGAACAGAGGATTATTGGGATCGGGTGTAGTCACATTCTGCCGACGAATATCAAACGCAGCAACATTGAGGCTGAGGCGATCGCTCAGATCGGCCTTCATCCCCACCTCCCACTGGCGACCCCGCTCTGGTTCAAAGTTGGAGCCATCTTCGTTCAAACTTGCACCAAACGATGGGCTGAACGAGCTGGTGTAGGATGCATAGAGCGAAATTGGCTCCACAGGCTGGTACACAATCCCAAATCGAGGCGAAAAAGCGCTGTCTACTTGTTCAAACTCCGCTCGCGCCTCCCCCACATCTTGAGTCGTGCGGAACTGATCGACCGTATCGTAGCGAATTCCTGCAAGTAGGTTTAGGTTGGGCGATAGCTCAATTTGATCTTGCAAATACACCCCGATCGTATTGATCGTGTCATCCCGAAAAAACTCAGGCTGAATTGCGTAGGGAATCCCCGTGTAAACGGGGTTAAACACATTGATAGGCGTATACAAATTGCTGAATTGAAACTCTGGCTGTTCCAGCACATTGCGATACTCTACGCCAAACAGTAACCGATGCTGAATGCTTCCCGTGTTAAATCGACCGACAGCTTCCGCATTGGTAAAAAAGCGCTGATAGTTGCCACCCCCATAGTAAGCAAGGCGATCTAACTGTCCCGTCGCTTCGTCAAACGAATCGAACAGCGGAGCGTAACGCTCGGGTTGATACTGCAAATACTGCAACGAGTGACGCACAGACCAATCATCATTGAACTGATGATTGAGGCGATAGCCAACGTTAAATTGATCCTGGGTGAACTCACCAAATTCTTCTCCCAAGAAGCGATCGCGCGGCAAATCGAGAATTCCATTTGCACCAACCACAATGCCTTCGTCAATAGTTTCGCGATCGCTTGTGTATTGTCCATACACATCAATAGATGTGTTGGGGCTGATATCCCACGTCACAATTGGTGAAATAACCAACCGCTCGCCATTCACCACATCTCGAAAACTATCATAGTTCTCGTAGCTCACATTTAGGCGATAGCGTACGCTGCGATCATCATTCAACGGTCCCGAAAAATCGAGGCCGCCACTATAACTTGCAAAGCTTCCCGCCGTTGCAGAAAGTTCATAGAACGGTTCGCTCAAAGGCCGCTTGGGCACTACATTGATAATACCCCCGGGCTCTCCCTGCCCAAACAAAATCGAAGCAGGCCCACGCAAAATTTCCACCCGTTCAATGTCGTTGGTGCTCAGCGGCGATAAGGACGTGGCCTGCACCCCATCTCGAAAAATGCCGCCCCGCGTGTTAAATCCGCGAATGTAGAAACCAGGACCAAACACACTAGTACCGCGCCCGCTCGTGGGCACTACGCTCCCCGCCGTTTCCAGAGCATCGCTCAATTCAGTCACGCCTCGGTCTTCGATCACCGCTTCGGGAATGACCTGCACCGACAGTGGCACGTCTCGGAGGGCGGTATCGGTTCCCGTTGCGGTACTAGAGGTCGATGGGTTGTAGCCTTCGTCGCCTTGTCCTGTCACGGAAATTTGCAGCGCCTCGTCAGAGGCAGCATCGGCTTGAGCAACGCCAGGAAGCACCGCCAACACCACTCCAGTCGCTTCTGAGCTGAGGCTGAGGCTGGGTGGTGCATCGGTCCCTGTTAGGGAAATGCGAACGCGATCGCCCACCGTGGTGATCGACACAAAGGCAATTCCCTCAGCGGGGCCAACCACCTCAAAAAAGTCGCCCTCTGGCAAAGCCAACACCGCATTGGGAATGTCAGCAATCAATGCATTGCCTACCGTAGAGGTTTCTGGAGTGGCCAGCGAGCCTGAGGTTTGCAGCACCAAGCGCACACCCGGATTGCCCGGCTCTACCTGAATATTGGTAATCTGGGTCAGCCCTTGCGCCATATCGAGATAGCGGACCTCGGTTTGGCCCACCGAATCGCGATCGCCCTCGGTGAGATTGGGTTCAGCCGCGATCGCCGACACCGGAACCCACGCCAGCACACTAGCCAGCATCAATCGTTGCACCTTATGCATCATCACTCCACACATCACATGAGTTGAATAAACCAGCCGCCAAACCGTTGGGCAGAACGGTTTCGGCCAGCCGCACCAAATAATTAGGAATCATTATCAAGAACATACAGGAGGGAGGGTCTGAGCCCATACGGCTAACGATCCGGTGGCGGAGTTTTTGCGATCGCGTCCGGGAGTTTTGGATCATCCCAGTTCGCCCATCCACCACAGATCAGGGCCGCTCTGCGACTACCGCACCGTTAGCAAGGGTGACTAGGCTCGTTTTTGTCGAAGATACACCCCAGGATTCACCCCGTATTTACGCCGAAAAGCCGCCGCAAAATGGCCACGATTTGCAAATCCCACCGCCTGGGCCGCCTGGGTTACGCTAATTTCGCCAGCTTCTAGCAGTTGGCGCGATCGCTCCAATCGCAGCTCGTGCAAATAGCCAAACACCGTGGTGTTAAAGACTTGGCGAAATCCCACCTTGAGTTTGTGATCGTTAATGCCAGTGGCGCGCGCCAGTTCAATCAACGATGGGGGATTTTCAAGCCGCTGGCGCAGCAGCTTGCTGGCGTAGTGAATGCGCTCCACATCGTCGGGCTTGAGGGGATGAAGGTCGCTAGGAGGCAACTGGAGCGATCGCATATCTTCAATCAGCAACGCTAACAGTTCCCATACTTTGCTATTGAGATACAGCCGCTGCGTCAACCCCTGAAACGGACAGTTCAGCATTTGCTGTACCGTCATTTGCATGGCCGCCGTGGGTGTACCGGAGCGTTCATAGTAGGGCGTTTCGGGCGATCGCAACAGTTCCGCAACCTGAGGCACCGCCGCATCCTCCTCCAACCATCGCTGCAACAACTCTGGCTCCAAGTGCACTGTAATTTGCACAGTACGCTGCCCAGAAGACAGATGCCACAGCTCCCCCCGCGCCAACCCGCTGCCATACAAAGCGTACTGCGAATGCGTTCTGCCGTTTTGGGTCACTTGAGCAAAGGTAAACTCAACCGGATGGGTGCGATCGCAATGGCGAATCATCACATCCTCGCTCAAGCAGCTATCCTCAATCATCAGCTCTACCCCCGGCTGCAACGGCACCAAGAGCTGCCAACCCTGTCCTAATTGAGCAGGAAAAGGGCACATTGAAGGGCTGGCCTCCGCCACAATGTCTTGTGCTCTATCTGCTGTAGCGGCAGCATGCAGCGCGGCTTCATCAAATAACTGCCAATAGTCAGCCTGCGAGAGGGTAATGGTCATAGCGATCGGGGTGAACAACGGCGTGAAGGAGCAACGTGCTGGGTTGTTGCCGAACCCAGATGCCAGACAGCACAAACGTATTTGCAATCATAACCTTGCAGATTCTACCGTTAATTGGGAATGACTCTCAAATAGTTGCCAGAACAACCCCAGAGCAAGCCGCCTACGACTGGATATTCTCCGGGACTGGATTATCCTCCGAGACTGGATATTCTCCGCACCTGAATCACGCCTACGATGAGCGGATCTCCACACTGGAGGCCGTCCGCCACAACTGCGACAACCGTGAATTGGGATTGGACATCAGGATCGTGCGATCGCCATATTCCACCTGCTGCCCCTGTTCCAAAATCAAGATTTGGTCTGCTCGCTCCACCGTTTTTAGCCGATGGGCAATGATGATGCCGGTGCGGTTTTTCAGGAGGCGATCCATTGCTCGTTCAATCCACTGCTCTGTCAGCGGGTCTAGGCGAGAGGAAGCTTCATCCAAAATCACTAATCCCGGATTTTTGAGGAACACGCGCACCAATGCCAGCAGTTGTGCCTGTCCGGCAGACAGGCCACCACTATCGGCTCCTAACTCTGTATCCAATCCCTGCGGTAGTGCCTCCAGCCACGGCAGCAGGCCCAATTCCTCCAGCGTTTGCAGAATCTGTTCATCCGGAATGTGGGGATGATAGAACGTGAGGTTGTTTCGAATGGTCGTTTGAAATAGCTGTACATCTTGCGTCACAAAACCGATATGCTGCGTCAGCTCGTGGGGGGCAAGATGGGCCAAATCCACCCCTCCCAGGCAAATTTTTCCCTGATGAATGTCGTAGAGTCGCAGCAGCAATCGGGCCAGGGTACTTTTGCCGCTGCCTGTGCGCCCCAGCAATCCCAAAATTTGCCCAGCTGGAAGATGCAAACTCAGATCATGAAGGGTACTGACAGACGATTCGTATTGAAAGCTAACGTGCTCAAACGTGACCTCAAGCGCTCCCTGGGGCAATGTGGCCAATCCGTCAGGCTGCCGCCGAGCTGGATAAGCCAGTAAGGATTGAATTCGCTGAATGCTGGCTGTTGCTTGCTGAAGTTGCTCTAGTTCTTCGCGAATACGCTCGATCGGATCTTGTAGCAGCGTGGTGTAGTAGAACAGCAGGTAAACCGTGCCAATGGTGATCGCATTTCGGCTCCACAGATATGCACCAATCCCCAGGGCGATCGCATTTCCAATGGCAAACAAACCCACGGTACTACTCCACAGCAGTGTGCTTGCAAACCGCGCCCTGTGAAAGACGGCCAGCCACTCGCGAAAGATACGATAGAGCCGATTCATGACATAGCCCACCGCCCCATTCGCCCGAATGTCTTCCAACCCGCTTAAATGCTCGGCAACAAAGCCGTAAAATTCTGCGCTGACCTGGCGATACAGTTGCCAGGGTTTCAAGGCTAGCCCCTGCAATTGCACCAAAATGCCAAATGCAACCAGCACAAACGAACTTAAGGCCAAGCCCGCCCGCCAATCTTCGAGCCACAGGACGGCCAAAATGCCAACCACCAGCAGACTATTTCCCACCACTTGCAGCACAAACTGCGAAAAGAAGCGAGACAGGGCATCCACATCGCCATCAACTCGTTCCACCAGTTCGCCGGGGGTGTGCGCTTGGTGAAAGGTTAGATCAAGCCGCAAGCAATGAGCGGCTAAGTGCAACCTCAACTCGTTCGTTGCGCTCCAGGCAATGGTTTCACTTAAGAAAGTCGCTGCGATCGCCAATGTTTGAGTCACCAGTGCGATCGCCACAAACGCCAGCGCAACCAACACCAACCGCTGCTGCGATCCTCCCGCCACTGCCGTATCAATAAAGTCGCGCACCAGTTGAGGGTTCAACACCTGCAAGCCAATGCTGCCCAGCAACGTTGCCGCGAGCCATAATACTCGCCTCTGCTGCGGCTTGAGGTACGTGCCCAACAGCACACGATAGGGCTGAATCCATCCACTCATACATCCGTCGTTTGTTTTAGGACTTAGGAACAGAACTTACGCCGTTGAATGATGGTTGCAGCGCTGGGCACTCCAACCATCATTCAATCCCCTGGTTTTTTGGATGACGTGCGTAAGTCTTGATGAGGTTGGTTTGGGATGGTAGACAACGCTCACCAACCGAAACCAACTTCCGTAGGACTTTGCATGCAATGCAAAGTCCTGACGTTATCGATCGCAGTCAGCAGTGTAGCGAAACATTGCCTCAAAAAGGATTCCTAGGCGGAGTTTTTTGATTCGTAGCGGGAAAACTGGGTCAGTATTAGACCTCCTGCACGAATGGTGTTTTGCAGGATGAATCCTTGGCGGTGCTGCGCAAGGATTCATGCAGGAGGGATATTGCTTCCATCTGGGCTGATGAGTGGAGCCGTTGACGAAATCATGTGCTCCAGTGCCGTTTGCAAATCTTGGGTTAATGCAGTCACAGCCTGTTTTGCCGAAGCATGGTCGCGTTCGTAAAGGGGTTGGCGATCGCTCACACAAATGGGGTCTCCCACCGTCACCCGGCTCTGCCGCCACCCGAGCCGAGGCCGAGCCGGTATGCGATCGCCCCGAATGCGCGCAACCACATCAAACATAAGTAGTACCGTTTCGGCAAAGCGCTCAGCAGTTGGTTTTTCCTCAAG
The DNA here is from genome assembly GCF_050565595.1 of Leptolyngbya sp. AN02str. Lineage (NCBI taxonomy): Bacteria > Bacillati > Cyanobacteriota > Cyanophyceae > Leptolyngbyales > Leptolyngbyaceae > Leptolyngbya > Leptolyngbya sp. AN02str. The sequence goes on along the minus strand of NZ_JBNXVR010000005.1, from coordinate 150,147 downwards.
ATAATCGGCAGTAACCGCGACAAAACTCTCGACCAGCCGCATATGCCGTAGACGAATTGTGGCCTCTTCTGCGCCCCAGTCAGCCAATCCTCGCCGAAATGGAGGCAGCCGCTTCAACGGCGCAGGCAAATCTTCACGATAAATGGCATGCCAACCGGCTTCTTCTAAACGGCGGCAGCGATCGATAATCGTTCCCTGCCCGTTGAGGCCAAAATAAGCTTCGGCCACCTTGAGTGCAGTATCTCGCAAGGCATAGAGCCGCTGAATCACAGGCCTATTGTCAAGATGAGCCGCCCCAACCGATGCATCTTCTAACGGGGGCACAACGGTAACGTGTTGCGGATAGAACCGCTGATAAAACGCTTCCATTTCGGATAGCAAGGAGTTGGCCAAACGCAGCACCCGCTGGTAGCGACCCTCAACCGCATGGGGGGGTGTTGCCAGCGCGGACAGCCCCACATCCTGCTCCATTCGGCTCAAAAGCCGATCGATCTGCGGCCAAATCGGATGGATGTAGTGGTACTGCACACCGATCGGAATGATATATACCTGCTCAGTTCGTCCAGCTTTTTTCAAATCTTCGGCACACCAAAAGCTTAATTGCGCGACTCCTGGCTCTAGGGGGCTGACCACTTCGCTGTGGCCGTTGGTTGCACCTTCGGGGGCGATCGCCAAAGGAAACTGTCCATGCAGCAGCAGGGCGCGGACAGCCCGAATTCCGGCGCGATCGATCCGCTTGCCCCGATGAATGGGAATGCCACCCAGCCGAGAAAACAGCCACCCCAGCCACTTACCCGCCCAAATGGTCATTCCCCGGTCGTACACAAAGTGAGAATGAATGGGCGATCGCAGCGGAATGTGATGCTGCCGAGCGGCTTGGGGAACCGCCCTAGAAAGCAAATACAGCATGGAGAGCGGATCATCCACCTCGGGATGACGAAATGCCAAAATGAAGCGACATTGCCCCGACTGAAACTGGGAATATAGTTTTGCCAAGCCCTCTGCATTCACAACCTCTACACGAGCAATTCCAGTCGGCAACCATCGCCGCAACCGAATGCGCAATAGCACTGGCAATGCAAGCTGCATTGCCATGAGAATCAATCGGTTGAAGCGTTGAGGAATAAATAAAAGACCAGAATAGGCATAATGAGTTGAACGAGGCACAACACTCTATTTCCCTTAAAAATCAATAAACCATTCAACGTATAAAAATTAAATGAACACGACCGTAAAAATAAGCTCTCGACTGTGGATTTGGTCTGTTTCATGGCTCCGCCCAAAGGTTACCCATCAAGCGGTGGAACCGTTCAGCAACCTCATTATCATGAACTGGATAAATCTTCGGCCAAAGGCTTAAGAACTCTACATGTGAATGAGCCTCAAAGCGTTATGAGACTTACACACTTCATCCGAAAAATCAGGGCCTTTAAAGCATCCTCTTAGAGGATGTCTGAGAAGTCAAAAAATAGCCCTCATCCCCCAACCCCTTCTCCCAATTTTGGGAGAAGGGGAGCTGCAAACCCTTTCTCCTCGCCCAAAATTGGGAGAGGGGAACACAAGGGGTGAGGGAAATACACGCAGCTTTAGGCACTTTTCAGACATCCTCTTACACTCCACTACTCTGGCCATTGCCAAAATTTACAGGGAACGGACATGAGCCCATGTTGGCTTTGCGAACTCGTTGGGGGGAAAGGTTCATGATGATGAATGGCGATCGCGGCCATATACTCTGAGGCAGGGCAAAAGAGTTCTATTCCAAATTGCGGTTGGTGTTGTGCTTCTAGGTTCCATTGCATCTGCTGCACTATTCCATCGGCAATCATCACTTCAATCTTTTTCAGATCTTGAATGCCAATTCCTGTCGCTTTCAGCAATGCTTCTTTGCATGTCCAATATTGAAAAAATAGCATTGGCTGTAGGTCAGGCGGCAGTGCTTGAATCGCCACATGCTCTTGATGGGCAAAAAAATGCTGGGTGAGCTGGGACAAGTTTGGAATCGAACGGCAATACTCCACATCAATCCCCACGGGCTGATGTTGGGCGATCGCACACAGCATCAAATCCTGGGAATGAGACACATTAAAGTGCAGCGTTGCTTCCCCATCTGCAACCCATAACTCAGGCTTTCCGGTCGCTCCATAGCGAAACTGAAGCTGGCTGGGTTCTATCTCCAAATATTGCCCCAACAGGCACCTCAAAGCACCCCGTCCAACGATAAAACGGTTGCGATCGCGCTCAAACCGAAATTGCTCTGCCCGCTGGCATTCATCAAGAGAAAGCATGCGAGCAAAGCGCTGAAGCGTTGCACTACCCACACCCAAGTCAACCCGCCAAATGTGAATCGATTCTGCGGGTAACTCCAAACGAATCGGAGGAATTAACCAAGATGGAGTCTTCACTTTCAACATGCAGCCCAAACAAACCAAACTATTCAGACCGAACTATTCAGAATGGCTCTTTCCACGCAAGTTCAGCGCCCACGGGTCTCAGCCACCTGCCCAATCTTACCGACTTTGCAGACTATTTTGCGAAGAAGCCGCTTCCGAATAGCCAAGATTTTGTTAATTTATCCAAGGGTCATAGGGTGTAGAGCAAGGCTGATTTCAGGGCTGTTTGAGGTTGATCGTATTGCAGCTTAAGTGGCGATCATATTGAGCTGGATTGACAGCGGATTAAGCTTGAAGCGCAATTTTGAATTCATATCTCCAGCGTGAAGACATATGCTCTGGCGAAGTTTTACAGTTGAAAGAGAAGATGTTCAACTGGGAGTCGCCTGGGGGTCGTCATGCTGTATCGCACCATGGATGAGAGCCGCATTTGCATTACACAGCCAACCCATGCCTGGGTGTCGGGTCAATTGGCGCAGGCGTGGGGCAACGAGCAATTTGGTGCAGTGGCTCCTCGGCAGGCGGTGTGCTTGGGGGCAGAGCAGCACGATATTGGCTGGGTACCATGGGAAGCAGCACCCACGCTCAACAGAGCGACGGGGTATCCCCACAGCTTTAATGAAGTGGCCCCTGCAATCCATACGCAACTGTGGGCTGGAGCAAAGCACATGGTATTGCCCATGGGACGCTATGCGGCACTGCTGGTTTCCCGCCATGGCACTGGATTGTACGAACGCTTTACCCATTGGAAAAACTCACCGGAATCGACACGTATTGTTGAATCATTTCTGGAACAGGAAAAAGAATTCCAGCAGGAATTGATACAGCAATTACAACAGGATGCCGCTTACGCACGCTACGTGACATCTGAGGCGATCGCCCGCAACCAACAGCTTGTCGCCACATGGGATGCACTTTCCCTCATGATTTGCATGGGAGTGACCCATGAGCGATCATTTGGGCCTGTCCCCACCGCCACAGGCGAAACCACACTCACCCTTGCACCGATCGACCATGACCCAACGCATCTCTCGGTTGAGCCGTGGTGCTTTCAATCGGAAGACGTGACCGTTACGTTTGAAGGGCGTATGCTGACAGAACCCTCTGAAGACGAACAAACCATGCGCGATCGCCTCGCCAAAGCCCCCTGGATTACCCTCACCGTTACCCTTTGTCCCGCCAAGAAATTCCATTGAATCCATGCTGCACATTTCCAACACCGTTTCGATTCCGGATCATGAAATTGACATGACCGCTGTGCGATCGCAGGGGGCTGGTGGACAAAACGTGAACAAAGTCGCCACCGCCATTCATCTGCGGTTTGATATTGTGGCATCATCCTTACCCGAACGCTACAAAGAACGATTGCTGAAATGGAACGATCAACGCATTACCAAAGACGGCGTGATCGTGATCAAAGCCCAAGAGCATCGTCGGCAAGAACAAAATCGAGAAGAGGCCTTACAGCGCTTGCAGGAATTAATCAAAAGCGCGATCGCCATTCCAAAACCGCGCAAAGCCAGTAAACCCACCCGCAGCTCTCAACGAAAACGATTGGAGCGCAAAACTCAGCGCAGCCACATCAAAGCCTTGCGAGGCAAAGTCACCGAGGACTAGAGAGCACAAGACCGCAGCCAACACGGGCAAGGGTTATCTAGCGCTCATGCATCGATTCGCTTATGCAGGAATCCGCTCATGCACAGATTCGCTCATGCAAATACCGAGCGATCGCCTTATCCAACGGAGGCATCAAAATTCCGCGTTCGCTACCCAACGCACTATACGCAGGGCGAACTGCGACCCAATTCAAATCCCTCGCTGGCAAAGCATGAACTTGCGTACTGTCCAATCCGGCCAGCGTTGCCACATCTCGTGCCAGATCAGCCCACGCACTCGCCCCTGCATTGGCCAAATGCCACAGGCCCGATTCGCCATCAATGAGCAAATCCAGCGTTACATTCACCAAATCGGGCACATAGGTTGGCGATACCACCGCATCCGATGCAGCCACAAACGGCTTTCCAGCTTCCAAGGTGCGCAGCGCAATCGTCAAAAAGTTGTAGGCATCCCATGGGCTAAAAAAAGCACTGGTACGAATCACCAACGCATCGGGATGAGCTAGCAACACTTGCTGTTCCGCGATCGCCTTGCTTTGTCCATACACATTGAGCGGGGCAACCTCGTGACTTTCCACATAGGGCGCCGCGCGGTTTCCATCAAAAACCAAATCCGATGAAAACTTCACCATACCAATGTTGCGCTCTGCACAGGCCTGTGCCAAAAGGGTTGCACCTTCGGTATTGATGCGGTAGCACAGGTGGGGTTCGCGCTCGGCATCATCCACCCGCACATAGCCTGTAGCGTTAATCACCGCCCAAGGCCGCAATTCAGCCAGCCCCCGATCAACCGAATCTTTATCGGTAATATCCAGCTCTTGGCGCGACAGCAAATGGTAGGGAATACCACGAATTTCGCAAAAGCGGGCAAACGCTTGTCCTAGCGTTCCCGTTGCCCCCGTAATCAGCAAAGGCCGCATCGATGCATTTGCAGCCTTACCTGGGGTACGGGTTAGCTTCATCTCTGGCGATCGCACAACTTGGTCAGGTTCTGCATCCACCCATCCTCCCGCTTGGGTGGAAAAGCGCACCGGGGGATAGCGCAATCGTTGCGATCGCTGCCACCAACCCGGCAGATCCAGCACGGGATGCGAGTATTCCTGCCCTTTGGTAAACGACTGCACCAAACTGGCCAGAGCCGTTGGGCGAGGTTGGGGCGATCGCACATCAAACACACCCGGCTCATAAAAGCCGTCCTCTCGCGTCACCAGGGTATTCCAGTCGTAGGTTCCCAACAGCGACCAAATGGTTACAGCCCGAAAGTCCACCCCATCCCGGCGCAGCGTTTGTGCCACCTGCCATACCTCCCGGAGCCAGCGCATTTGCTCCTCGCGGGTACAGCCCAAATGAGCCTCAGTAATGGCAATAGGCGTTTGGTAGCGCTCCCATACATCCTTCAACAGGCTCACATGATCGTAAATCCCTTCGGCACATACCCACACCGCTTCCACATCGGCATATTGGTGCTTGCCATTGCCGCCATGGGTATGGGGTGGATAACGATGCACTCGCTCATCAATCAAGCGATCGCCACATACATAGCGATTGATACCAATCAGATCAGGCGGACAGGGATTTTCGGCAAACCACAGCAGTTCGTCCGCTTCCACCCCAATCCACTGCAAGTAGCTCCACATGGGGTGATCGGCATTAACCCGGCCAAATAACAAATCTAGCGACAACCAGCGGCGCCCATTTTCAAACTCGGCCTGATACGCCAACAGCGGCGTACTCAAGATCTTGCCCAAATCTTCCGTTTGCACCAGTTGAGCACGCGGGTTAATTTGACGAATGGCCTGCATGGCCAACACCGTAGCCCGACACTGGTGAATCAGAGCTTTGGCAAAGCTCAAATCATCGCGCCCATGGGGGTACCAATGCCCATATAACCCAGCAAATCGGGCGGTGGTCAGTGGTTCATTGACGGGAGTGTAAGAGTCCACCCAGGGATAGCGCTGCGCGACAGCCGTGGCAAACTGCGCCAACTTGTCGGGAAAGGCCGGATCGATCAGGCTGGTTTCTCGCGGGCCGCTGCCATGGTGCACCAAGCCAACAATAGGCCGAATGCCCAAGTCATCCAAACGCAGCAATCGTTGATCGGCCCATTGCCAGTCGGCTTGCTCTAGCCCATGAGGGGCCACTCGCTCCCACAAAATGGGATAGCGAATTGCCTGAATTTCCAAGGCCGCAAACCGATCGAGGTCGTCCATGCGGGTTGCATGACCGTTGCGCTCAAGCTGATCAAAGTAGCGATCGCCCACACGGTTTACGGTGCATTCAATCCCCCCCCAAACTTCTAGCTTGGGCAACGGCTGCTGATTGGGTAATCGTTGATTTGAAGTCATCCCTGTCCATCGTTGCCGTTTGGCAAATCACGTGTTCTGCCCATCCCAACGACCACCTTAGGTGGAGGTTAGGGACTTGCCATTGGGAGATTCAGCTTTGCCATGATTACCATGATTGGATGCAGATTTGGAGGCGGGCACCGTTCGAGCAGCGGTTGACCGCAGGGGAGACTTGAAGGTGCGATCGCCCATGGCAGGCGCGGTTTTAGGCTGCTTCACAAATCGGTTTTCCTCCGTCGGATGCCAACTCGAACGCTGAGTCAATTGAGCATACACAGCCAATGCCTGCGCCACAACCTGATCCATGTTGTAGTACTTGTACGTTGCCAATCGACCGACAAAATGGACATCAGGTGTGGCATCTGCCAACTCTTTGTACTGTTTGTACAGCTCGGCATTTTCAGGGCGTGGCACCGGGTAGTAGGGATCTCCTTCTGCCTTCGGATATTCGTAAACAACACTGGTTTTGGGATGTTCTTGTCCGGTGAGATATTTGAATTCCGTTACCCGTGTATACAAATGTTCGTTGGGATAGTTAATCACTGCTTGTGGCTGATGCACCACTTCATTCAACGTTTCATGTTTAAAGTCGAGCGATCGGTATGGCAGCTTGCCGTAGCAATAGTCAAAGAAACCATCCACCGGTCCGGTATAAATCATTTCCTTGTAGGGAATGATGTCTTGAATTTCCCGGTAGTCTGTGTTGAGCATGATTTTGATGTTGGGATGGGCCAACATTCTCTCAAACATGCGCGTGTAGCCATGGAGCGGCATCGCCTGATATGTATCGGTAAAGTAGCGATCGTCTCGGTTGGTCCGGGTAGGCACACGGGCAGTGACCGATTTATCCAGGTCTGATGGATCAATTCCCCACTGTTTGCGCGTATAGTTTCGAAAAAACTTCTCGTACAGTTCGCGTCCTACCTTGCTCACCACCACATCTTCAGAGGTGCGAATGCAGTCTTTCGGCTCTGCAACCGACTCTAAAAATTCTGCTAGCTGAAAGGCCGTCAGGTTCAAGCTGTAGAGTTGGTTAATTGTGTCTAAATTAATCGGAATCGGAACCAATTGCCCATCCACACTGGCCAGCACCCGGTGCTCGTAGCGTCGCCAATCGGTAAACCGCGACAAATACTCAAACACATCCCGAGAGTTGGTGTGAAAGATGTGTGGCCCGTACTTATGAATTAAAATTCCATCTTCGTTGTAATAGTCATAGGCGTTACCGCCAATGTGGTTTCGCGTATCCACAATTAATATTTTTTTATTGCTTTGGCTTGCCAAGCGTTCTGCCAGCACACTGCCAGCAAATCCGGCACCAACGATTAAATAGTCGAACATGGGTCTATTCCTCTTGGCAAAGATTTAACTGACCAACGTGTCTGTGTTGGCGTTCGCGGCAACGGTGCGTTGTCCGTCTTGTTGAGCAGATCGGGCAGCAACAGCATCTTGTGACTGGGGTGGACGGGTCGTATTTTGCTGCCGTGTGGCGATTACGTCTTCAATCAATTCATTCATGGCTTGCCACGTGCGATCCCACGATGTTTGGGATAGGAAAGCATCTACCCGGCTGAGCCAATCCGGCGATGTGTGAGTTGGGTCCAGCGCAGTGGCGATCGCATCCACAAACTCAGGTACTGTATTGGCAATGTGAACCAAGTTCTCAGTGCCATAGGGCCGCACCACATCACGAATTGCAGTGGATACAACAGGCTTGCCAGCCGCCAAATATTCTGGTGTTTTGGTAGGGCTAATAAAGCGAGTCGATTCATTGCGCGCGAAGGGCAAAAGCGCAACATCCCACCCTGCCAAATAGTTGGGCAACGCTTGATAGGGCTTGCCGCCTAGGTAATGAATATTGGGCTCGCGGGGCAGGGTTTCGGGATCGATTTTAACAACGGGGCCAATGATGACAAGATGCCAATCTGGACGAGCCTTGGCAATTCCGCGCAACAAGTCCAAATCCATACGCTCATCCACCACCCCATAAAACCCAAGCCGAGGATGGGGAATCGAGGCTTGGTCGGTGGGCTCTGTTGCAATGGCTCTGCCTTGGGCAAAGTGCGCCTTATCAATGCTGCTGGGAAATGCATGCACACTGGAATGTTGGTGTTGTTTGGCTTCGTAGAGGCTGTGCCCCCCGGTAAACACCAGATCTGCCCGCTGAAACAGTTGGGCCTCGCGCGATCGCAGCTGAGGATGCGCCCCCTTAAAAGCCGACAGCTCATCCATGCAATCATACACAACTGCCGACGCATCAAGCTGCTGAGTAAACGGCACCGCCATTGGTGTGTAATACCAAAGAATTGGGGATTGAATTTGAGCTTCGCAAAATAACTGCTCAACAAGCTGCTGTTGACATTGAATCGAGTCTTCTTCGTTTAATCCTATAGGCAAGTAGGGGACAACAACCCATACTCCAGACTCACGCTTGCTAATGTCTAATCGGCAGGTAGTATCAGAACTGGTAAATGGTTCTTCAACAACAAAAACTCTTCGAATTTGAGCACAGCGACTCAACAAATGTTGAGGGCGTTGATACACAAAATCCCATCGCAGATGAGAGAAGCAAACCAGATCTGGAACTCCAGAAGATTTTTTATTGGGGTTTTCAGACCATTGCAGATTAGACATTAACGTACCTTATTCTTGATGAAATTAAATTCTTGAACAACTGTTTTTATGGTTGGAAGTTTAATGTATTCGTCAAATTGAGGACTCCCCAACATCTCAAATGATTAATTCTCAAATGAGTGATAAGAGTTTGCAGGAAGTAGTGAAACCGTCTTTCATGCTCAAACCTTAATCAACCTGGACGAAACTATAAACCTATCCAAAAGAGTAAGTTTCGGCTTGGAAATGGATGGCGATCGCCTTTGGAGGAACAGTTGCAAGCGATCGCAATGATGAATTACGGTTCAGAAACGATCAAAAACAGGCTAAGAAATGTTGCGATGAACTGCTGACTGCTTTCAGACCACCAAGTGAATATCTAAAGAATAGAAGTTTTTATTCTATTAACGATACTTCTTTTGATAGAAGTTCTGCGAATTGCTATAGATATTCGTTCAGCCAAGCAAGTTTATGCTCGTTGAATTCGAGTCTTTCAATGAGATGAATCTTGTAGAGCAGCGATTTGGCAGTTAGGTTATTCTCGATCGAGATCAATCATAAACTTTCATAATACTGACACTTTGAGATAAAGGTAATTAGCCATAGGGTAGAGATAAATTCATTAGATACGAAAGGAACAATTCGATTCTCTTGATATCGAACGTAATATCCAACGTATGATTTACCGCTTCAAGATGGCCGTTTCTTGCAAAAAAATTGGGGCATCATCCCGAACTTAGTTTTTTCCACACAAGGTTTTCGGTTGATGATTCGCGAACCTGCTATCAACCCTCGGTGTTCTTGATAAAGACAATAGACTGGCTGCGCAAATCGCCTTTTGAAGCGTAAAATCGCTGTGCAATGATTTGTCAGGAGGTCTATTCCGTGGCGAATGACTCGGCCCAGGCTACATGATGAACCAGCACGAGCCAAACGGTAGATTCAGAGCGCCATCAGTATACGCCGCACAGCTCCGGTCACGCCAGAATGCAAGCCTCAAGCCTGTTGAGGATGCCATCTCACCGAAACAACAACAGAATCTTGTTCAGCACACCAAGTATGGGCAACTCCTGGGAGCCACAGCGCATAGTCACCTTGGGCGGCAAGCACAATCTCGCCATCGGGAAACTGTAGCCCAAAACGACCCTGCACCAAAATTGACAGCGTAGCGGTGTCTGCGGGGGCAGACCATTCAACCCGGCGATCGCCCTCTGCGTGTACACCCCACTTCACTTCTAGAGCTGTCGTAGAGCGGGGATCATCCAGCGGAGTGATAAACCCTCCCACAAACCAGCCCCGTCGCTGGGCTCCTTCAGTTTGAGCATTTCCAATCAACACATTTGCTGGCATAGCGCACTCTCAAACACAGAATTAGCAGCGCAATTTATCGCAACGATTGTGGTGTCCAGGTTGGCCCATCGCAGCGTGGCCCTTCTGCCGTCCACCTAAGCCGATCAATGCGCATTTGGCGGGCAGTCATTTTGGCATCCCAGGCGTGGTAGACCACATACTCCGTGTGTCCATCAGGGCTTAAAATCATCGAGTTGTGGCCAGGGCCAAGGATTTGACCTGGGCGCGATCGCAACACCCGTGGCCCCGCTTCATTTCCCGCATCGGAGTATGGCCCCATCACCTGATCTGCCACCCCATAGTCCACTCCATAATTTTCCGTTTCCCAGCGACCACCACTGTAAAAGCAATAGTAGCGATCGCCATGTTTGCGCACACATGGGCCTTCGAGCGTATGCCAATCGTAAACGCTACCATACATCGGACGGTTGACCAAAAACCGTTGCCAATCATGCCGAGCGCGCAGCACCGTCTTGGGCTGGTGGGCAAGCTGGGTCATCCTGTGTAGGCGATCAACCACCAGCGCAGTACCCGCACGCACGTTCTCATCCCTATCCAAAAAATCCTGGGCGTAAAATAGATACCACTGCCCGTCATCATCTTGAAAAGGACTGGGATCGATGGCAAATGGGCAAGTGCTGGGATCAATCAAAGGCAGACCCACATCTTCATACGGGCCAAGCGGGTGAGCGCTAGTAGCCACTCGCAATTGATGCCGCTTATCCTGATGCCCCACCGAATAGTACAGGTAAAACAGTCCCTCGCTATAGACAACTTCCGGTGCCCAAAAGTTGTCTCCCAGGGCAGGATCGGGACGTTGCAACGCCTGCCCTGCTTTCATCCAGTTCACCAGATCTCTAGATTGCAGCAGCGGAAAAACATGCGATTGGTCAGCGGCATCAACCTGACCTACGGCCTCGGCTGGTCCCGTGCCGATCGCATAGTAAACATCCTGATACCGCCAAACAAACGGATCGGCAAAGTACTGGGAGTACACGGGGTTGGTATACGTTTGGGCTGCCATTGTAGGTTTAGAATTCCAGCCTAACCGTTGCAGGCTCAAGAATTTAGTACTCAAAATTCGTATACGTTTCGGTTGCCTGGGCCGATAATTGATTCACCGTTTGGCACCGCAACAACTGCTGAAGCTGAGGAGCAAGTTGATTGTAATACGACTCTTCCAGGGTTAAATCTACCTTGTGGGTATGAAGCCAGTGCATCACGTAACCCATCACGATCATGGGTCGGGGGTGGGGGGTGTAGTTTGGGGTGCCTCGGTGCAGTGCAAGGGGCGATCGCACCATCACATCGCCAGGTTGCAGGTAGAACTGCTCCATGGCAATTTCTCCCGCCCGAATTTTGATCAGCGCCTCGTCGCGTGGCATCACATGGGTTCCCCGCGCCATTTCAAACGGGCCATTGTTGGCGTTCACTTCTACCAAGGGAAAGTTCACCGCCAGTGCATATAGCGGCGTCACGATGTGGTCAGTAAATAGCGGACGAAAATCGCGGTGAATTTGTTGATATTCCGAGCCTTGCATGGGAATATCGGCGGCAAGCTGAACGAGCTTGTACTCCTGATAAAACACCCGATTCAGCACATCTAAAATTGTAGGATTCGCAAACACAGCCGGATTCGCAAAGGGGGCTACCCAGGGCAAGGTAATGTAGCCACGAGCGGTGCCCCTAGGCGCAATGCCACCCGGTCGCTGCTGTCGCTCCGCAAATAATGCATCAAAGGCAACCTTCCATTCATCTATCAATGCGCGATCGAATAGGCCACGAATGATGCAAATTCCATCTCGATTTAGGTCGGCTGCCAGTTGATCCAAATCCGCTGGGCTAAACACTGATCGATTGATATGTTGAACCATATTGCCACCCGCTCCAAACGGGGATCTTGAGGCGATATTTCACGTTTCCATCCAGGAAGGGAATAAAGCCCACCTACAGATTTATTCTCCCCATTGATAGATGCACAATGATGACAATTGACTCTTTCTTCAAAAATCTCAATTTCGCTGATAGCAATTTACTAACGGCACAAATTCGTGTCATTCATTCCATCAGAACCCAAAGATTCCTAATTTCCTTGAATTAATTCTGAAAGCGAGAAAGGGGCTGATTCTCTTTAGCAAATGTTGTGAATTCGATCGCATCATGGCTACAGAAAAGGCGGACTTCTTGGCTGCGATCGCGCGATAGTTTACGCAGTCGAGCTTGATTGAACAACCGAGCGTTGCGATCGACTTCCATCATCCATTGATAGGCGCGCAATCCTGGGGTGCAGTGAGGATAATGAGGGCTGATCTCATCGCGGTAGAAATAAGCATCTCCAGCATGCAACAACCACCCATTCGACGTTTGAATGGCAACTCCAGCATGACCGTATGTGTGACCCACTAACGGAATTAACAAAATTTCGGGGGGAAGTCCTTTGAGATCCCGAACAGCCTCAAAACCAAACCAGGGTTCGCCGCCTGCAGTGTAGTGCTGCCAATGTTTCACCTCATTCCACTGTTGGGGACGATACCGCCCGCGGGCAATGATTCCATGGCGATCGCGCGCAGTCTCTTTCTCGCTCTGCATCACATGCACCGTCGCTTCAGGAAAATCCTCCAACCCACCCGCATGATCAAAATCGAGATGGGTCAAAACAATGTGGCGAACATCCTGAGCCGAAAAACCAAGCTGCTCAATTTGAGCGATCGCTGTGTACTTGCGATCGAATTGAATATTGTTGACATGAATGAAAAATGGACTCAATCGAGAATACGGTGACTGAATATCTTGCAGTCCAAATCCTGTATCAACTAGCACAAGGCCCCGATTGGTTTCCACTAACAAACAGTGGCAAACCAAATGAGATACCAAACCAGTGCTAAAGCCATCGAACAGTGCCCCACCAACCGGACACATGCAACCACAGTTGAGATGATGGATGTGCATAATTTTTTCCTATTTTTCGGCTCTTGAAGACCATTGAAAATAGAACACTGCTGGGATGGGTAAGCGAGGTTTCCATCAGGAACAATAAACCGCCAAAACCAGGTTTCCACGCAGGAAAATAAAAGAACAGGCCAATCATCCAACGCCAATTATTAAACGCCCTAAAACTCGTCCGCAAGCCACGAGTTGGCATCCACAATGGGAGTCCACCCGTTGGGCAGCAGCGCTTCATTCAAGTCCGTTTCTCCTGGCATGGGAAATTGCCCCGAGTGAATTTGAACATCGAGTGCGGCAATAAAATCGTGGGCTTCGGCTAGCGCTTGGTAAACTTGCGCTGTTTTGGCAGATAACTGGTTATCAGGGTTCATGCTGGGCTCGCGTCAAAGTAGGGTAGAGACAACGAACAAATTGAAGATTTTAAAGAGATCTCAATACACACCAACAACGGCATGGAATCACAGCATCCAAAAATGAAATTGAAGCGATCGCTGAATTCTTTAGACGATTCATCGGCCAATGAAGTGAAAAGCCGTGTCCAACGACTCGGTTGGGTTTCAAATGTGTGGATTTTTGTTGTTGGAAGTACAGCTCCACCCTACTTGTATAACAAACATCTGAGTGTCTAGCACATCACCAACGGCTAAGGGCGCATCTACAGGTTAGGGAAGTAGACGGTAGGCAAAAGCAGATGGCCCGCCAAACAACGGCTCAAAGCGCTGGTTGAACCCAAGCAACGCCAGCAACGCCGAGATGGAGACGATGATCACCGCCTGCGACAGGTGATGGAACGTTGTATCTGGCCAGATTCCCCTCTAATAGGCCCTTAGCGCATCCCTGCGTCATCCATCATGCCTGCCATCCGTCCGGAGCTGTCTTTGCTGATTGGATATTGATATAGCAGCCAAAAGGAGGATGGGATAGTACCGCGAGGAAGAAGTGATAGCCAGATCTGTCTTAAACAGCACCAAAATTAAGCCAACAGGCGCAAGTGCCTAAGCCATCATGTAATTTACTATCTCGGCAGGGTAATCTGAACCAAACTGGTTAGAGCTTCTACAGAGACAGGACTTACGCAGTTGAATGACGTTTGGGACACTAAGCGCTCCAAACATCATTTCCCCCGGTTCTTCGGATGAAGAGCGTAAGCCCTAGAGATATACCTCAAGATCGCAAGATAGACCTCAGAGAAAACTGGGAATTCTACACTCCAGAAGGAGAATAATAAACCCTATATCGCTACAAAACGTTAATCTATGTTTCTAACTCGTTTTACCAGTTTGGTCTCCATGGGGTTGCTGCTGGGCTTGGTGGGCTGCTCTGGTTCAGCGGTGGATACCAATGCTCAAAGGCCAGCAAAGGAAGAGACTGCGATCGCAACTGAACCCGCCACCAATCCCATTGTTCTGGGCGATATTTCCAACAACCCCACCCGATCGCTCGATGAATTTCAGCCCCTGGCGGATTATCTGGCAGCACAGCTCGCAGAATCTGGCATCGATGGTGCCAAGGTGAAAGTCGCTCCCGATGCCGCCACCATGAGCCAGTGGATGGCCAATGGAGAAGTAGATGTCTTTTTTGACAGCGCCTATCCAGCCCTGCGTTTGGCCGAAGAGGCAGACGCTCAGTTGATCCTGCGCCGATGGAAAGAGGGTGATGCCGAGTACCATTCCATCATTTTTACAATGGCAGATTCCGGCGTTGAATCTCTCCAGGATCTGCCGGGACACCTAGTCGCCTTAGATGCGCCCTACTCCACCTCCGGCTATATGCTGCCGGTCTATCATTTCCTGGAAGAAAATCTGAAGATCACCGAGAAAAACTCCCTCAAATCACCGGTGGCAGCCGACGAAGTTGGCTATATCTTCAGCTACGACGATGAGAACGTTCTGGAATGGGTGCTCAACGGCGATGCCACCGTGGGAGTGGTGGATAATCAGACCTTTGCGGAACTGCCAGAATCCGTCCGGGCTAATATGCGAATTTTGTTCGAGACCGATCCGGTACCGCGCCACATTGCGCTGGTTGCCAGCGATTTAGACCCGGCAGTGGTAAATACTATTACCCAAAGGTTGCTCACGCTCGATCAGGCAGAGGAAGGTAAAGCGATCCTGGAAATTTTTGACGAAACGGCCAAGTTTGATCCCTTTCCTAGCGATGATTACCTGAATCAACTGCAGAAGATGTATATCCGTGTTAGGGCGGTGTCTGAATAGAGCCTTGGAGAAGAGAACACACAGCATCCGGCAGGGAAATTGCGCATGGGCAAACTTTTCTCCCCATCCTTATCAACTAAATTGACCCTAGCGATGACAGCGCTGGTGATCACCTCCGTGACCAGCCTGACCCTAGTGTTGCTACACCGAGAGCGGCAGCAGTTGCGCCAGGAGCTAGAACATCAAGCCACCATGATTTTGAATACACTGGTGGCCTCGTCTCGGGATGATTTCTACGCCCGCGACTTCGATGCAATTGAAGTCATGATGGAGCAGTTGCAGCAGGAGCTTAATCAAGGCAAGCTGCTAACGGCGGGCAGAGCCTATCAGGAAGATGGCCGACTGGTTTCCGATGTTTACGAACCAGACGTGAAAATCTACAGTTTGGAGGTAGACCCGTGGGGAAAAACCCTATTGCAAAGCCCCACCATCATCTTTGAATGGCGATCAAATCAATTGCTGGCGGGGCAGGTGGTACGCGCTGGAGATGAGTCTCTAGGGGCAATCAGCATTGGGCTTTCTACGGCCCCTTTGCAGGCTCAACTGGCGACGACTCGTCAATACGGCCTGGGACTGGCCCTAGTGGCGGGGCTAGTGGGCACAGGCTTGGCGCGGTTAATTAGTCGTTCCATCACTGGGCCATTGAAAACCCTGACCCAGGCAACCCACAGGATGGCGGCGGGAGAACTCAATCAAGCGATTCAAGTTACCAGTCAAGATGAGTTGGCAGTGCTGACCCAAGCCTTTAACCACATGACCCAGCAGGTGCAGTGCTCCATTCAAAGGCTAGAGGAGCAGCAGGCAAAGCTGCGGTTGAGCGAAGCCCAGGCATCCGAAAAGGCAGCCGCCCTAGAACAAGCGTTGCAGGAATTGCGGCTTACCCAGGGCCAACTAGTGCAAAACGAAAAGATGGCTAGCCTAGGGCAACTTGTCGCTGGGATCGCCCATGAAATTAACAATCCTGTCAGCTTCATTGCTGGCAATATCCAACCGGCCCAGCGGTATGCAGAGGATTTGTTAGCGCTCATCGAGCTATATGTTGCGGAATATGCAACTCCCTCCAAAAAGATTCAGGCCCTATCAGAAACCATTGATCTAAAGTTTTTAATGGAGGACTTTCCCCGTCTGCTTCACTCGTTGCAGGTGGGCAGTGAACGTATTACAGGCATTGTCAAGTCGCTGAAAACCTTTTCTCGCCTAGACGAAACCGACAAGAAACCGACTGATTTGCAGGCCGCGTTGGATAGCACCCTGATGATTTTGCATAACCGCCTCAAGGCCACATCCAATCGGCCAGAGATTGAGGTGATTAAACAGGACAACCCCTTGCCCAAGGTGACCTGCTGTGGTGGCTCAATCAATCAGGTGTTTATGAATATTCTGGTGAATGCGATTGATGCCCTGGAGGAACACTGCGAGAAACAATTTGAGGAGAGTTCCTGGAGCCCCCAAATTACCCTTACCAACGAAGTTTTTAGCAACGCAGTGGTAATTGTGATTGCTGACAATGGACCGGGAATTTTGCCGGGAGTGCGCGAGAAATTGTTCGATCCTTTTTTCACCACAAAGCCCGTGGGCAAGGGAACGGGGCTGGGCCTGTCAATCAGCTACAAAATTATTGTGGAACAGCATCACGGTAGCCTGGACTGTCTGTCTGAACTGGGGAAAGGGACTAAGTTTGTGATTAAACTGCCGTTGAGCTAGGGGGCGCTAACGTGTCCTCGCCAACATAATTAAGTCGGCTTGGCGAGAAGTCGAGCGAGGCAATAGCCCAAACTGGTCAAAATCGAACCGGGAGCCAATGAGTGCTGCAAATTCGATAAAGCAACAAGCTGTGCCATAGAGCAACGGCCACAAGCTCAACAGTTTTGCCCAGTTGTACAAATCATCAACCGTGGTCAAAATTATATTTTCGGGCAGTTGCCTTGTCACTTAGGGAGCGTTGTAGGCGGAACTAATCTCGCCTCGCTCGAGTTTGGGGGCGAATCCGCCATATGGCCATTGGGTTAACTATTCATCAGTCATCAACCGAGAGAAGGCCCGTTACGCACTGATCGGCATCTCTAAATGGCGAGGTTGTCGGGCGATCGCAGGCTTCTTGGGCTTGCTTAACTGCTCAAATTGAGCACTCAGCCAGTCAAATCCGTTTTCGAGGCAGGTTGTGCAGACTTCGCCAACGCCATGACCCTGATCGTCGCAAAGAATGATGCGAGCGGCAGCCATGGCAACGGGTTCAGCACAAATGAGGCAAGGTTGCACAACTGAAGGGCGATCGCACTCAACTTGAAGTTGCATATATCTACTCTTTTCGGATGAATGGACTAAAAAATTAGATAAATTGGAGACGGAGCAATCTACTCCAGTCCTAAGCATAAGAATTTGCGATGGAAACCACCTCTAGCCTAGGAGGGAGCAAGGCATAAAGTTTCCATGAAAAAATCATTGGTAAACGATTACTAAAAACAATGGCTTGATGACTCACTTGAGCCTGATTTAAACCCAGTTTAGTTGACAAATTATGGAAGAGCTAAACAACCAAGATGCGACCGTCAAAACCGTCATGGTTGTAGGCTTCTAGCACATGAGTAGCGATCGCTTCACTCTGTCCTTTTGTGACTAACGCTACACAAGCACCGCCAAAACCAGCACCCGTTAACCGAGCCCCAAAAACACCCGGCGTTTGCTGCAGTAGTTCCACTAAATGATCCAGCGCCGCGATCGACACTTCGTAGTCATCGCGCAGGCTGGCATGGGAATCATTCATGAGTTGACCAAATTCATCTGCTGCAACCCCATCTCGCGCCTGCAGAACGCGGTTGTTCTCGGTGATGACATGGCGAGCCCGTTTTCGCAACAATTCTGGTAAGGCGGCAGCAGCTTGCGGATCTGGAACGTCGCGCAGGGCCTTAACTCCCAATTGTTTCGCGGCCTCTTCACACTCGGCGCGGCGCTGGTTGTAACCACTGGCCGCAAGCGATCGCGCCACTCCGCTATCAATCACAACAATGGCAGCCCCAGCGGGAAAAGGTACAATCTGGCGTTCTAACGTGCGCGTATCGAGAAACAGCATATGTTCCGTATCGGCCAGACTGGATGCCATTTGGTCGAGAATGCCACAGCTCACGCCAGCGTACTGAATTTCAGCCTGTTGCCCCAACTGCGCAATTTTCACATCGTCAATCTCAAGGTGCAGGAGCGATCGCAATCCCCGCAAAGTCGCCACCTCCAATGCCGCGCTGCTCGATAACCCAGCACCAATGGGAACCGCAGACGTGACAAACACATTGAGAGGAGGAACATCATATCCCGCAGTTTCCAGCACACGAATGCAGCCATAAACGTAACGAGCAAAGCCTTCGGGCTTGGT
Organism: Leptolyngbya sp. AN02str; assembly: GCF_050565595.1. Lineage (NCBI taxonomy): Bacteria > Bacillati > Cyanobacteriota > Cyanophyceae > Leptolyngbyales > Leptolyngbyaceae > Leptolyngbya > Leptolyngbya sp. AN02str. The sequence goes on along the minus strand of NZ_JBNXVR010000005.1, from coordinate 131,304 downwards.
GTGACTCGTTTTGATGGGGTGAATATCAATCCATTCTTCGAGTTCCGCTGAGTAAATATGATGGCGATCGTTGGGGCTGTGGCCAATTGCCACTCTCGTTTGTTGAGGTATGGCCGTCGGCAGCACAAAGCCGTCATTGTAGTCTGTGTGTTCCCCCAGCAAATTCACGCGTCCGGGAGCGATCGCCTCTACTTCTGCAGCCGCATTAAAAATTTGTATGTAGTCCATACGTTACCGCTCCAAAGGAATGGGTCGAGGTCGTCCGTTCACATCCTGATGGGGAAATTGGGGATCAAGGCTGATATTCTCCAGGCGGTTGTCATCGTGCAGGACGAAGGTATCTTCAATTTTGGCTCCTGGAATGCTGGGATTCCACGCCAAAACCATGTTGGCAGCTAAGCGATCGCTCGTTTCGGGAGTGGCGATTACTTCTCGCGCTCCGTAGCCAGCTGTGCCCCCCTGGTGGTGTTCGCGAATGGCGTTGGCATAGCCGTACTGCTCGTAGGTCTGCGCCAATGCAGCATACACCGCATTCAATGGCACTTCTACCTGAGAGCGCTCAAGGGCGATCGCCTCAATCTCCGCAATGGTGCAATGTAGAGCCTTGTCCTGGGCAGATGGGCTGTCAAACCACACAAACCGAGTCAGGCTAGCCACTAACCCCGATCCTCGCGCACAAAACACTAGCATGGCCTGCCATCCCAACCGTTCTGCGCTGGGCAAAGGGTGACGATACAGCGGCAAACGGCGATCGCCCCCGGCTAGCGTCAGAACAGGGTGCAGCCCCCTAGCCCACATGGCTCTGGCTCCAGCTCCCGCCAACTGTTGCTCAGTCCAGGTGGGTTGCGCCTGCAACAACACCTCGGTCATGGCCTCGCTGGCAAGACGCCCCACCTGCCGATACCGCTCTAGCTCACTGGGCAGCAGCACTCGCCGCTGTTTGATCAACGATTGGGGCAATGGATATTCGTGTAACGTGGTGCGATCGTGAAACGAGCCAGAAGGCTTATCGCTCAAAATTCGCCCACCGCCCACCGCCTCCAGCACAAATGCATTGCGCTTTGAGACCTCAGCCCACGGATGCACAAACAGCTGATATGGAGAAGTTTCTACAACATGAGGGAGTTGCTCGTCCTTCAGCCTTTGGGCTTCAATTTCATCTGTCAAAATCCATGCATCCGTTGGGGTAACCAGCACTTCGGCAGCACCCGTCTCTGCCCCCAGCAGCACCGTGTTAGAGCCTCCTGCTGTGGCCCAGGCAAACCAGTCTGTTCCCCGTAGGCGAATTCCAGCAGACTCCGTTTCGCTCAAGCTCTGGCGCATGAGTTTCAATTTTGCAGAAACTTCTTCAATTCGATTCATGACATGAAGGTGCCTTTGCTAAATAGACAAGTTAGGTTTATCGGCAAGCCGCCATCATAAAACGTAAAACCGTAAAACTCTGTACCGCCCACACAGCAGACATTACAGAGTCAGAACTTACGCAAACCCACTAAAGCTGGTGTGCTGGTGTTGTGGGTAGGGTGCGAAGCACCCAACCCACAACACCAATACGTAAATCCAGAGAGTTTTAGGATCTGGTGTTTGATGGTGTCGAAGTGCCTAGATTGAATTGATGTACGGGTTTCGCAGTTTGCACCAGCACCAGCCCAATGCCAATGAGCACAACTCCAGATAGCAAAAAGCCCAGATCCCACCATCCCTGATAAAGCCCAGGTTTAAGGTGATGAATCCCCAAGATATGGTGATCAACAATTCCCTCAACCAGGTTAAAGATTCCGGCTCCTGTCAACAAAGAGCCCAAAAACAGCCGACCATGCCACGCATTTTGTTCTTTGCGTCCGGCGCGCCACAGCAGGCCAATTCCAGCTAGGGTCATCAACCAATCAAACAGGTGAAACAGCCCATCTCCCAGAGTATTCAGTTCCATACCCATCACAGTTTGGTCCGTTTCAATGCTGGAAAACATATGATGCCATTGCAGCAGTTGATGAAAAACAATACCATCAAAAAATCCTCCCTGACCAATACCCAAGACCAATCCGGCTAAACACAAAGGCCACAGATTAGGCGTTAAGATAGCCTCCACATCACGTTGCGTAGAGGGATTTGAGGTTGAGCTGTTTGCGTTCATCGCCATTGTTCCTCATGGGTCTGTCGCACTGGTTTTGTCTTTGGTTCGCACCAGTTCACATTGGTTCGCAGCAGATCAGTCATTCTCGCTTTAGATTGAAACCGTTTCATTAACACGATCCCAATCTAAAGCGCAGCTTGTGAGTTGCTCAGAGGCTGAACTCATGTACTCGACTTGTTTGTTGGACTGATTTGTAGGGCGATCGCAACACTGATTATTGCGACTGAGTTGAGTTCTCATGGGGGCGCTCGGTTGCTTCAGAATTGCTCTCTGTACCCTGAGCTTTGCCCTGAGCATTATACGGATAGCCTTCTCCTTCAGGCAGCAAATCCTCGGGGTTAGCGACTGGGGTTGTAGCAGCAGAATCGACTTGCCCACTGTCGTGACTGTGCTTAATTCCAGGCCCTTTATGGCTTGCATGACCACTACTCATGGGGTTCCTCCATTCATCTTGAAATCATCTTGAAAAGATCGCCAAAATGACCCAACATACGGTCATTCTGGCGTATGGCTGAATTCCTCACATGAATCAAAAATTGGTTCTCTTAAATCTGGCTTAAACGTTGCTTGCAGCCGATGAAAAACACATCTACCAAATATATTTGTTTGTATTCATGCAGAATCCTGCTGTTTGTCTATTAGAAAACAACTTGAAGGATTACACTTCATCCTTAGTGCTTATTCTGGTCAGCGATCGCCGATTTTCGTTTCCCTACTCCAACGTCACCGCCACTGCTTGTAGCTCTTTGGCTTTTTCTTCGGGTAGGGCATCGTTGGCAAACATTCCAGCGGCCAACTCAGTCCCCGCCAAATATTTGAGGCGATCGCTCGTGCGGTAGGGGGGATAAAATTCCGCATGGAGGTGCCATTCAGGATGCGATCGCCCATTCACAGGCGCTTGAAACCAAGCCATCAAGTAGGGAAACGGACGCTGCCATAACCCATCAAATTTTAATGTCACCGTTTTCAGCGCTTTGGCCAGTCCAGCCCGCTCATGGGTGCTGAGGTCAGCAAAGGTTGCGCTCGGTTGAATAGGAGCAATCCACACCTCGTAAGGATACCGGGCACACACCGGAACAAATGCAACAGCCCACTCATCCTGATATAAAATCCTTTGGCCGTCCTGAATTTCTTTCGCAATCAAATCCTGCAACAATCCTCGCTGATGTTGCTGATAGTATTCACGCTGGCATGTTTCCATCCGAGCTGGCACGGGCGGAACAAAGGGATAGGCATAGATTTGCCCATGGGGATGGTGCAGCGTCACCCCCACCTCAACGCCCTTATTCTCAAACGGTAGCACGTAGCGAATTTGGGAATGCTCGCTGATGGCACGAGTGCGATCGCCCCACACCTGAAACAACAACTCTAAATGATCCAACGGTAACGAACTCAAAGAAGCCTGCGGATTTTGTGTAAACACAACCACCTCGCAGGCTCCATTGGCAGGGACAGTCTCTACAATTTCTGTGGGCGCTTCGGTTACCGAAAGAATCAAGGACGGAAACCGATTGTCAAACACCGCAATGTCGTAGTTTCCCTGGGGTAGTTCGGTTGGAAAGTTAGGATCTTTTGTCGGAGCCAGTGGATTGTATTCCGGCGGGGGCATGAACGTGCGCCCCTGACGGTGGCTGGCATACGCAACCCATTCCCCTCGCAGTGGATGCCACCGCAAATGCGGCGTAGCCTGTACAGGCTCCCGACTTGGACTAGGGGCAACTATTCCCTCCGCAATGGGGAACCTGCTGTACAGCGTTAGTTTGCGTCCGTCGGGCTTTAACAGCGTCTGAGAATGCATCTTCCATTTGGGACCATGCCACTTTTACCGATTCTAGAAGCATAGTCTGCTCTTCTGGCGGGTAGCCCCTGCCCAAAGTAGCAGATGCGATCGCCTCAATCGGGAATTTTGGTGTGCGATCGGCATATAGCAGCCCATTTGCCTCTTGGAAGGTATCCGTCAACTGGGTGTAGCAAAAGCCGCTAAAGATCTCGACCTGATTCACGGCTTCTAGCAATGCGCCGTATTGCAGTTGAAATTCCGAAATATTGCACGAGCGAGCGTAGCCCCAAGTCGAGTCGAGGTCTTCGGGTTTGGTATAGGCAATCCCACCAAACTCCGTCAGCATAATCGGCTGCCCCTGGTGCGGATAGCCATCCAGCGTCAGCACCCGCCCCCCTGGCCGCTGCCGATCAAACAGATCGGTCAGCTTCACCTCCGGGCCATACCGCTTGGACAAACTCTGCGGATTGGTGTCATAGTCGTGAATCGCCAAAATATCGGTAGATGTGCTTTCCCACCCATCATTCCCAATTACCGGACGAGTGGGATCCAGAGTTTTGGTGAGGTGGTACAGCGCTTGCACCCAGTGGCGGTGCGCCGGAGTGGCCGTTAAGTCGGGCACCCCCCACGACTCATTGAACGGCACCCAAACCACCACACAGGGATGGCTCGCATCTCGCTCAATGACTTCTGTCCATTCCTTGGTCAACCGTTCAATCGCCTTAGGAGTGAAGCGATAGGCGCTGGGCATTTCTTCCCACACCAACAGACCCAACACATCGGCCCAGTATAGGAAGCGTGGATCTTCAATCTTCTGGTGTTTGCGAACCCCATTAAAGCCCATCTGCTTCACCAACTCTACATCGCGGCGCAGCGCCTCGTCCGATGGAGCCGTCATCAAGGTCTCTTCCCAATAGCCCTGATCAAGCACCAGACGCAAGTAGTACGGTTGCCCGTTCAACATAAAGCGATCGCGCTGAATGCTGACGGTGCGCATGGCCGTATAGGATGCCACCTCATCCACTAACTGCCCCTGGCACCACAGTTGAATCTGAGCATCAATCAACGTCGGCTTTTCGGGGCTCCACAACAATTCGTTGCGGTAGTCGTCAATTCCCGGATCCGATAATGCAATTCGACGGTGAATTTCACCATTCATTACTTCATAGGTATCGTTGACCAACAGCTGGTTGCCAACCGTTAGTCGAACCTTCAAGTGCATGTCCTGTTGCGGTTGGCCGGTCACAAAGCCTTCAAACCCGATTTCCCATCGTTCAAAGTGCGGAGTCCACTTGATGCGTTCAATGTAGGTTGAAGGAACTTGCTCCAGCCACACCGTTTGCCAAATGCCACTTGTACGCGGATACCAAATGCTATGGGGCTCAAGCTGCCAGTCCTGTTTGCCTCGCGGTTTGGCCAGATCGTGCGGATCGTCTGCGGCCCATACCGTTACCGTTTGCACGCCCTCGCCATGCAGCACCGATGTAATATCGACCGAAAAGGGAGTATGGCCGCCTTCGTGATCGATCATGAACTGTCCGTTCACCCACACGCGGGCTCGATAATCGACCGCCCCAAAGTGAAGTAACACCCGGTTTTCATTGGGCTGTATGGCAAAGTCTCGCTGATACCAATAGTTCGTATGAAAGCCTGTGTCGTGAATCCCACTTCGGATAGATTCCGGTGCAAAGGGAACTTCGATATGCTGGCTCCAGGTTGCGATATCAGAAGGAATTCTATACTTTCCTTCATCATCAAAAATAAACCTCCATGCCCCGTTCAGCGAGGTCCATTGTGGGCGTTGGAGCTGGGGACGAGGGTATGCGGCTTCCAGTTGCGATCGCTTTGTGGCTGTCAGGTCGCAAGGATATTGGTTTTCGAGGCACTTACCAAAGGACTTCATAGAGATATCGAGCCAAACTGCTTTCTATTAGGATGCCCTTTCACACATCCTTACATAACTCTATTCTCGCAGTTCTTTTGAGCTGTGAACGATATTTAATTGCTTGATTTATCAATTCTTACCTCATCAAGCTTTCAGAGCATTTCCTAAATAAAATACTTTGATTACATAAATTTCAAAGCTACTCGCAACAAAGGCTTTGGCTGTTCTTATGCGTGCCTAGCAATCAGGTATTTTTCTAACGATTGCTCAGCTCGCTTCTTGTTAAATCGCCCCTGTTTTCCTCTGCTACAGCTGCAATCCTTTTTGATGTAAGGACTGCTCAATGTGTTGCATGTCGCTCAGCGTTTCACCTGCAACAATGCCGTAAATCTCGGTGAAGATTTTGCCGTACTTCACTTTCTCCAGTGCCGACAGAATCATAAAATCCTGATTGTCCAACGCTGGCTTCAGCGTGCTCAAAATCGAATCGAGCGTTCCTTCCATTGTGTAGTTGCTAGAGTATTTTGCGATCGCTTTATTGTGGGCTGTCAACCGATGCCGCTGTAAACATAGGGGCGTAGAGCCGTTAATCCGAAAGTTTGCATCAATCGCGTACAGTTGACCATCTCGATCTTCCAATACATCAAACCCAATCACACCAAAGTACCCCTGTTGATGGGCTGCACTTCCCATCGCAGCAATCATGTCGTAGAACTTACTGAGATCGTACGTATAGTCAATGATGCCACCCAAATAGTTGCCCTCGGGGCTAACAATTTGCTGAGTCACCCCAATGAGCGTCATTGCTCCTTGTTTACTTACATAAAACTGCACACAGTAATTTTGAACTTCGTGTTTTACAAACTCAGAAATAATGATTGTCTTTAAAAGGCGAATCTTTAAGTACTGTTTGAGTTCGTCTAGGCAATAGTTGAGGTCGCTCTTGTTGCGGATAATATAGGTTCCTTCACCGGATAAGCCATGGGATGTTTTGATGAGGTAGGGAAATTGTTCAGGAAAGGAAATAGCGGCTAAGGGAGTTTGATCTAGAAAATACGTGTGATAGTTAGGGCAGGATACACCTAGTTTTGCCAAGGTTGCTTTGCTCAGCAAGTGGTAGTGCGTATCGGGAGGAATGGCATGTTTTTCGGGGTGCAAATGGTCGAACGGGAAGAGCGTCAGCACGTGATCAATGCGATCGCTCTGGCTCAGGTCATCGAGATACGTTGCACAGTCCAGTTTTTCTAAATGCGGATACCGAAAACCAAACTGATCCTGCCAGTACTGCATCAGCAGTGGATGAGGTGGACTGATGACAATACCGGGAAGGCGATCGCCCAATACAGCTAAATTTTTCCAAGGCTCTTTTTGGCAAATTTTATTGAATGGAGTTTTGGTAGATTCGCTGCTACCGTCCTGTAAAAAGTACTTTTGAGTGTTGGGATAGGCAGCCCAACTTGCCGTTGCGGGGTAGTTGAGCAGCAATGCGTAGCGATCGTTCTCAATATCTTGACCGAACAAATCGGACAAAGAGTTTCCTTGAAAGTATGGAAAGGTCGAGGAAGTCATTAAAGTCATTAATTTTAGGCAAACGTTATCAATTTATCCTTGTGGTTAAAAATTGTGGGCATCGTCTGCTCCTCGCATCTGTCGGCGATCGCAGGGCCGAGAACTGTAGGCCCAGCCAATGCATCCTTAAATCTTGCGAGCAAGCGATGGATGAGGGCTTCTATTTGTAGCCTAGCGGCTGATTCTTCATTCCATCTCCATCCCAAGCATTATCCGACTGTCAACTTTAGTAAGGTTGTGTTTGCTTTAGTAAGGCTTACGCATTTCATCCAAAAATCATTCACCTGCGTTAAGTCCTGTTTAGGTGAGATCTCAAGGTGCTTCGATAAACAGCGCATATAAAAGAAATTGCCCCTCTGTTGGCTTCGCAGTGTGAAACTCAACAGAGAGGCATACAGACGCGTTACGAAACGGAGAAACTAGCGAATCCAATGAACGGTGCGCTTTTCCAACACGGCAAAGATGCCGTACAGCACAATCCCCATCACGGCCAAAGCCATCAGTGCTAAAAAGGCCAACGGGACTCGAAAATTGGAACTCGCGTTCAAAATGACATAACCAATGCCGCCATTCGAAGCAACAGTCTCGGCAATGACAGAACCGATAAACGCCTGCGAGATTGCAACTTTTAAGGAGGCAAACAAGTAGGGCAATGTATGGGGTAGACCAACTTTTTGAAACACTTCGATTTTGGAGGCTCCAAGCGATACCAGCACATCTTGCATTTCGGGTTCTACCGTGGCCAACCCGATCGCCACATTCACAGCAATGGGAAAAAAGGCCAGCAAAAATGCAGTGAGAATGGCGGGTGTCGTTCCAATGCCAAACCAAATTGCCATCAGCGGCACAAGCGCCACCTTTGGAATCGTGTTAAACCCAATCAATAACGGATAAAGCGTGAGGTAAGCGACCCGCGAGTAACCAATCGCAAATCCCAAAAATACACCCGTCACGAGCGCTAGCCCAAAACCAATTAGGGTGGTGTTCAGCGTGGTAATCGCATTGCGGGTAACCACTGGCCCCCACTGAGCCAGTTCAGCAAAGATGGCAGACGGTGCAGGCAACACAAACGTGGGAATGGAAAACAGTCGTACTGCCAACTCCCACCCGATCAGCAACAACACCGTCGTTATCAGCGGGAACAGATAGGACGAGTGCTTGGACTTGAGAATATCTTTGAGCGTTAGCATAGGTTGATGGATGAGTGAAGAGTTGAGCAGAGGCTAGCAAGTTCGATACGAGCATAGATCGATACTCAAGATGAACAAGCAATGGATATGTTTCATCCAATGAAAGCGAGAAATATCGATGCGATCGCCCTTAACCAACACAGAATCCAGAAAAGGCACAGTCTTCACCTCAAAGCGTAGATAGATATTGGTGAAGATTTGCGAAGCACCATAAGTTGTGCTGCTAGTTGCGTTGAATATGGCGACGCAGCTCGGTATACATTTGGTGGAATTCCTCTGAGAAGCACATATCGAGGGTGCGGGGACGAGGCAAGTTGACCTCAATCCGATGCACAATCTGGCTGGGCCTTGGCCCCATCACATACACCGTATCTGATAGAAATAGGGCTTCTCGCAAATCGTGAGTCACCAACACACTGGTACATTGGGTGCGAGCCCACAGCCGCTGCAACATATCCCACATTTCCTCACGGGTAAATGCATCGAGTGCGGCAAACGGTTCATCCAGTAGCAAAATCTCGGGTTGATGGATGAGGGCGCGACAGAGCGAAGCTCGCTGCCGCATCCCCCCAGAGAGCTGCCAGGGATAGTGAGTTTGAAAATCCTGCAAGCCCACCGTAGACAGCAGTTCCCGAGCTTTTGCCAAGTACAGCGCTTTTTGCGATCGCAACTGATGCTTGTGAGGCGGCACAATCTCCAGCGGCAGCAAGACATTTCTCAACGTGTTGCGCCAGGGAAGCAAGACGGGGTTTTGAAAGGCAATCCCAACGTTTTTCAGCGGTTTTTTGATAGGGTCTCCATAAAATGAGACCTCACCCAACGTCGCTGGATTGAGTCCCGAAATCATGCGTAAAAGCGAGGTTTTGCCGCAGCCGCTTGATCCAACAATCGACACAAACTCAGAAGGCCGAATGGTAAAGTCCACCTGGTCGATCACCCGCATCGGGCGACCAGCAGATAGATATTCGAGGCCGACTTTTTTGAACTCTAAAACGGGAGTAACATCCGTGGGGCGAGCCGTAACGAGAGGAGCAGACTCAGGCATAGACAAATCCTTTTGCTTTAACAACTGCTTTGGGATGGAGACCGTGTGCCCTAGGGGAGCGATCGCTCTGCTGCATCCGGTAAGTACTGGGCGTCAAAAATCTCATTCGCGGCTGGAGTTCGCGCTAGCCCAAAGCCGCTCACCACCAGATCAATCGTGCGCTCGAAGCGCTGTGGATCGACGGCTCCCCATCCGTTTTGAGTCACCTCTGGCGATAGGAACAATGTGTCGATGGCAATTTGCAGGCGTTCCCGCTCCAAGTCTTTTTCAAAGAGATCATCAAACTCGGCCATGATGTCGATCGCCTCATCGGGATTGCTCAGCGTATCCTGGAGGCCACGCGCCAATGCTCGCAAAAATCCTCGCACCGCCTCCGGGTTATTCTCTAAATAAGAAGCAGAAACGATGACCGCATTTCCGTATAAATCGAGACCATAATCTGTGAACCGAAAAATATTTAGGCGTTCAGGAGGATAGCCTGCTTCCTTTAAATTAGGCAGCGCCGAAATGGTGAAGGGGGCGATCGCATCAATTTCTTTTGTTAGAAGCAGCGTTTGCTGAAGCTTCGATTCGATGGCCGGTAGCTCCACCTGCGCCTCGTCAAATCCAACCGTTTGAGCAAACAGGGGCAAAAGGCGTCGAGTGGCGCTGCCGGCAGGAATTCCCAACTTTTTGCCTTCTAGTTGTTTAGGATCTGTAATGCCGCTTTCGTCGAGCGTCATCACCGCCATAGGCGATTGGTTGTAATAGATGGCAACGGCTCGCACAGGCGTTTCTGGATTGTTGACATTAAACTCCATCAAGCTATTAATATCGCCAAACCCCATATCAAAGGCACCTGAAGCAACTTTGGTAATGGCATCGGCAGAGCCTGTTCCGGGTTCAAAGGCAACATCAACGCCCTCTTCTGCAAAGTAGCCCTTTTCAATTGCCACTCCGATTGGGGCATGAACCCCCTGCACCGCCCAGTCTAGAGTAAAGCGAACCGTGGCACTATTAGACGTGCTTGTTGCTTCAGCACTGGTTGGCTCAGAGGGTGCTTGGGGGCTGGTGCAGGCTTTGAGCATGAGGACTGTGGCGATCGCGGCCACAGCTTGTACCAAAAACGTACGACGACGAAACATGACCATAATTACCATTTCTCCTTAAAATTCGGTTGACTCGGTATTGCAGCTCGCAGTTTCAAGGCGTGCAGTGCCGACTTTGAACACCGCAACTATTCACACTGCGCACAAGGATGAACCTTAAAAAATGAAACGCTGACCTAACGCTGATTTAGCGACCCAATTTGACTGGTTGGTTGACTCGGGGTTTGATTTGCAATGTTTGACTGTCGGGTGTTCCGCCAATTTGATGAACTCCGATCGATAAATTGTTCAGACGCCGAGTTGTGGTTGAGTTGTCGAGCCAATAACAAAGTGTTCCGGTAACAGAGTGTTCAGATAACAAAGTGTTCAGAAACGGTTCAGCAATGGGCAACCCACCTAAATCCAAAAGAGACCAGGAAGATTCAACCCTACAGAAATATTGAAGACTCTCGCTTAAAGTCTATCCAGATAAGCGATTCAACAAATCATATATGATATATAATCCTAAGAGCTTGAGTGGGAATGAACTGTATTGCGTGCTACTAAACAGGCTCTATTCCCGATCGAAATCAAGAATTTGGAGATTCGACGTTGAATTTTATGATTGGCTAAGTAGATACCAAAATGAACGCTGCGATCGCGCAAGAGTTCGGGTTTGTAGAATTTGGTGCGAATGAAATCGCACATGGCATTTCATCAGCATTGATATGCCGAAATTAACCATTACATTTCAAAAAATGAGGATATTGGAGTGACTCATCATGTGTTGAATGCAACCTGTGAAACGGTTCATTTTGGCGGCTTTTCATCTGCGCTGCCGCCCGCGATTGTGGTGCAGTCGAGCGATCGCATTACCGTAGAAACCTATACCGGATATCAACTGTATGAGCAGGCTCCGGCGCAATTTTTGCCCCCCGGCTTAATCGACATTTGCCAACATCTGCCGCGTGATCGTCACGTCAGCAGTGGTCCACACTTGCTAACAGGGCCAATCTACATTGACCAAGCCCAACCCGGAGACGTGCTGGAAGTTTATCTAGAGCAAATCGTGCCCAGCGTTCCTATGGCATTTAACCTTATTCGTGAGGGGGCGGGGGCATTACCCAAGCGTTTTTGTCAAACCCGGGTACGATTTATAGAGCTTGATTTAGAGCGCCAAGTGCTGGAGTTTCCCTCAGGCAGCGGCATTCAGGTACCGTTGCAACCCTTTTTTGGAGTGATTGGGGTAGCCACCCAGGACACAAACCGCAATTCAATTCCACCAGGAGACTACGGCGGCAATATGGATAGTCGCCATTTGCAGGCTGGCTCTCGGCTATGGCTGCCCGTTTATCTGCCGGGTGCGCTGTTGTCGATTGGGGATGGGCACAGTGCCCAGGGGGATGGCGAAGTCAGCCTGACCGCTGTGGAAACGTCAATGAACGGCACAATTCAAGTTTGGGTGCGATCGCACATTCCCCAGGCATTGTTACCCCTAGTCGAAACACCAGACTACTGGATGACCATGGGCTTTGCCCCCAGTCTGGATGAGGCGTGTGAGCAAGCATTAACCAAAATGATCCTGCTGTTGGAAACCTATTTGGGATTAGATGCAGAAGATGCTTATGTGTTGTGCAGTATCGCGGTACATTTTCACATTACGCAGGTCGCCAATGCACCCCGGCGCGGAGTCCATGCGCTCCTGCCCAAATCGTTATTACCCAAAGCGATCGCATTATAAGACCGCACTTCAACACGGTTATGGAAAAGGGGCTGAGCCTCTTCTTCTCAACCGTTCCCCTAGCGAGCACAGCCCTCTTGCTTAGGAACGAAGGTCAACTCGTCGAGCAATAACCGCCACTGGCCCCCCGCCGGGCGGCCCCTGATGTTCGCTACCGCCAGACACATACACCATTGGATCTTGAATCACGGAAGCCACCACCGCTCCCACCACCGCGCGGGCCATGCGCGTATGGCTAATATCTGAATCATCTAGCATCGTATGCCGTCTATTCAAAATATATCCCGATGGATCTGCCTCTGCTTTCGCAAAAATGTTCACGATTTGATCCACAGGTTGTTCCACCTGGGCGATCGCTCGATGAATCGCTTGAGTATCCAAGGCATGCTGCATCACGCTGTGACCAATTACATAGGCGCTCGTGGAAGTTGGCGCATTGCCTAAAACCAAAATTTCGCAATTGCGCAGCTCCACCCCAGCAGATGTAGAGGCTACACGCGAGTAAATTTCATAATCTCGGCATACGGTTTCGGCGGTAATGTGATCGGGTGCAACTTCCCCAAGCGCGATCGCCACACCCAAGGCAGAGGCTCCTCGCGAGTAAGCCATGGATTTGTAGCTGTCGCTTAAAACGGACGCAGCCGACTCTGCGCTGGGATTCGCTGTCACCGTCCGATGGGCCGTTACCAGTGGACATTTAATTTGCACAAAATGGACATGCTCCGGTTCTAGCCCTGCTTCTGCGATCGCAGCTTTGACCCCATCTGCAACCGTGTGTACCATGTCCAGCGATCCAATTTCCTCCGGCAAAAAGTCGCGCGTGTGGTGGGTGCCCAACACCAATCCCCAGCGAGGAGATATTGCAGACTGGGCAGGCTCCCGAGTAAACACGGTTAAGTGGGGACTCAACACACCTTCCGTGCCGCCAGACATCACGTAAATAATGCGTCTGGCAGCGGTAATCCCAATCTTTTCTGCCAAGTACTGTTGCAACGACTGCACTGCAAATCCTCGCGTAAAGTCGTTGACGCAGCCATTACCCTCGGTTTTGCCCAAAATAGCCACAATAGAGGCGGGGTCAATGCGGCCCTGCTCAACTAGTTCTGCCAAGCCACAGACATCATCTGGCCCCTGTTGTGGAATTTTGAACACGTTGACCTGCATGCGATCGCGCTCCTCTGCATCTAAACTGCGTTGATACGATAAAACATGAATCGCTCCGCCAATACTACGGTTAAGCCCGTTGAGTTAAAACGATCCAACAAAAGCCAGCGAGTGATCATCTCAAGCGAACTTGAATCCTTTAACGAACTCCTCGACTTCATTGCTACAAACCCTACTTGGCTGGGTTATCCAAGCCAAAAAGAATGTATAAGAGCTTGCTTCAAGCATAAAAACGATATTGCGGAACTCAGGCATAGCAAGAATTCCACAATATCGCCGTGGTGCCCAAAAGTATTTACATCGCAATACAATGTGGCTTAGCTTAATGCACCCAGCTCCGAGTCTGCGGGTGGTTGGCGCTCTTCCAAAGGTGGCAAATAGTCATCCACAAACACCTCGTCTATCGCAGGAACTTGCTGTAATCCAAAGCCCTCTACCGTTTGTTGAATCGTGGTTTCCAATCGAGCTGGATCAACCGTTCCTAGCCCAAACTGTCGTACCTCTTCATTCACCAGCAGGTTTTCAATAGCCAGTCGCAACCGCAGCCGTTCTGCTTCGGGATCCATCAGTTCATCCCCAGCAGCAATCACACTGGCAAGACCCGCCTCTGGATCACGCAGAACATCCTGCATCCCGCGCATGTAAGCCCGCAAAAATCCCCTAACTGCATCAGGGTTTTGCTCTAAAAACGCTGGCTGGGCAATCACAACGTTGCCGTAAAAGTCCAAGCCATTGTCTTTGTAGTAGAAAATGTTCAGGTCATCCAGTGTTTTGCCACCTTTCAAAATAGACGGCAGCATGGAGTAGATGAAGCCGCTAATACCATCCACCTCTCCTTGCAGCAAGAAGCTTTCCCGCAGTTGAGGCTCCATCGTAACCCACTCAACCGATTCAGACTCAACTCCAACCTCATCGGCCAGCACCGACCACAATCGTCGGGGCGCATCTCCTGCCGGAGCACCCAGCTTTTTCCCCTCAAATTCTGCTACTGAGTCGATGCCACTCTCCTTGAGCGTCACTAGGGCAAAGGGAGCTTTGTTATAGGGCACAGCAACAACGACAAGCTTTTGATCAGGATTGCGCTCATTAAATTCGATCATGGAATACATATCGCCAAATCCCATGTCGTATTGGCCTGCGGCAATTTTGTTGGCCGTGTCAGCAGAACCGAAACCACGCTCAAAAACAACCTCAATCCCTTCCTCCGCAAAATAGCCCCGCTCAATGGCCAGGGTGAGCGGAGCATCCACGCCTTGCAGCAACCAGGACAACGTGAACCGAACGGTAGTGAGCTCTTCGGTGTTGGTAGCGCTCGCTGCTGTGTCGGCGGCAGATGGTGATTCGCTGGCAGAGGGTGGCGCTTCAACAGATTGGCAAGCCCCCAAACCTGCGATCGCCGTGGCAGCAAGACAGAGACTAATGAACTGTCGCTTCAGCATTTTGTTGAAGACTGACTTGGGCAATAAGCTGTGCATCATAATTTTCTAACGACGTTATCTAGAACTACAGTTGGTAGACCTGTGAAGAATTGATTGCAACAAACGGCTGGTAACGGCTGGCAATACACCAAAGTTCACCATGCGCTTAGCCTATTTCTTTGGCAATTGAATCTCTGAAGGTTGGACACTTAAAATCGGCAGAGTACGAGATCTTTTGAGCAGGCATGACACTGAATCTACGTTAGATCAATTGGCGCTTAAACGATCGATTCATGAGATAGAAGATAGCAAACAGGTGAAACAAGAATCTTCTTTAAGAATCTTCTTAATGAAGTGATCGATCCAGATCTGGAGACTCAAAACCACGACCTAAATTTTGACGAATAACCTTAGGTTAATTTGTATCAAGCATCACGATTACCCATCTTTTTTTTGGAAAATTAGCTCATTAATTACTCATTACTTTTAAAGTTTCGAATCCATATTTCCCATCAATACAAATATCTATATCTAACCAAGCTTAATTCGATGATTTCATGCGGAGTTTCATCCTTCATGATGAGCTTCTTCTATCTGAATTTCAAATTTTATTGTGAATGCTTATTTTCAAGTCTTCTGCGATCGCACTATCTGTTTCGGACAAGCGCATAACCACAGGTTTTATGAGCGAATTTGTCCTATCTATCTAAGTTGATTAGAACAGCTCATGATACCTTGGTACAGACAAAGTTATCTAAAGCACCCATCAACGTTGACTCATGACAACTGAACGCGATCGCCAGCTATTTCAACTCATTGAACAGTCAGGAGCTTTGCAGACTGGACATTTCCAGTTAGCCAGTGGTTTTCATGCAAGCCGATTCTTTCGCTGCATTAAGCTATTTCGTAACCCGCACCTAGCGCAACCGCTATTCGATGCGATCGCCCAACGATTTGCAGATCAGCCTATTCAATACGTGCTTGGAGCCAATGAAGCAGGCAGTATCCTAGCTTTTGAAGTAGCAAAACGATTAAACGCAGAAGTTGCGATCGCACGGCAGAAATCAGAGCACTACTCCCTAATTCCAGGGTTTCATTTGCAGCCTGGTGAAACTGTATTAATTGTCGATGATATTACAACAACAGGGGGCACCGTAAAACAGTTAATCCAGATTACCGAATCGGCCCAGGCAAAACCAATTGGAGTTGGCTTAATCGCAACCAAAGGTTTATTTCAGGTTGAGCTAAATTATCCTACAGAAGTGTTGATCACGCTTGAAAATATGGATGCTGTTGCGCCAAAGGATTGTCCATTATGTCAAGCGAATATCCCATTCACTATCTAATTAACAACCAAACCAATCTTCAATTTTGCTGTACCGTCAAGCAAACCCAATCTTGTCTCAAAATTCAGAATTTGTGTACAATCTTCAATTTCTCATCTACAGGACTTACGCATTGGTGTTGTGTGTGGGGTGCTTCGCACCCCACACACAACACCAACACACTATATTTGGCGGGCTTGCGTAAGTCCTGATCTAAACAGATGAGAAATTGAAGATGAGATAGCTCTGCCTAGCTATCTTGTTGTTTTTGCAACCGTTCCTGTCCCAAAATTATAATTCCAAACACAACCAACACAATCCCCAAAACTTGTCGCTCCTGCAAGACTTCTTGCAGCACAATCCAAGCCGTTGTTGCCGTAAAGATGGGGTTACTCACCGCAACAATTGCCATCAACGCCGCACTCACTAAATGAATTCCCACGTTGTACAGCAGTTGACCTGTCAGAGTTAATAGCGCAGCAACACCGCTAATGATCCAAATCGGCCCCCATGCGGTCGGTTCAATGGCGAAATTGAACCAGATTAAGCAGACAGTAGACCAAACTGCCATGACTGCAAAGTTGATGACGGTAAACGGAACAGGATGAATGCGCTGAAAGCAAGTTTGAGCCAAAATGCCCTGCAATGAATAAGCCAAACTGGCTCCCAACGCTGCCGCAACCCCGATCGCACTCTGGGATTCAGTCGCAGTGGATAAACTGGGCATTACCAAGGCACTCCCCCCAAGCACCATCACCATCACCCCAATCCGCAACAGCGTTGGGCGATCGCCAAATAGCTTCCACGACAACAATCCTGTTGTCACAGGATGCGTGAAAAACAACACCGTTGCAACACCTGCAGGAATATAGGCGATCGCCACAAACAGCAGCGCCAAGCCCAAAAACAAAAAGCTACTGCTAGCAACCGCCCGAGCCAACAACTTGCGCTGCGATGGCTGCACTGCAAACTGTAGCGTACTCCAGGTTGCAGGATATAGATGCGGTGCCAAGCCCAACATGATAGGCAAAATCATCACAGAGCGAATTTGTAAGATGAGGAGCGAATTCGCAGCTGTAGCTTCCACAAAACCGCCCCAGGCAAACTGTCCAAAGATATTGCCTTCCGCAAACATAACGCGGAGCAACACATTTTGGCCAGCCAAGCACAACGAACCTAAAATCACAACAATAAATCCAATCATGACGATGCATTATCTCTGGCAACAGCGGATCAAGCCATCAGCTCAACGGATTGCTGGATGACGACGTGGACGGATTGCTGAACAGGTTGCAAGATGAGCCAACTCGGTAACGTTTGGCACAAGCTGAACGGTAGAGCACTAGCCACTACCTTGCTGCAGAGAACGGTTAGCGAAGTTCAAGTTTTTGCTGGCACTCCTGAAATCATGGCCTTTTGAGAGATCAAGCTTTCTTCGACAAATCGCTTGCCAAACACATCATATATGATATATGAAATAACAAGAGTAGCAAGATTTACTGTTGTTACTGCTCCGTGTGTTCTGGTTCAGTGTGTTCTTGATCCTGGGTGTTCTGGGTTGATCTAGCTTGCCGGGCTTTAGTCTTGTTAGCGCTCACGCTCCTTAGCGCTGAAGCTTGCTGAATATTGCTCTATATGCCTGAATGTTGTTATGGATGGATGCCGACTTCAATTGAGACGGGTTATCCCTATCCCCTGGTAGATCCGTTGATTGATCGTTAACAATGGTTGACACGATGATTCATCAGCCGGCTCGTAAGTCGGCTCGTATCGGATTGCAATCGTAAAATTAGCTTCTATCACAATAGGACTGAATCGGTTTGTGAATCCGTCTCTAAAGTTTCGCTCCTCTTCAATCGATTAGTTTCAAGAAACGTTCATTCTTGTTTACGTTGGGAGATCAAATTCTTGACTGCGAAGCTACCGCTGACCCCAGTAAAAGGGTTGACTCGCACAACCCAAGCAACCGTCACCGAATATTTACGTCAGGCAATTCTTTCTGGAGAACTAGCTCCGGGAACCCGACTGGTTCAGGCTGAGCTAGCGGAAGCGTTGAATGTGAGCGTGACTCCCATTCGAGAGGCTTTGCGAGAGCTCAGTACGGGTGGCTTAATTGATTTGGACGCGTTTCGAGGTGCAGTCGTTCATACGCCAACCATTCACGAGCTAGAAGATATTTTTGAGATTCGAGCAGAGCTATTACCCCTGAATATCCGCCAGGGAATTCATCAGTTAACGAAAAATGATTTGGATGCAGCCGCCAAACTTTTGGACTGCATGGAAGCAGAAACGAGCCCGACCAATTGGCTCGCACTGAATCGACAATTTCATGGCATGCTATACCGGGCACATCCTAACGTTCGTTTACAAACGCTGTTGCAACAGCTTTCTGACTTTGCCGATCTGTACATCAATCTGTCGTTTTCCGGTAATCCCATGCAGCGTGAATCCTCGGATCGAGAGCATCGAGAGTTGCTGGATGCTTACCGACAAAGGGATGTCGAACGCGCGATCGCGATCGCAGTTTCCCACATTACATCCACGCTAGAAGCCGCACGCAACGTGCTAAGTCATGGATAAACGTGACGCAGTTTCATGAAGCAGGAGACCGATTACTCACATTTAGAGTGCATATCCAGCCTGGGCAGTCATCCACCATCGACAAATCATGCGCGGGCTGTTATCAGTTTCTTGTTCATCTCTTGGCTTCATTCCCGCAATTTTGCGTTCATTGTTCTGCTGTTTATTTTCACTAACTCTATTTTGATATGGCAAACCAATCCATTACCAGTACATGGGTCGATGTTGATGTTTTTCGGCTTCCCATGGCCTCTCCAGAGGATGTCAGCGAACTGAGTGCTTTATTAAAGTCAGGCACAATTCAAGCCCATGAAATTGTTAGCATTATTGCTCAAACCGAAGGAACAGGGTTTGCACGAGGGTATTCATCGCTATGTATGCAACTCCTTCTTTCAGAGTATTTGGATATTTCTCCTCAAGCCGTGTTCGATCGCATTCCGATGATGATGATTGGTCTGTGTGGCGGATTGATGAGCCCCCATTACACCGTGTTTACTCGACGCACCGTTGAGGCTCCCGCATCACCACCTTCAGAAAAGCGCCTGACCGTTGGAATTGCAGATACGCGGGTACTGCTGCCTGAAGAATACGGCACGATGACTCAGGTCAAGTTGGTTGCGGAAGCGGTTGAAGCCGCGATCGCCCAAGCAGGCATTTCGTCTCTTGATGATGTGCATTGTGTAGAAATTAAGTGCCCTGCCATGACACCCGCCCGATTGCAAGATGCCGAGCAACGAGGCACATCGGTCATTAGCACCAATTTAAACCAGGCAAGCTCGATGGCCAAAGGAGCCTGTGCCCTGGGAATTGGACTGGCCCTACAGGAAATTCCTGCCGAAAAACTCACGGATGCGGTCATCAATCGCAATCGGGCACTGTATACGCAGCGGGGGTCGGTCTCGGCTGGGGGGGAGCAGTCGGCCTGTCGCGTGTTGGTCATGGGAAATAGCGATCGCTCCGTTAGTCGCTACCGGGTTGGCCATGGCGTTATGACCGATCAGCTTGATGTGTCTGGTGTGTATGCTGCGCTGCACTCTGCTGGCCTGCTCTCCCAAAATAAAACTACGTCGCTCACCCCTGAGCAACAAGCACGCATCACTCAACTCTTTGTGAATTGTGGAGCAGATGCCGTCAATGCAGTGCAGGGACGGCGACACACCATGCATAGCGATTTTTTGGCAGGCTACGCAGGAATTATGGCCAAAGCCGTGGCAAACGCGATTGTGGCCTCCGTTGCAGGAGACACAATGGTTTTAGCCTCAGCCGGAAATGAGCATCAGGGTGCGCCAGGCAGCAACCTGATTGCAGCGATTGTGCAGTGTCATTAATGTGCAGTGTCATTCAACCGTATGCCACGAAGCTGTGATGCAACTCGTGTCACAGCCTCATGGCCCATGGGAATGCTTTCGCAAAGCATGGAGCAGTCTTGATGTGTGGCTGACAGCTCGCGAGAATTTTGGCTATCGGAGCACTGTTGTATAGTGGATAAAGAAATGTTAAGCAGTGATCCGACTCCATGCATTTAACCTATCTGGACGGCAACTCATGGCTAATTGAGCTGGATGGACAGCGCGTGTTGCTAGACCCGTGGCTGGTAGGTGATGTGATCTTTGGCAAAGCAGACTGGTTGTTCAGGCTGTATCGCGATCGCCCGCTTCCCATTCCAGACTCCATTGACCTGATCTTGCTGTCTCAGGGCTTGGAAGATCATGCCCATCCCGACACGCTACACATCCTGGATAAATCGATTCCGGTTGTGGCTTCGCCCAATGGCGCAAAGGTAGCCAACACATTTGGATTTGCACAGGTTACAGCTTTGGCCCATGGAGAATCCTACGTGCTGAGCGATCGCATCACGATCAAAGCGGTTCCGGGTTCTCCACTAGGCCCCTTGCTCACTGAGAATGGTTACCTCATCACCAGTCAACAAGGCATCCGTCTATATTACGAACCGCACGGCAACCATGCGCCGCTTTTACAGCAGGAAGCGCCGGTCGATGTTGCCATCACGCCAATTGTCAATTTGGAATTACCGCTGGTTGGCCCCATTATTAAAGGCCAGGCCACCGCACTCCAGTTAGCAACGTGGCTTCAACCTCGCTATATGTTGGCAACGGCAGCCGGAGGCGATGTCCATCTCGAAGGTGTATTGTCCAAAGTTTTGAAAACAACAGGAACCGTTGCAGAATTTCAAGCGCTGCTGACAGAGCATAGTTTGTCCACACAGGTGATTGATCCAAAACCGGGCGAGCGCCTTTTGCTAGAAGGCATGGCGGTATAGCAGATGCCTTTTCCTACAACGCCATGCCAGTTCGTGCTTGGCTCCCTAGATTTCTGCCAGTGGGTGCACGAGTGACAATTGGCACCCATGCTAAGCTGTAAGCTTGAAGGAACTCCCCATCCGCTATTTCTAGAAAATCGCCAAACTTCGCCCCAAGTTTGCCCCCCAAATTGAGTTCGCGAGCCTTTTATTAGGCTTGCTGTTTGCGAACCTTAATGTTTGTTTCTGATGCAGCATGGACACTCCACATGTGCTTCGTTTAGCTAGAGCAGGCAACCCAAAAGCGATCGCCCATCTCATCAACCAGGCTCTCAGCGCGCAAGATTTGCGTGCCCATGCCGCGCTTCAAGGCCATTGTCTTCACCTCATGTTGGAAGGGGGACAAGTCCCCAACGAACAGATACTTATTCCCTACTTAAAGAACAGTCTGCAAAAGCTCAACGCTGCGGACATTCGCACTGTTCAGATTCAGGGTCGTCAACGCTTGGCAACCGCTCCAGCTTGGAGCCAAACCCTATCTTTGACACCCGTGTCCACTGAGGCCACTCCAACCATTGAGGCCACTCCAACCGTGCCCACAGGTGAAATTTCCGCTCCGGTTACTGCGGAGTCTCCTTCTGGGCGATCGCACCCACCCCTAACAAGCCGTTCGGTTTCATCCAAACCGGCCAATTACCTCTCAGGTCAACAGGTCGCCTTTGTCACTCTGGTTTCCTTGCTGATGATGTTTGTGGGAGCGAACCTGCGCACAGTAAGCGACTTAGCCCTGCGGCAAGTCTCTAGAACCCCATCCCTGGCGAAAGCATCACTCAACTATACAGGCATTTACCGGGCACCTGTCATTGAGCGCATGGGCGGAATTCCCGTCATTAACGTCACCTTCAACGGAAACCAAACGTTTCCCATGATGCTGGATACGGGGGCAAGCGGCACCTTAATTACCCCCGAAATGGCGCAATTGCTCCAGGTTGAGCCAACCGCACAGGTGCGTACCGCCACCGTAAACGGCATTGTGCTTCTGGATATGGGCTACGTCAGTTCGATGGAAGTGCAAGGGGCCAAAGTACTGGATGTTGCGGTGGCTGTAGGGTTGCCCGATATGGATATTGGCTTATTGGGGCAAGATTTTTTTCAATATTTCGATATCACGCTGCGAGAAGATATGGTTGAGTTTGAGCCTCGGCGGCCTCGATAGGGGCAATCGCGACACGGTTATAAAATTTCAACCGTACTCTGCGGAACAGATTTTGAACCAATTAGCCCCATAATGATGAGTTGTGGTTTACGGATAAGTCATCATGGGTCGTGCCGAGAAAGTCGTTCTGGCATATTCGGGTGGGGTAGATACATCGGTGTGTATCCCCTACCTCAAAGAAGAATGGGGCGTAAAGGAGGTCATTACTCTGGCAGCAGATTTAGGCCAGGGTGAAGAACTGGGACCCATTAAAGAAAAGGCGCTGACCTCAGGTGCGTCAGTGTCGCTGGTGGCCGATGCCAAGGCTAGCTTTATCCAAGACTATGCATTTCCTGCGATTCGGGCCAATGCTCTCTACGAAAACCGCTACCCGCTGTCCACAGCGCTGGCACGGCCTCTGATTGCCAAGCTGTTGGTAGAGGCAGCCGAGGAATATGGAGCCGATGCTGTAGCCCATGGCTGCACTGGCAAAGGCAACGATCAGGTTCGGTTTGATGTCTCGATCGCCGCACTCAATCCAAATATTAAGGTTTTGGCTCCTGCCCGCGAGTGGGGCATGAGCCGAGAAGAAACGATCTCCTATGGCGAAAAGTTTGGCATTCCTGCCCCAGTCAAGAAATCATCGCCCTACAGTATTGACCGAAACCTGCTGGGCCGCAGTATCGAGGCGGGTCCATTAGAAGATCCTTGGACAGAACCGCTGGAAGAAGTGTACGCCATGACCAAGGCGATCGCCGACACCCCCAACGAACCCGAGTATGTGGAGATCGGATTTGAGAAAGGCACGCCCGTTCGCCTCAATGGCGAAGCATTTGCTCCCGTTGATTTAGTTGGCAAACTGAACGAGTTGGTGGGCAACCATGGCGTTGGCCGTATCGATATGGTGGAAAATCGCCTGGTGGGGATCAAGTCTCGTGAAATCTACGAAGCCCCTGCACTGCTGGTGCTGATTCAAGCCCACCGCGACTTGGAAAGCCTGACCCTGACGGCAGATGTCACCCACTACAAGCGGGGCATCGAGGAAACCTACTCTCAAATGATTTACAACGGCTTGTGGTACAGCCCCCTCAAGGCCGCGCTCGATGCGTTCATTGATCAAACCCAGGAGCGGGTTTCGGGTGTTGTACGGGTCAAGCTGTTTAAGGGGAACGCCACAATTGTGGGCCGCAAGTCTGAAAACACGCTGTACGCGCCAGATTTGGCAACGTATGGGGCAGACGATGCCTTTGATCACAAGGCAGCGGAAGGCTTCATTTATGTGTGGGGCTTGCCTACTCGCGTTTGGTCTGAGAAGGTTCGGGGTTAACGCGCAACTCGGTTAAGCAAACAGCAGAGAGGCCGCCTTCAACGGGCGGCCTCTCTGCTGTTTGCTTATCGCAAAACTTGATCGGTTGGAGTGGAGCAAGCGTGATGCAGCTTGAGCCTAATCGCCGAGCTGTTCTTTGGTGCGGCTGTCGAGCCAGATGGAGAGGGCGATCGCCCCAATCACCACCAGCAGAGCCACTACTCCAAACTGCGTCACCCAGCCAATGAGCGTTGCCAGCGGCACCATTTGCCCAACCACATAGGAAAGGGTAACCATGGCTCCGGCCCACACAATCGCCCCAGCCGAATTGCAGAGCAAAAATTGAGGGTAGGGCATGCGGGCAATCCCAGCCAACGGCCCTGCAAAGATGCGCAACAGCGCAACAAACCGCCCCAAAAACACAGCCTTTGCCGCATTTTCGCTGAACTGATTGCGAACTTCCACCAACTTGGATTCATCAATACGAAACAGCTTGCCCAGGCGAGTTAACAGCGGCCAGCCGCCAAAGTAGCCAATCCAGTAGCCTAAGTTATCGCCAACAACAGCGCCAGCCGTGGCACTAGCCAGCACATATTTGTATTGCAGGTCGCCACTGCCCGCCAAGAAACCACCCACAAGGGTAATCGTTTCACCAGGAATTGGGATGCCTGTATTTTCGAGCAGAATTCCTAAAAATACCGACCAATAGCCATACTCATGCGCTAGTTCTTGAGCGGTTTCAATCGATACCAATTCAAACGCCATGAATATTGGCCTTCACAAAGTTTAACTCATTCTCATCATTGATCTTGGCTTAGAGAGCGGGATCGTGTCAATTGTGAAATCAGGGGGATTGCCCTACCGTGTAGCCAATTCACCGATTCCCTAGCCTCACGATGGGCAACATGCCGATGATCATCTGTTCTCAGAATCCAAAGATTTCAAGACGCAAAAGAGCGATCGCGCACTGAATTCACCAGGGCGATCGCTCAAAACCTTATCAGCCAACTAGATCGTTGGTTTCTACAAAACAAAATCCAGAACTGAATTAACCAGGAAGGCTTACAGACACACCCACCGGCGGAGAAAACGCAGGTAGGTCGATATGATTGTTGCGGCGATTGCGAACGGCCAAGCGGTAGCTAACGCTTTGTAGCTCAGCGTGCAAACGGCGATTCTCTTGCTGAATCGCAGCCACTTTTTCCTTAATCGGCGCAATGCGCTCAGCAAACTTTTGGCGATACACCCGAGGTAGCTCTTGCACCACCTGCTCCAGCATTCGAGAGCGATCGGTTAGCTCCTGTACAGACTGCCGCAGCTGATACACCTCAGCATCGCGGGAGGCAATTTGCTCTTGATAAAACTGCACCTGCTGCTCAACTGCTTGCAGTTGCTCTCGCAACGCCCGCACCTCAATTTGAGAATGCTCAGAAGAAGCACCCGTTGGTACGGCGCTGGCATTGTCTTTTACCAAACGAAATAGCTCTTGCGACAGCTGTTGTACCAGCTGATCCCGCATTTGCAGCTCTTCGCGTAGGCGCAGCACTTCGGCCTGCAGTTCATTAAAACTCATGGACGATGTTGAGTGGTTCACGATACCGCTCCAATTGGCTCACTAAGGTTTTCTTCCCAGCGACGGGGGGGCGAAGCTCGGCGGATTTCCCGCCAAATGGCTGTTCCTGCCAATGTACCATCTGCAACCGCAATGGATACTTGGTTGAGACCTACCTTAAGATCTCCTAGCGCGAACAGTCGAGGGTGGGAGGTACGACACATCGAATCTGTCACCAGATTGCTGCCGCTCCATTCCAAGTCCAAGCCCTTGAGATACTCATTAAAGTAGTGCGACCCCATTGCAACCAGCCCAGTTTCCAACGGTACGACCGATCCATCAACCAATTCCACGCCCGTCATTTCGTGGTTATGGCCCAAAAATCGCCGAATGGGCTGCTCCACTAAAGGATAGCCGTGATCTCGCAATTTGTGACGCATTTCTTCGCCAACTTCAAATAATCCCTGAGTGAACACGGTAATGTAGGGCGTAAACCAGTTGAGAACAAAGGCGGTGTTGATATTGCCTTCGGTGTTGACGAAGAGGCCGCATCGGGTATCGGCAATCTCGTACCCATCGCAGATCATGCACACATGCAGGTTGTAGCCCGCGTAGTCGTACACATTTTGCATGTCGTCGAGCTGGGGCAAATGGTCAATAATGCCACTTGCTGCGATCACATACTTGGAGTGAAAGACTGGGTAAGTGCTATCTTTTTTTCCCACTTTGACTTTGACCGCAAAGGTGTCGCCTTCATCTTGCACGTCTTCGACAAAGCCGAGCAGGTAATCTGCTCCCAGAGACAGGATGTGGTTTTGGCCCTGCTGCAGCAGATCTCGACCTGGCGTATTGGGCGGCAATCCTAGATAGTTGCGTAAATCTTGCATCCAAAACGATCGGCCGCGCCCCTTTTCAATTACCAGGCACGATAGGCGATAGCGTTGCAGGTAAAGGGCGGCAGACAACCCACCTGCACCACCGCCAACGATGATGACATCGTAAACATGCTCCAGCCGTTCGTGCAGATTTTTCTTAGACAGTTTCATGGATGCGTGTGCCAAAAAAAAGCCGTTAGCTATAGGCTAACAGCTTACATGAGATGCTGATTTGTGAAGCAAAATGCTGCCTGGTTTTAAGCAGCCTAGACTGATGTCGCTTGCCTATTCAGCAGCGGCTAGTTCAACCTCGGCTTCGGGCTTAATGGTAAGGTAGCGAATAACTTCTTCGCTAAGGCGCATGGCGCGCTCTAGGGGGGCGATCGCGCTACCGGCTGCTTCGTAGTTCATTTGCACGTAAACGCCTTCTCGCTGATTGGCAATCTCATAAGCGAGGCGACGCTTACCACGAATGGTAATTTCGATATCGGTTGCGCCTTGCTCTTTGAGGAAGGTTTCGTACTTAGAGATGACTTGATTGAGCTGGTCATCGCCCAGATCGGGGCGAACGATATACATCGTTTCGTAGGCCATGGGATTTTAAGGTTCTCCTTGTGGACAAACGGCTTCTTGCAAATGAGTCTGGATTCGATGAAATTGTTTTTTCATCAACGCCAATAAACACTTTCACAAGAGGCAAGGACTTACAATTCTATCACTGGTTTGAATACATCAACTAATTTAACTTTTATGGCGCAACGGTATGTTCGGGTTCAAACTCTTTTGGGCCATCTGCACTATGGATTATTACAGCTCGACCGCCGAGTGCTAGTGCTAGATGCGCCTCCCTGGCTGCAGGGGCAGCCCACCGAGCAGGAACTGGAGCCCGACAGCTATCAAATTTTGTCGCCCTGCGCTCCTTCTAAAATTGTGGCCGTTGGCAGAAACTATGTAAAACATGCGGCTGAATTGGGCAATGAGGTGCCAAAGGAGCCGCTCTTATTCTTAAAGCCGCCCACAACGGTGATCCCACCAGAATCAACTATTCTGTATCCGCCCCTGTCGCAACGGGTGGACTATGAAGGCGAATTGGCAGTTGTAATTGGCGATCGCTGCATAGACTGTACCCCAGAGGAAGCCCGGGCCAAAATTTGGGGCTACACCATTGCCAACGATGTGACCGCACGCGATTTGCAGCGCTCGGATGGACAGTGGACACGGGGTAAAGGGTTCGACACGTTTTGCCCGCTGGGGCCATGGATTGTGCGCGAGGTAAACCCAAGTGCCCTGCTGCAAACTTTTATCAACGATGATCCTAATCCGGTGCAGTCGGCTCCTATCAGCGACATGATGTTTTCGCCGGAGTTTGTGGTGGCCTATATTAGCCAGGTGATGACGCTGCTGCCGGGGGATGTGGTCCTCACGGGGACACCCGAGGGGGTGGGTGCCCTGCGGGTGGGCGATCGCGTTCGGGTTGAAATTGAGGGCATTGGCTCGCTAGAAAATCCGGTTGAGGCACGGCCAACCCCAGTTTCAGCGACCAGCACTACCGTCGAACCGTTGGATGAAGCTTAGCCAAGCCACAGCCCATGTCAACCGCTGGCAGGTAGGCGCTAGCATGCGGCCCTATGCTAGGCCAAAGGGTCTTTGCAACAGCAACAGGACTGACGCAGCTGAATGATGATTGGAGTGCTTAGTGCTCCAACCATCATTCAACCCTTTGATTTTCGGATGAAGTGCGTCAGTCCCAAGCAAAACCAGCTTAGCGATTGCAATAAGGTTGAAACCGGGCCAAACGGTATGAAGTTTGCGGTTATGTTTTCCTATGTATGGAGGTGTATGGAGATTAGTTGTAAACGAGCGGCTCCATGGCTCCTTCCACAACCAGCCTCCATATGCCGAGAACATCTCCAAGTTTAGTCTTGACCAAAGGAGCCATCAGGCATGAGAGCGCCCTTAACGGTCGCTTCATTTAGGGTGTTGTAGTCAATGGTTGCGCCGAGCAGGTCGGCATCGGTAAAGTTGGCTCCGGAGAGTTTGGCTCCGGTGAAGTTGGCATTGCGCAGGTACGCGCCCGATAGGTCGGCATTGGTGAGGTCGGCATTCGTAAAGTTTGCGGAGGTCAATCCAGCTTTGCTGAGTTGAGCACCGTTGAGGTTGGCATCGCTCAGGTTTACCTTGTCCATCAGGGCGCTTGTAAGGTTGGTGTTACTGAGGTTCGCGCCGCTCAAGTTGGCTTCGTTCAACACAGCTTGGCTCAGGTCTTGATCGGCAAAATTCGCTTGAGCCAGGTCGCAACTAGGGCATTCTTTGGTTTCTAAAAAAGATTCGCGGGGATCGGCCTCGGCGCAGGAGGTCAACGTGACAAGCGCGATCGCTAGAGAGAGTAAAGCAACAGGTTTGAACATAGCGACGAGAAAATATCAGGGAGACAACAAGATGCAACTAGGCTTGACGTTGAATTTGGCGGCTTAGCAGGATGACCGGAACAATTCCAACCACCACCACAGCAAGAGCGGGTAGAGCAGCCTGGGCCAACCGCTCATCTGCGGCCAGTTGGTAAGCTCTCACCGCTAAAGTATCCAAATTAAAGGGTCGTACAATCAACGTTGCAGGCAGTTCCTTCATCACATCGACAAAAACTAACAAAGCTGCGGTCAGCAAACCACTGCCAATTAAAGGCGCATGAACTTTGCGGAGAGTAGCCGTTGGGCTGTGGCCGAGCGATCGCGCAGCATCATCCAGGCTAGGCTTGACTCGGCCAAGGCTGGCTTCCACCGTATTAAAGGCGACCGCCAAAAACCGAACGAGGTAGGCAAACACGAGCGCGACCATGGTACCACTGAGCAGCAGTCCGGTAGAAATGCCAAAGTTAGCTCGCATCCAGGCATCCACCGCATTGTCGAACCGACCCAGCGGCACCAACACTCCAACGGCAATGACCGAACCTGGAATGGCATAGCCCATGGCTGCCGTGCGAACCCCCAGGCTCATGCCTGCCGAAGGGCGTAGGCGCAATCCATAGGCCATAATTAGGGCGATCGCCACTCCCAATCCGGCGCTAGTGCTGGCCAACAGCATGCTATTGCGGGCATAGGCCCAAAATTGACCATCCGTTAACTGCGCCAAATTACTGAGCGACATTTGCACCAGCAGCAGCGCTGGCAGCGCAAATCCCAAACCAATGGGTAGCGCACAGGTCATGATGGCGATCGTTTGCCGCCAGCCCGTCAGCAGATAGCGCGACACCGACTGCGTGCGACGCCCCGCTTGGTAGTAGCGGCCTTGGCGGCGAAACCATTGCTCTGTCAGAATTAAACCCAACACAAACACCATCAGAAAAGCGGCGAGTTGGGCGGCAGCGGCGCGTTCCCCCATGCCAAACCAAGTGCGGTAAATTCCCGTGGTAAAGGTATCCACCGCAAAGTATTGCACGGTGCCAAAGTCACTCAGGGTTTCCATCAGGGCTAGGGCCGTTCCCCCCGCGATCGCCGGACGGGCCAAGGGCAACGCCACCCGACGAAAGCTCCGCCAGGGGCTACATCCCAAACTGCGGCTGGCCTCAAGGGTGCATACCGATTGTTCTAAAAAGGCCACCCGCGCCAGCAGGTACACATAGGCATAGAGGGTGAGCGTCAGCAGTGCGATCGCCCCCGGCAACGAGCGAATATTGGGGAACCAGTAGTCTGCCGCACTTTGCCAGCCCATGAGCCGTCGCAAAAGACTTTGCACCGGGCCGTAGTATTCCAAAAATTCCGTATAGGTAAAGGCCAGAATGTAGGCCGGAGCCGCCAACGGCAGCAACAGTGCCCATTCAAACCAGCGGCGACCCGGAAATTGACACATCGTAACCAGCCATGCCGTTCCCACCCCAATGGTGATGACGCCGATGCCAACGCCCATCATCAGAGCAAGCGAATTGCCAATGTAGCGCCACAGCACCGTCTCAACCAAATGCTGCCACACCTCGGCCGAGGGAGTGAAGAGGCTCATCAGCACAACCAACACGGGCGAGGCAATGAGTAGGGCGATCGCGCCAACCAACAACGTCCATCCATCTGGGCGCAGCTTATCGAAAAAAATCTGCAGGGCAGCCAGATTCGACGAACGGGGCGAGGGTGGAGATAGCCTCATGGGTTAATCGGGTTTGAACGAACTCTATAAAAATGGCAGGACCGGGACTTATTGAATGTTACTCTCAATAAAGTTGCCCGTACTACCACCTGGCTGATTCTCTCACGTTCGCCTGGTCATCCACCAACTTTTCAGATTTCTACGTTCGCCATGTCAACTGCGTCAATTCTGTTGCTCGATCAGGTCTTTCGTCAGTTTCCTGGGGCTGCCTATCCAGCGGTGCATCAGGTGTCACTCACGCTGGTGGAGGGAGATGTGTTGGCGCTATTGGGGCCATCGGGCTGTGGCAAGACGACGCTGCTGCGGATGATTGCCGGGTTTGAGCAACCCCAACATGGCACGATTGAGCTAGCCGGCCAAACCGTAGCCTGCGAAGGCCGGATGGTGCCACCTGAGCGTCGTTCGGTGGGGATGGTGTTCCAGGATTTTGCCCTATTTCCACACCTGACCGTCGGCCAAAACATTGCCTTTGGTTTGCAGCAAGTTGATCCCAAAACCCAGCGCGATCGCGTCAAAGAAGCGATCGCACTGGTCGGTTTGCAGGGACTAGAGCAACGGTTTCCCCATGAGTTATCGGGTGGACAGCAGCAGCGGGTGGCCCTGGCCCGCGCCTTGGCACCTCGACCAGCCCTACTGTTGCTGGATGAACCGTTGAGCAACCTGGATGTGCAAGTGCGGCTGTATCTACGGCAGGAAGTGCGAGAGATTTTGAAAGCCACAGGCACGTCTGCCATTTTTGTGACCCATGACCAGGAAGAAGCGATGGCGATCGCCGACTACATTGCGGTGATGCGGCAGGGATCGCTAGAACAGCAAGGCACCCCCGAAGAGATTTACCAACAGCCGCGATCGCGCTTTGTCGCAGAATTTGTGACCCAGGCCAACTTTATTCCGGCCATTCACCAAGGCACCCATTGGCACACAGAAATTGGTCAATTTGATGCCAGTTTGGTTCACGCGATGGAAGAAGGGCTGCACCAGGGCGAACTGATGCTGCGGCAAGAAGCGATCATTCCCATCGCAGATGATCAGGGAAATGTCATTGTCGGCGATCGCCAATTCCTGGGTCGCGAGTATCGATATAGCCTAATCACACCGTCGGGCCGCAAGCTCTATGCCCGTACCTCGACCAAGCTCCAACTCGCCAAAACATCGCGAGTGCGGCTGGAAGTCACCGATGCATCCATTCCACTGTTTACCTCCACTCAAGCCATGGATTGGCAGCAGGAAATTCCAGCCTCCGTAGCGGCCCAGTAGCCATAGGATAGTAGTCAATAGGATGGAAAAAGGTTTTTGATGAATGAGCGCCCTATGACTGATGAACCCGCAATCATTAAGTTAGATCAATACCTCAAGTTGATGGGCCTGGTGCAAACGGGCGGCGAGGCCAAGCTCCTGATTCAGGCTGGCGAGGTCAAGGTGAATGGCGTGGTGGAAACTCGGCGCGGACGCAAGCTAGTATCGGGCGATCGCCTGATGACCCTAGGGCAAACCTTTACCGTACAGCTCAACAATGCCAGCTAAACCCAGGTTGAACCTGGGCACCTCTAATCGCGCTGGCGTTGCCGAACGGGAATTTTGACTACAAATTCTGTGCCAGCGTTGGGGACAGATTGAAAGATGAGATGACCCCGATGGCGCTCGGTCACAATTTGGTAGCTAATCGATAGCCCCAGTCCGGTGCCTTTGCCAATGGGCTTGGTGGTGAAGAAGGGATCAAACAGGCGCTGCTTGAACGCATCGGGAATTCCAATGCCGTTGTCGGCAATGTGAACCGCAACCCAATCTTCCCCCATCATCTCCGTGCGAATCCAAATGGTGGGCTGTGGGGTTTCCCAACAGGTCATGGCATCGTGCGATCGCGGCACCCCATCCTGAAGCTTTGTGCCAACTGCCGCAGTTTGCTCTGCGCTGAGCATGGAAAATTTGGGACA
Source organism: Leptolyngbya sp. AN02str (assembly GCF_050565595.1). Lineage (NCBI taxonomy): Bacteria > Bacillati > Cyanobacteriota > Cyanophyceae > Leptolyngbyales > Leptolyngbyaceae > Leptolyngbya > Leptolyngbya sp. AN02str. The sequence goes on along the minus strand of NZ_JBNXVR010000005.1, from coordinate 99,150 downwards.
CCCTTCCAATGCATCAATCGCGTTGCTAATTAAATTCATAAACACCTGATTGAGTTGTCCGGCGTAGCATTCCACATCGGGCAGGGCATCGTACTGCCGCACAATGTTGATTTTGGGAAAGCCATTGCTCGGCTTGAGCCGATGTTGCAAAATCATCAGCGTACTTTCAAGACCGTCATGGATGCTAATCACCTTCATTTCGGCTTCATCCATGCGGGAGAAAGTGCGCAAGGAGAGCACAATTTGCCGAATGCGCTCCGAGCCTACGCGCATCGAAGACAACAGTTTGGTGAGATCATTGGCAATAAAGTCCAGATCAATATCACTCAGCACCTGTTGCAGCTCCGCTGTGGGCTGAGGATAGTGCTTTTGGTATTGCTCGATGATGTGCAGCAGTTGATGAATGTAGTCTGCTGCATAGGTAATGTTGCCGTGAACAAAGTTAATGGGGTTGTTAATTTCGTGGGCAACCCCAGCCACCAACTGCCCTAAAGACGACATCTTTTCCGTTTGCACAAGATGCAGTTGGGCCTGTTGCAACTCGTTTAGGGTCAGCGCTAGTTCGGCATTAGCTTGCTGTAGTTCTAGGGTTCGATCTTCAACTTGCTTTTCAACCGTTTGCAACAGGTTTTGCATATCCGTGTTGGCCTGTAGCAGCTCTTGCGAACTGACCTCTAGGCTGCGCTCTAGCCGGGTGCGATCGCCCTCAGCTTGCCAATATGCCTCATTCACAGCATCAATAAACGGTTTGACGCCTTCTGGAACTTGTTCAAAGCTGCCAAAGTAGCGTCGGATTTGACGTTGTAGCAAGCGGTGCGGTTCTTGCATGGAAGCGTTAGGAAAGTTCTGTGAAGGTGGTGACAGTCATGGTTTGGTTGTGCAACTCACAGGGTGCCCCAGCGGTAAACGGGGCAATTTCTCCATAGGAGTAAAATCCGGTGAGAACGGTGCCCGAACCCAACATGTCTCGTACGCCTTCAACTTCCTCTTCAATCCGCTGTTTGAGTAACAGCTTGCGGCCTACACAGCTAATGAGAATGGCCAGTTCAGGCGATGGATGGCCTGCAGTTGCACAGGTTTCTGCGGCAGCGATCGCCCCATCCACTAATCGGTCAAAGCTGGCATGCATGAGCTGGGCCGTTGCGCCTTCGGGCATGTCGCCTGCAAAGGTCATACTTTGCTCATCCTCGTTAATGGAGAGAATGGTGCGCACCAAACGATGTTGACTCGATGGGGTATGCAGGCTGAGGGGAAACAGTAGCCCCGAGGCGGGCAGTTCGGCGGCGTGCTCTCCTAAGTATTTTTTGTACAGCTCTAGGGCAGACTGGCCATCCAGCTGATACAACACATTGCCCCGAGATTGAGTAATGGTGCGCTCGGGACCAAAGGGGATCCAGCCGCCCAAAGAACCGTAGCCAACTTTGAGGCGATCGCCATACAGGCCCACAGCGGCAATGCGTCCAGGCTGGGGGTCGTCATTTAGCAACACCAACGTTTGTTGAAAGCGATCGCCATCACCGGATAGGCCCCCGGTTACAGTCACGCCCAGCGGCAAATGCGGCACCAGTCCACGCACCAGCTCGCTTCCATTCACCTGAAGCCCATCCGACAGCAAAAACACATGCACCAAACCGTTGGGATCGAATAGCCGACCCAAGCGATCGCCCACGTCCATACTGCTTTCCCCAGGCTGGAGCTGAAGCTGATACCCCTTGACCTGGCTATGCTCGAACTGAATGGCTGTTGCCACCAGCGACTCATCATACACGCGGGTATCACAAATTTCGCCAGCGGTGGAACAGCCCAGAATGAGGGCATTGGAGTAGTGCTGCCGCAAATTGGCCCAATTAGACTGGGTCTGGAGCGCCTGCGGGCTACCAAACAACAGCACCAACTGCGCCGCTGCACCCAGATCACCCATTGACGACGGCACCCATCCGTTGAGTTGTGACCATAGCGCTTGTTCAATTTTCATAGACTAAATCCGCAAATTTTAGTACTAACTGTCTCGGTGATTTATGACTTAGGAGGGATGAATGCAGCCTGTACTGATGCGTCAACATGATTAGTATTCCCGATTTGAAACGAGAAATCATGAACTTTAGGAAAGTTTAGTCGGGTGAAATGGCCGAAAAAAAAGAAGCAAGATAGCTCTTGCTTCTTTCAAGTTCTCTTGGCTAAGCGAGAACGATGGGCGCGATCGCCGTTGAGGAATCCAGTTACACGGTTTGTGCCAAATCGAAGCGCCGGGTTAGGCGATTGAGCTGTTTGGTCAGCATGCTCAAAAACAAGCCCACATCGGTTACCACACCCACCGATTCCACCGAGCCGCGATCGCTCAGTTTGGTCACCACGGCGGGGTTAATGTCTACACACACCATCTTCACCCCAGCGGGAGTCATGTTGCCTACTCCAATGGAGTGCAGCATCGACGACAGCATCAGAATCATATCGGCACCTTGAATCAACCGGGCATAATCCTGCTGCGCTTTGAGCAAATCCATTTCCGTGTCGGGCAAGGGGCCATCATCGCGAATGGAGCCCGCCAGAGCAAATGGCACATTGTGGGTGACGCATTCATAAAAGATGCCGCTTTGGATCACGCCTTGCTGCACCGCATTGGCAATGTTGCCGCAGCGCCGCACACTGTTGATCACCTTGAGGTGGTGGCGATGACCACCCCGCACCGACACGCCCCGCTTCATATCCACCCCCAGCGAGGTGCCCAGCATGGCCTGCTCCATATCGTGAACGGCGATCGCATTGCCCCCCAGCAGCGCCTGCACATAGCCTTCTCGAATCAGCTGAGACAAATGTTCGGCTCCGCCAGTGTGAATCACCACTGGCCCCGCCACCACGGCGACCTTGCCAGCGCGATCGCGAATTTGGCGCAGTTCCCAGGCAATTTGCTCCACCACCAGTTCGACTCGGCGCTCGCTCGACACACCCGAGCCCATAAAGCTGAACTCTTTGTCGTTGCTGGTGCGCTGCTCCCGCGATTCCGTCTTGCGAACGGTGCGAATCCCTTCCACACCCACAATGACGCGATCGCCCTGCTTCAGATCGCGCAAGAGCTTGCACTCGGCCACCGGGCCTTCGGGGGTTTGGCTCACCACAATTGCGCCATCCATCCGCTGATTTTGCACCCGCACCCACTCACAGTTCACCCGTACCTCGGTCGGGTAAATCGTCGTGACGTAGAAATCATCAGGCGCAACCCCGTCCATATCCACCACTTCCAGCGGGTTGTCGCACACCTCCTGGGGAGCCGCAACCGCACCAATATCAATCAGCTGCGACATGATTTTTTCCATCACATCATGGCTGGGAGCCGTCACGCGAATTTCGGCAGAGGAGGTGCTGTTGCGCTGTTCGCCCAGGCGAAAGTTCAACACCTGGAAGCTGCCGCCCCCTTCCACAATCAAATCCAGCGCACGGTTGATCAAGCCAGAATCGAGCAAATGCCCTTCCAGCTGAATGACCCGGCTTTCGATGGTGGCCACAGCATGATGCAACGGCATGAGCGGCTCAGTCGTACGCAGGGTTAGGCACTTGGCCGCACCACCCGCCTTCAAAAATTCAGTCAGAGGCGTTTCTACCACTTCAAAGCCCAGCGTGTTCAGCCGTTCTTTTAGCTCGTCGGTGGCCTTGTTCATCACAATGGTGTGATTGATGTTGACCGCGTTGCAGGCAAAGTTCACCGCATCCAGCTCATCCACGGCAATGCGCTTAGCCGCAGGCACCCGCATTTCAATCAACCGATTGGAGTACGCATCAAACGCAGGAGGGTAGTAGAGCAGATAGCCATCAGCCAACGGGCAAAAGCAGGTATCCAAATGGTAGAAGCGCTCATCCATCAGGCGCAGCGACAGCACTTCGATATCCAGCCATTTAGCTAGGTAGGGATGGGAATCAAGCTCCGAGCGGAAACCGTAGCCAGCCCACAGCCAGCGGCCTTCGCGATCGAGCAGGGCATCCCCCGCACCTTCAAAAGGTAAATCTTTTGGCAACTCGTAAACGGTAAAGCCGTTTTCTTCGAACCAGGCTTTGAAGAACGGTTCTTCGCCTTGGCGCTCTTTGTGAAAGAAGCGGCTGAGCACCACTTTGTCTTCTAGCACTAAGCCCGCATTGGCGGTGAATACCATGTCGGGTACACCTTTTTGGGGCTTCACCAGGTCAACAATTGCCCGATCTTTGAGGATGTGATACAACCCCTGCCATTGCTCAACGGCGCGATCGCGCGATGATTTGTGAACGTTGCCCTCCATCCACGGATTAATTACATAATCCACGTCGTAGTGATCGGGAGCGCACATCAAAAAACGAATTGAGGAAGTCATAAGTAAAGCTTGGGCACTTGTAGAAGGTAGACGAACGGTGGGGCAAGGCAGATCTGAAACATCTCTGCGGGCGACAAAACCACGCAGGCGATCGCGCTTTCATCGTGCGATCACTGGCAATCAGAATAATTGGGTTGACTAATCCTGAATATCAAGCCAATCACATATTTTAATATGTTGCTGCCACACCCTTGACGGAAGCGACATGAATGTTATCGCTTGCTGACAATTACATCGGCACACTGAACCACGTTCTTGGGCCATAAAACTGTGCGCTAAAACACGAAAACTGTGGGCTAAAGCGCGAATTGCAGCCCTCAAGCCAGCATGAAAAAGCCTGCCCGATTTCTGATGGCTAAACTTCCTTATCTTTCCAACTCTTAGCGTTAAGTATCTTTCAAAAGTTCCCAATCATTTTTGGGTAGTGTTTTGTCATCCCCATTGTAAATCCCGACTGTTGTAGGTCAGGGTTGCTCTGGCTAGAACTGATGTTCAATCCAGCCAATTCCGATTGGGACATTTGATGTGTAGAACGCGATTCGCTGTTTCGTCCACAAACACATCGCAGCTTCGCGCGTTTTAGTATGCGGAAAAATATCCACTCTTCCATTCACAAACCCATCACAGAAGGCTTGGGTTGAACTCGTGCGATCGCCCGTCATCCATCTGCAGATTGCTGGAGTGCCTTTTGCGCCAGCATAAAGCTGCAAATCGACTTTGCATCAATGGGGGCACCTTGAAAGATTGCCTGCTCCAGCTCTTGTGCCGTCATCAACACAAGTTCAATATCTTCATCTTCGTCCTGTGCCGGGGGGTGTTCTAGCGGTTCCAAATCCAGCGCCAAATAAGCGTAGATAATTTCATCGGAGTAACCGGGAGCCAGGTAAAACTGCCCCAGATTTTGCCAGCGATGAGCACGAAATCCCGTTTCTTCCTGAATTTCGCGCTCTACCGTGGTAAAGGGGTCTTCATTGGGCTCAACGGTGCCCGCCGGAAACTCGAGCAAGCGCTGCTCTGCCGCAAACCGATACTGGCGAACCAGCACAAACTTACCATCAGGTGTTACGGGCACCGCTAATGCTCCACCCGGGTGCCGTACACACTCCCACTCGCCTTCTGCCCCGTTGGGCAACCGCAAACGAGACACATCAAAGGCAAACTTGCGGCCTTGATAAAACATTTTTTGGCTAAGATGCTGAGGCTGTTCGGAGGAGGTTGACATTGCAAGATAGGTAGAAGAATAAGAGGATATTTTTACAGGTGAATTCAGAGCGTGAATCTGCGGTTTATTTCAATCTGCGGTTAATAAAGCAACAGCGTAGGCGGCAATACCCTCTTCGCGACCAACAGGGCCTAGTTTCTCGTTGGTGGTGGCTTTTACACCCACCTGATCGGGATCAAGATTGAGCACGCTGGCTAGCCGATCGCGCATGGTGCCAATGTGGGGCTTAAGTTTGGGCCGTTCTGCCACAATGACCGTATCTAAGTTGCCAATTTCCCAACCGCGATCGCGAATGAGTTGATTGACCTGAGCCAGCAATTTCAAGCTATCGGCTCCTTTCCATTGGGGATCGGTAGGGGGAAAGTAGTGGCCAATATCTCCCAGACTGAGCGCACCCAACAGGGCATCCATAATGGCATGAGTCAACACATCTGCATCACTATGCCCCAGCAGCCCTAGCTCGTGCTCAATGGCAACTCCGCCAAGAATGAGGGGGCGATCGCGCACCAATTGGTGAATATCATAGCCATTGCCAATCCGAATCTTCATAAATCCATCGAGCTGCTTGCTTACCATAAGTGATGATATCGCTCTGGTGACCTCCCTAGACGCTTCAAGAGCAGCCCCTAAGGCGATCGCAGCGGCTGCTTCATGCGAACTTAATCATTCACGGCCTCTTCTATAAAGAAATTAAGTAGGCATCACCGTAAATCTGCGGTAATAAGGACGGCTCCAGTATGATTCCACCATGACAGCAAATGCAGAATCTCCAAGCGCTTCTGAGCTTAACGCTGAAACGGGTGCGTTGCCCACATCATTTCTCTGAGCCGAGTAAATGATGCCCTGTATATCTCTCAAGCTTTTCCTTGGGTTCATCATGAACCGGAGCTGTTGTTCATTCCCTCTGTAAATTCTCGTAGGTCATCTCATGCGTACAGAAATGAGGTATGCCACCCCATCCGCCAAGGATGTTCTAACGCAGTGGCTCAGCACTTTTCAGCGCAAAAGTGTTGAAACCCTCAAGCAGGTTATTTCCCGCGAGCAAATTCGTAAAAACATTTTTGCCAGTTTGTGGCAATGGTTTGGCCTTCGGGTAACCACCCGCGAGGATATGATAGCCAAGCCTGAGATGTATCGGCTGCAAGAGTTTGGCGAAGAATTTCGGATTCTTCCGTCGATGCCTTATATGGATGCGGAAGATGCAGTTCCCGACATCATTCATACCCTACGAGGAGGCTTTACGCTACGCAAGCCCTTTGTGGCGGAGGTGCCCAATGCTTATCTGGTTGGCCCTACGGCGGTTGGCCTTGCCAGCGATCGCTCCATTTTAATGGAAACGGTGATGCCCAATAGCGATCGCCAGTTCCCCTCCTTTGAGGCACTGCCCCTACGCACCCTCAGTCATCGTTCGCTGCGATCGCCCACCATCGAGCTAGATACAGCCTGCTCCTTGGTTAATGGATGGGGGCGCAAGGTTTATGCACACTGGCTTGCAGAAAATTTAACCCGGCTAGAAGGACTGGAACGATACCAGCAGAGAACTGGCATTAAGCCAACGCTGCTGGTCCACGCCCAATTGAAAAGTTGGCAAAAAGAATCGCTGGCGCTATTGGGCTACCAACCCGAAGACTATGTTCCCTGGACAGGGGGCATCGCTCGGGTAAATCGGCTGGTGGTGCCATCGTTTCGGCGGCAGGCCCGCTGGTCGGACCCCAGTGCCTACCAGTGGATGCGCGATCGCATGATCCACAACTTGCCGTCCGTACAAGACAGCAGCCTTCCCTACTCCAGTCGCATCTTTATTTCACGAGGCAATGCATCAGGCCGACGCATCGTCAATGAAGAAGACGTGATGCAACTCCTTTCCCCTTTAGGCTTCAAAAAATACGTCTTGGAAGAGTTGACATTTAGTGAAGAGGTTCGACTTTTTTCTCAGGCAGAAGCAATCGTAGGAATTCATGGTTCTGGACTGGTGAACATGATTTTTTCAACGAAGAAACCAGTCATCATCGATTTATTTAGCGCATTTTTTACTGGGAGCTTCTTTCAGCTCACAAGTTCCCTTCAATTTCCCTACGCTTGTCTGTTTTGCGAGCCGGTAGGCCCTCAATCAAAACAGGGAGATATCATCGTTAACCTTGAAAAATTAGAACGCCTAATTCATACCCTCAAGCTCTAACAGCCTGGAATCTAAGGCTTTCACACCTAAAAACTGTTTGCCGATTGATCAACAATAGGCAACCTCATCCCATTTATACTCTTGACGGATAAAAATTGGATGCGAGCTTTATTTGTGAGCAAACTTTAAAGCCAAAGGGTTAAAACTTGTTCATCCAAAATCAGTAATGTATAACTCTTAAAAACCTCTTGTCAGTGAATTTTCTGATATTTTGAAAATTTAAGGGTTTCAAATCCTTAAATTCGGTCACTTTGCCCTAATCTTTGCACAAAATCTACATATATTCACTTAGGCTTTATACCCTGCCCATCAGGGGACTGTTAACGTTCCTATAGATTCCCGTAAGTTATTGAGTTGAGCGCGGCCTAAACATTCACTGGAGGTAGTAGTTGCATGAAGGCTGTAATACTCGCAGGAGGGCTGGGTACTCGCATCAGCGAAGAAACCAGCATCAGACCAAAGCCAATGGTGGAAATTGGTGGTCAGCCCGTGCTGTGGCACATCATGAAGATTTACTCCGCCCACGGCATCAATGATTTCATCATTTGCTGTGGTTACAAGGGCTACGTCATCAAAGAGTTTTTTGCAAACTACTTTTTGCGGATGTCCGATGTCACGTTCGACATGCGGTTCAATCAAATGAACGTGCATGCAGGTAAAGCAGAACCATGGCGCGTCACGTTGGTTGATACCGGAGCCAATACCCTGACCGGTGGCCGACTCAAGCGCGTGCGTGAGCATCTTGGCAATGAGACATTTTGCTTCACCTATGGAGACGGCGTTTCCGACGTCAACATTACCGAACTTCTGGCATTCCACAAGGCTCAGGGTTTACAAGCAACGATGACGGCTGTGCAGCCTCCTGGTCGCTTTGGGGCGATCGTGTTGGGTGAAGAGCAAACCAAGATTACCAGCTTCCACGAAAAGCCCGAAGGGGATGGAGCCTGGATCAACGGCGGCTACTTTGTGCTAGAGCCTGAAGTGATTGACCACATCGAAGGAGATGACACAACGTGGGAACAAGAGCCGTTGAAAAAGTTGGCTCATTTGGGCCAGCTGTCGGCATTTAAGCACAACGGCTTTTGGCAGCCGATGGATACCCTGCGAGATAAGAACTATCTGGAAAAGCTTTGGCAGGCCAACGAAGCTCCCTGGAAGGTTTGGTAACGCGCACTCCACTTCTCTGATTGTTCAGCATTCTGTCAGGCATTCTGTTAGGCATTGTGCGGCCTGGTTGCGGCCCGGTTTAGTTCAGCCTAGCGTCTTCAACTCAAGCAACTTTCATTTCGCGATACAGCGCAATAGAGGCGAGTTTCATGTACGATTTTGCAATTATTGGAGGGGGCATTGTCGGGCTTTCTACCGCGATGGCGTTAGGAAAGCGATATCCCGATGCTCGTATCCTGGTTCTCGAAAAAGAGAGCAGCTGGGCCTTCCATCAAACTGGAAACAACAGTGGTGTGATCCACTCGGGCGTTTACTACAAGCCGGGTAGCTACAAGGCAAAGTTTTGTCGCGATGGCTGCCAGTCGATGGTGGACTTCTGCCGGGAGCACGATATTCCTCACGAGGTGTGCGGCAAGGTGATCGTGGCCACGGAGGAACATGAACTGTCCATGCTGGAAACCCTGTACCAGCGCGGCTTGCAGAATGGCGTGCCGGTAACTCGCCTCACGGCTGACGAGGTGAAGGAATATGAGCCTCATGTAAACTGCTTGGCTGGGGTACGCGTTCACTCTACGGGCATTGCCGACTACAAGAAGGTGACGCAAAAGTACGCCGAAATCGTACAGCAGCAGGGGGGCGATCTGCGGCTCAATACTCGCGTGCTCAACATTGTTGAACAGGCGGATGGGCAAACGATTGAAACCACTCAGGGTGAGTTCAAAACCCGCATGGTGGTGAACTGTGCTGGCTTGTATAGCGATCGCATCGCCAAACTTGGCAATGTTGATCCCCAAGCCAAAATTGTTCCCTTCCGTGGAGAGTATTACGAACTCACACCCGAAAAGCGCTATCTAGTTAAGGGACTCATCTACCCCGTTCCCAACCCGGCCTTTCCATTTCTGGGAGTTCACTTTACCCGCATGATTGACGGCAGCGTTCACGCCGGACCGAATGCGGTACTCAGCCTAAAGCGAGAAGGCTACAAAAAAACTGACTTTGATCTGCGAGATTTTGCAGAGGTGATGGCCTATCCCGGCTTTTGGAAGCTGGCCGCAAAACATTCCGACGAGGGCATCAAGGAAATTATTCGCTCGTTTAGCAAAGCTGCCTTTGTGCAAAGCTTGCAGCGGCTCATTCCCGAAGTGCGCTCCGAAGATGTGGTTCCTACCCATGCTGGCGTGCGCGCCCAAGCCCTGATGAATGACGGCAAACTGGTGGACGACTTCCTGATTATCAAAGGTCAAAACTCGGTTCACGTATGCAATGCTCCCTCCCCTGCGGCCACCTCATCCCTAGAAATTGGCAAGGCCGTGGTTGAGCAAATTCCTGAACAGCAACATTTACGCGCAATCATTAACGCATAAGGACGATTATGAAAATTTTGGTTACTGGTACCGAAGGGTATCTAGGTTGTTTGCTGGCTCCGCTGCTGATGGAGCGTGGCCATGAGGTGATTGGGGTTGATACCGGATTCTACAAGGTTGGCTGGTTGTACAACGGCACCGACCTCACCGCTAAAACCCTCAATAAAGACATTCGCCATATTTCTCTAGAAGATCTAGAAGGAGTTGAAGCGATCGTTCACATGGCTGAATTGTCGAATGACCCCACAGGGCAACTGTCTCCCACCATCACCTACGACATCAACCACAAAGGTTCGATTCGGTTGGCAGAGTTGGCCAAGCAAGCGGGCGTTCGCCGCTTTGTGTACATGTCTTCTTGCAGTGTGTACGGGGTAGCCAAAGCCGATGGCTACACTGATGAAACGACTCCGGTCAATCCCCAAACGGCCTACGCAGAATGCAAAGCCTTTGTGGAGCGGGATGTGAGCAAGATGGCCGATGACGACTTCTCGCCCACCTTCATGCGCAATGCCACCGCGTTTGGCGCGTCGCCTCGCATGCGGTTCGACATTGTGGTGAACAACCTATCCGGGTTGGCATGGACGCTGAAGGAAATTAACATGACCAGCGACGGTACACCCTGGCGTCCACTGGTGCATGCGTTGGATATTGCCAAGGCCATCATTTGCACCTTGGAAGCACCCCGCGATATCGTTCACAACGAAATCTTTAATGTGGGCGATACCGCAAACAACTACCGGGTGAAAGAGCTGGCCGAAATCGTGGCAGAAACCTTCCCCGGCTGCACCGTCAGCTTTGGCGAAAACGGAGCCGACAACCGCAGCTACCGCGTGTCATTTGAGAAGATCAACACCCAACTTCCTGGCTTTAAGTGTGAGTGGGATGTGCGCCGGGGTGCGGAACAGCTCTACAAGGTGTTTAGCCAAATTGATATGACGAAGGAAGTCTTTCAATCCAATGGCTTTACCCGCCTGAAGCAGCTGGAGTACCTGATTCGCACTCAGCAAATTGACCAAGATTTCTTCTGGAGCAAGCCATGATCTTTACCGAAACCAAGCTGAAAGGCGCATTCATCATTGATGTTGACATTCGTGAAGACCATCGCGGCGGCTTTGCTCGCACTTTCTGCATGAAAGAGTTTGAGGAGCATGGCCTAAAGTCCAGCGTGGCGCAGTGCAACATGTCGTTTAACCACAAGGCCGGAACCCTGCGGGGCATGCACTACCAAATTCCCCCTGCTGCCGAAACCAAGCTGGTGCGCTGCACCAAGGGTGCCATTTATGACGTGATTATCGATTTGCGTCCCGATTCGCCCACTTACATGCAGCACATTGGTGCGGAGCTGTCGGCAGACAACCGCCGCGCCCTGTATGTGCCAGAGCTGTTTGCCCATGGATATCAGGCGTTGACGGATGACGCCGAGGTGATTTACCAAGTAGGTGAGTTTTACACCCCTGGCTATGAGCGGGGCATTCACTATGCCGACCCGGCGTTTGGCATTGAGTGGCCGATGGAGGTCACTGTGATTTCGGAGAAGGATGCCGCCTGGGCTCCGTTTGAATCTGTTGCAGTAGGAGTGTAGTGAGCCATGATCATTGTTGATACCGCGCTAAAAGCTCGGGCCGAGTCGGGTAATCCGGTCCGGGTGGGCATGATTGGTTCTGGCTTTATGGGCCGGGGCATTGCTAACCAAATTGCCAACTCGGTTCCAGGAATGGAGTTGGTCGCAATTTACAGCCGAGATATTGAGGCAGCTCGCTTTGCCTACAATCAGGCTGGCATCGAAAATGTGGTGGTGGTGAAGTCGGTCGGTGAGCTGGAAGATGCGATCGCCAAAGGGAATTACGCCATTACCGATGATGCGATGCTGCTGTGCCGCGCTGAGCACATTGATGCCCTGGTGGAAGTCACGGGAACCATCGAATTTGGGGCTCATGTGGTGCTGGAGGCGATCGCCCACAAAAAGCACGTTATCCTCATGAACGCCGAGATGGATAGCACCATTGGCCCTATCCTCAAGGTGTATGCCGATCGCGAAGGGGTGATCTTGACGGCCTGCGATGGCGACCAGCCCGGTGTGGAAATGAACCTGTACCGCTATGTCAAGAGCCTGGGCTTGACTCCCTTGCTCTGCGGCAACATTAAGGGTTTGCAAGACCCCTACCGCAACCCAACCACACAGGAAGGATTTGCCAAGCAGTGGGGCCAAAAAGCCCACATGGTGACCAGCTTTGCCGATGGCACCAAGATCTCGTTTGAGCAGGCGATCGTAGCCAACGGTACGGGCATGACTATCGCCAAGCGCGGCATGTTGGGCTATGACTTCAATCGTAACAAAGAGGCACTGATTGAACAGTTTGGCCTCAACTACACGGGCCACGTGGATGATCTGACCAAGATGTACGACGTGGACATGCTGAAGGAACTGGGCGGCATTGTGGACTATGTGGTGGGTGTGCGTCCCGGCCCTGGCGTTTTCGTCTTCGCCAGCCATGATGATCCCAAGCAGCAGCATTACCTGAACCTGTACAAGCTGGGTGAAGGCCCACTGTACAGCTTCTACCATCCCTATCACCTCTGCCATTTTGAGGTGCCGCTGTCGGTGGCGCGGGTGGTGTTGCTGAATGATGTGATTTTGGCTCCGTTGGGTGGGCCTGTGGTGGATGTGGTGGCAACGGCCAAGATTGACCTGAAGGCGGGCGAAACGCTGGATGGCATTGGCTACTACATGACCTATGGCCAGTGTGAGCGGGCGGATATTACTCGCGAACAGCGCTTGCTGCCGATGGGCTTGGTGGAAGGGTGCCGCCTCAAGCACGATATCCCCAAAGACCAGGTGCTGACCTACGACGATGTGGAATTGCCAGAAGGCCGCTTGTGCGATCGCCTCCGGGCAGAGCAAGATGAGTACTTTGCTCCCACCAAGGTTCCTAGCCTGGTTGCCTAAGCCGCTCGTTTGCGTTTACTCGTCCTAGCAAAAAGCCCCATCTTCTTTGCGAAAGATGGGGCTTTTCTATGGTTGTTGGAAGTTTTCTAATAGCTCACGCACTTTTGCGTACTCTTCTAATCTTTCAAAATCGCGTTGGGTTGGTTTTTTAATCCTGGTTGAGTCTGAGTTTTCTGCATTGTCTGCCAGTTTTACAACACGGGCAATTTTGTTTTGTGCGGCTCTTTTTGCTGCATCAAGCCTTGTTTCTCCGGCTCTTTTCGTCAATGCATCAACAGCTTCTAAAATTTCTTGGGAAAACCCTGCTTTTTCTAAATCTTCTAAGGTGAAATCGCTGTCTTCTACGACATCGTGCAATACGGCAACAATTCTCTCTGCTTCTGTTTCGACTCGCATCATCACTTTGAGTGGATGCAGAATGTAGGTTTCTCCTGCTTTATCTATTTGCCCTGTGTGAGCGATCGCTGCTATTTGAATTGCTTTTTCAAGTGTGCTCATAGTTCACGAAACAGATTGTTTTCACGTTTTAAGGTTATCCTCAAATTTTCCTCTATCCAATCTCTCACTATCCCATCAACCTGATCGGCGATCGCCCTCAGCGGGTGTTTGAACCGTGGCAAATATCCTGCATTCGCCCACGCCTTCCCAGTTCTGGGGGACTGCCAATCCAGTGTTTCATTCGTTGTCTTCCGTTGGTTCAAACCATCTCCAACACTCGCTCAAAAGTGACCATAACCACTATTAAAGGTTAACAGTCGAGCGATCGCGCTCACCGGATTGCAAATAACCTTTGCAACGCAACAACTATCTTGATATGTTCCAGAGCAGCGCTGTTGATATGATGCGCCAACTGCTGACCACAACTTGCCTCATGGTTAAAGCTCCCATATTTCTTGTTCGGAAAACCCAAGCTCTCGAAAATCAGGCTCTCGCAATTGGGCCTCATCAGCACAAAAGAACTCATCCAGTTGAGGCGGCTTGACGGGTGTTCCTGCAAGCATTGCGTGAACTTGTCCACGATGATGAATCTGGTGTTGAAAGAGATGGGCAAGCAGGCGCGACCTCTGCTCGGCATGAATTCCATCAGATCTTGGGATGCTCACTGGTTCAGCCATAAGCGCATCTGTCATTGACCGACAAAATGTAATTAGGCGTTCATCCGTTTTTTGTTGTTCCTGGTGTAGTTCTGCACAGGTGTCAAACGGCTCTTCAGGCTCGAAAAATTTCCAAGCCTCGGCATTGGGCGGATCGCTTCTTATGCTTCGCTCGAATGCATCAATGTAGTACCAATCAACTGTTAATAGATGGTTTAATGTGGCTTTAATTGAGGGGAAGAAACTTGTTCTTGTCGCAACAAAATCAGTTTGACTAAGGCCACAACAGGCTTTCAATAAGCGATGGTTTGCCCAGGCATTGTTATAAGCCATCGTAAGGAAGTGATGAGCTAGGGATAGCATGTGAATTGCAACGCTTAACTGGTTCCTTCGACTGATTGTAACAACCCAAGAAATACTGCTTCACTCAAAACCTTTTACACAACTTCATCTCAAATGCCGCCAGGTAGGCTTCAAACTACTGTCCTCACCCAAAACGTAAGCAGCCTAACGGTCTGCTTCACCCGCCGCCACGAATCTTTCACACCTAACTAGCACCCTGAATACGGTCGGGTGCAAGCAGATTGTTATACGGCTAACTGCACTGGGCCTTTCCCTTTCTCAATAAGAACGGGAGTTAGATGTTCGGGGATGCTGTGTAATCTAATTTGAACACACCCCAATTTATAGGCTTCTTCAATTGTACGACCTGCCCCCAGTGCTTGGTAAAAGCCTGTTGCAAAGGCTATAGCAGCGTGATCACCAATTGCTTTATTCATCCCGATAACGTAATCAATGTGTTCAGCAATAGCAGCAGCTTGAATTTCTGAGTAACAGGAGTTTAGCAATACACAACATACTTGACTAGCGAATTGTTCAAACAATGCTGCCAATGCATCAGGCATTATTGGATGAATTTCTCCTACTCTATTTTCAAAACATAGCGTACCACTCTCTGTGCCATGACCTGAAAAATGTACGATATGCGGCTGTATATCCAACAATGCTTGACTAATATCTGTTGGTCGTACAGACATCCTCTGATCAAGTTTGAATTTCTCTCGTAATCTAGCTAATTGGAGCTTTTCCTGAATCTCCCTTAACTCTTCCCCGATTCTTAGCCTAGTAGCATTGGTTGGATCAGCTGATAAGAGAAGGATAGAGATCGTTTGAGCTTCTTCGATAACACTTGCAGCTTTCTCAGTCAGTGTCTCTTCTTTAGTTACAATCTGCATTAGTCTCTCTGAAATTTCAGAGCAGTCTTCATATAGAGTTTGCTCTACCTGACTTATCTCTATTCCATCCATGAGCTTTTGCGTTTTTCGATACTTCAATAAATCTAGGATTAGTTTCCCGACGATGTGATCCGGCTCCTGCTCCCAAAAAGCTCTAAGACGATTGGCTTTAGAATCACCCAAGTAGGCATACTTGTCATCGTAGATATCCATATCTACGCTTTCAATAATAAATTCTTTAAATGTCCTGTTTGAAAAATCAAGAATGTAACCCCTACCCTTTGCTGACTCTAACAATTTTTCAATTTTCCTCTTTTCGATGCTTGACAATTGGGACATTTTCAAAAACGTACTTATTATTCAAAAATTGCAATTAGCGCAAAGGATAATATACACAACCATACTTTACAAGTAAGAAAAGTAATTATCATTGCCTGACAGAGAATTTTGTGGACAGCCCTAACTCCAAATGGAAGCCGTATAACTATTAATAGACGGAAGATTTCTGCATAAGATCCTAAATTGGGGTGGATAGGCAGAGTGATTCGGCATAATATCCCAAATTTAATGCTTATGCAGAAATAATCTGCATAATATGCCGCTCACGTTAAATCGCAAGAATTTTTCCGCATATTTTTATGTCGGTTGCGGAGTTGGTTGGATAGATTGGCTGAAAGATCAAGAAATGATGACAAAGCGACAGGTGATACTTGTGATCTCCTGTCGCTTTGTTTTATTGTGGGCGATACCGGAATTCGTTTCGGTGATTTTAACCAAAGATGAGCTTAAGGTGAGGACGCTAGTTAGGAGTGCTGCAACACTGCCTAACCAGCTAACCTGACTCCTGAACAGGGCAGGAGCTAGGCTGGATCGATTATGTTTCACCTCGCTAATGCTGACAAGTGGTTAGGAAACCACGCCTTAAGCTTTTTCTTTTCCACACATTTCTATTGCATTAGCGAGGAACAAAATATGAGTTCAGAGTTTAACGACCTGTTGCCCACGCAACAGGCCGACAAGCCGCAGATTTGGATTATTGGCACGCGAGAGCAAGTCGTTCACATTATGAATGAAATGATGGTGAAAGAGCTGGTAAGTGACCGAGTGAAATTCACCCCCATCATTCCCGCACCATTTGCCAACGGCAAAGTCATGACCGTGCTGGTGCGATAGCCATCCACCAGCATTTCAAAACCGCAAAGTGCGATCGCCCCGCTCGCTTTATCTTCATTACTAGAAGGTAGAGCGGCTTTTTTGTTGGGGATAAACGTGCGAACTCAAGCTTGCGTAGCAAGCATAAATACCCGCTTTGTGTCTAGCGGATCATTGAAGGTTCACGTTTTTCAGCTATTTTGCTGATTTTGTTGTGCAACCGTGCAAATTTAAACAGCAAGCCCATCTGTTTGGGAAACATGGTTCTAATCTTGAAATATCCCCACCAATCCTCAAACCAACGCTGAGCGCAGATGCCACCTAGTCGCCCCTACTCCGCCTCGTCGCTGCCATCTCACCCAGCCAACGAGAAGCCCCCATCTGCCAAGTTGCCGCCATCCGCCCATCCCGCATGGAAGCAGTGGCTGCATCAACTCCCCCTGGGCCAAAAGATTATCTACGGCTATGCAGGGGCGATTTCCATGGGCTTTTTTGGGGCAATGACGGGCCTGTTGGTGGCCGACTACATTCAAGGCCAAGGTGTGTTTCAGTTCACCGATGCCCAGGTGCAAGCCACCCTACTTAGCGAATTTGAGCAAGCCGCAAACCGAGCACAACTCCACGGAGCCAGGGGTCTTGCGTTAATTGACAACCCTACCGCCATGCAGCGCGAAGCTGAGAGCTTGCAAGTCAGCCTTGCCAAAGTCGAGCAATTGAAACGCGATCTAGCAGCTTTTTTGGCCGATGACCCAACCTGGATTGCAGCAGAGGAACCATCGCAAATTACCGAGGTGCTAGAGCGTTACAACCAGCAATTGAACGAGCAGGCAGCAGCAATTCAAGCAGCCCTAACTCTGCCATCTCCTCACGAAACCCTGCACCAAATTATTGAGCAACATGCCGAGCGTCTGGATCAAAGCGAAGCCGATGTACTCGCCCTCATTCAAGTCGCCCAAAACCAGGAGTCAAGAGCCGCCAATGTGATGGAAACGGCTCAAGGGCTAGAGAAGCTCATTATTGTGGTGAGTATGTTGCTAGCCGGGGCGATCGCCGGAATCTTGGCATGGCGCACCACCCGCACCATTGTGCGCCCAATCGAAACGATGACCCAAACGGTGCAGCAATCCACCCAAGATGCCAACTTTGATTTGCGCATTCCCGTCACCAGCCACGATGAAGTCGGCATTTTGGCGGAAACCTTTAACTATTACATGCAGTTTGTAAAACAGCTGCTCACCCAACAGCAAACCACCAACCAGCAGCTTCAAGAAACCCTCATTGAGCTGCACCAAACTCAAGGGAAAATGATTCAAAGCGAAAAAATGTCGGCCCTGGGGCAAATGGTCGCTGGCATTGCCCACGAGATTAACAACCCCGTGAACTTTGTACATGGCAACCTCACCTACATGTACGAATACACCCAAGACCTATTGCGGCTACTTCAGGCTTACCAACGACACTACCCCACCCCGCCCCACACCCTACAGGCCGATCTGGACGCGATCGACCTCCCCTTTTTGACCCAAGATCTGAAAAAAATCTTTCAGTCGATGCAGGTTGGCTCCGATCGCATTCGAGAAATTGTGGTGTCGTTGCGCAACTTTTCTCATTTAGATGAAGCCGCCTATACCCCTGTCAATCTTCACGATGGCATTAACAATACGCTGATGATTTTGCATCATCGGCTCAAGGCCAGCTCAGAACGTCCCGAAATTCAGGTGATCAAACACTATGGCGATTTGCCCCTAGTGGAATGCTACGGCGGCCAACTCAATCAGGTGTTTATGAATTTGCTATCCAATGCAATTGATGCGTTGGAAGAAAGTAACCAAGGCCGCAGTTATCAAGACATTACCGCTCAGCCCAACGTTATCGAAATTCACACCACCATCACCGAATCTCACAATGCTCGGATTGTGATTGCCGATAACGGCGCTGGCATTCCCGAAGAGGTGCGATCGCGCCTGTTTGATCCCTTCTTCACCACCAAACCTGTGGGCAAAGGCACCGGATTGGGCCTCTCCATTAGCCACCAAATCATTACCGAAAACCACAACGGCAATCTGTGGTGCGACTCCACTCCTGGCAAAGGCACCCAATTTGTGATCGAAATTCCCCTCTTTGCCCCGGAAGAGCAATAAGAGCCCTATCGAAATCCACCAAATCGAAATCTACCAACCCGCGATCGCCACAAAACCATGGTGGGCTAGACATCGAAAGCCTAAACAACCATCCAGCCCCATACCCAGACAAGCTGCTTTTCCAAAAATCGGGATGGCGGGATTCGAACCCACGGCCCCTTCGTCCCGAACGAAGTGCGCTACCAAGCTGCGCTACATCCCGTTATCACCTATCTAGACTATCACACCTGGCCATTCATCAAAATAGATTCGAGTCATCTCGCAAATCTATCAAAACCATCTTTTAAGGGACGTTGAGGAGGTAAACGCCTTTTCCCAACCTCATCAAAAAAAACCAGAGCTACCGATCACTAAAACTTACAGAGTTCGGTGGTTTTTTGAAGGTTTAGCGTCCTTGTCAACACACAGCATGTTTGCGTTAGCGCAGATTGCTAAAATAAACAGTGACAAATTTCAGTTTCTCTTGGGCAAAAAGCGTGACGTTTACTCCAAAAAAGCCGGAATGGTTGCGGGTGAAGGCTCCTCAATGGGAGCGTGTGGGCAATGTCAAAGACATTTTGCGAGATCTGGAGCTAAACACCGTTTGTGAAGAAGCCTCCTGTCCCAATATTGGAGAGTGCTTTAGCCTGGGAACGGCCACCTTTTTGATTATGGGGCCAGCCTGCACCCGGGCCTGTCCCTATTGCGATATTGATTTTGAGAAGAAGCCTAAACCGCTAGACCCCACCGAGCCAACTCGCTTGGCCGAAGCAGTGCGCCGCATGGGGCTGAACCATGTCGTCATTACCTCAGTTAATCGGGATGATTTGCCGGATGGTGGTGCCCATCAGTTTGCTAAGTGCATTGCTGCCATCCGCAACGTGTCGCCTCACACCACCATCGAAGTGTTAATCCCCGATTTGTGTGGCAATTGGGAAGCATTGGAAATTATTTTGGCGGCCAGCCCAGAGGTTGTGAACCACAACACTGAAACGATTCCCCGGCTGTATCGTCGGGTGCGGCCTCAGGGAGAGTACGCGCGCACGTTGGAGCTATTGCGGCGATCGCACCAAATTGCCCCATGGATTTACACCAAGTCAGGCATTATGGTGGGCTTGGGCGAAACCGATGACGAAGTGCGCGAGGTGATGCGCGATCTGCGATCGGTGGATTGCGATATTTTGACCATTGGCCAATACTTGCAGCCCAGCACCAAACATTTGCAGGTTCAGGGCTTCATCACGCCAGAGCAGTTTGATGCGTGGCGCGAATATGGCGAAGCGTTGGGATATTTACAGGTGGTGTCGTCGCCGCTGACTCGCAGTTCTTACCATGCCGAACAGGTGCGATCGCTCATGGAGTCGCATCCCCGAGTGAAGCCATAACGGCTGCTGCCCCAACCGACCGCTGTGGCAAATCCTCGCGATCCCAGCTAAATTTCCAAAAAACGAGACGACTAGTTGAAACTAGTTGTCTCGTTTTTGTTTTATATGCCTTACGGTAGAGGAAAAAAATATCTCCTATGGTGGAGGTGGAAAGAATCTAAACCCCTTTCCTTCGCGGTTGGGCCTATTTGAACTGGAGGAACCGGAATTAACAATCTGTGCGAATCTGTACAAATCTGTGCGAACCGGTGTGAACCGATGCGATCCCTTGCCCGGTCAGGGGTTGGCAATACCAAGCCCCTACCGCAGCCATAGCATTTCGTTCTGGCTCCTAAGCCGTTGCCGTTGCTTCTTGCTTCTGCTCAGAACCTTGAGTACCTAGTTGAATCAGTTCAATTTTGTAACCATTGGGGTCTTCCACAAACGCAATCACAGTCGTGCCGTGTTTCATGGGGCCAGGTTCACGGGTCACCTTGCCACCACGAGCTTTAATGGCATCGCAAGTACCGTAGATGTCATCCACTCCCAAGGCAATGTGGCCATATCCATTACCCAAGTCGTAGGCATCGGTTCCCCAGTTGTAGGTTAGCTCGATCACGGTGTGATCCGATTCGTCGCCATAGCCAACAAACGCAAGAGTAAATTCTCCGCTGGGGTAGTCTTTTTTGCGCAGCAGCTTCATGCCTAGCACATCACAATAAAAGTTCAGTGATTCGTCTAGGTTGCCAACCCGCAACATGGTGTGCAGCATTCGCATGGTGCTTTTCCTTTAGAGCATCTCTCCCATTTTGAAGCATTCTTTCCCTGACGGTCTTTGACCACAGCAGAATGGAGACCTTTTTTACGGTATCCGACAGGTTTTAAAGTGCTTTTTGTGGACTCGGTTTACCAAAACGCATTTACGGCATAACTCCTACGCAAGATCTATCCTGGGAGTGATAGCGTAACAGTACAGAATACGTTCATATCTGCGATACCTCTATGTCTGCCTCTCTGCTTCGGACTCCACTGTATGAATTGGCGATCGCCCACAAGGGTCGCATGGTTCCGTTTTCAGGCTGGGAAATGGCGGTGCAGTTCAGCAGTGTTTTGCAAGAACACCAAGCCGTACGCCAACGTGTGGGAATGTTTGACATTTCGCACATGGGAAAGTTTGTGCTGGAAGGAGCAGGTCTCATTCAACAGTTGCAAACGCTCGTTCCATCTGACTTGAGCCGACTGCAACGTGGACAAGCGCAGTACACCGTTTTGCTCAATGAGCTGGGTGGCATCGTCGATGACTTGATTGTGTACTATCAAGGCTCTTGGAACGGAAACGACCGGGTGCAGCTCATCGTGAATGCAGCCACAACCGACAAGGACAAAACCTGGCTGCTGAACCATTTGAGTGGCGATATTGTGCTGAAGGATGTGTCGCGATCGCAAGCATTGATTGCGGTACAAGGGCCACAAGCCGTACAAACCTTGCAGCAGGTTGTCGATGAAGACCTGTCAGCCGTAAAACGATTTGGCCATATACAGGGAACGGTGCTGGGCCATCCAGGCTTTTTGGCGCGGACTGGCTACACCGGAGAAGATGGCTTTGAGGTGATGGTCGATGTGGAAACAGGCCAAAAGCTGTGGCGATCGCTCCTAGAGTTGGGGGTGACTCCGTGCGGACTGGGTGCCCGCGATACCCTGCGCCTAGAGGCGGCCATGGCCCTGTACGGACAAGATATTGACGACATGACCTCGCCACTTGAGGCGGGGCTGTCTTGGTTGGTGCATTTCGACAAAGCTACCGACTTTACCGCTCGCCCCGTGATTGAACGGCAAAAAGAGCAAGGAATCCCTCGGCGGTTAGTTGGGCTGCAGTTGGAGGGACGCAACATTGCTCGACACAACTATCCGGTGCTGCATCAGGGCGATCCCGTTGGAGTGGTGACCAGTGGCACCCTATCGCCAACCCTGGGATATCCCATTGCTCTGGCCTACGTTCCGGCAACGTTGAGCAAAGTTGGCCAAGCCCTGAATGTTGAAATTCGCGGCAAGTATTTTCCCGCAACCGTAGTGAAGCGGCCTTTTTACAAAAGCCCCTACCTAGCCTAAAAGACACGTGAGTTATAGATAAGCTGAAGTGCCCATTTTTGAGTGCGCGTTGCGCACTCAAAAATGGTCTTTTCTGAGGTTTTCGCACCGCGAAAACCTCAGAAAAGACCTTAAACGAAACTAACGTTAAAAGACCACCCAGATCAGGCATGTAACGCCCAACCTTGCCAAGTTTGCGTAGCCATGGCACCCACAGAGGCCATGAAGAACTTGAATTCAAGAAACCTTGAGAAACAGTCGCCGCTCAAACTCGTTGTGGCATCAGGATTTAGGGTGTATGTTTATCGATGATGAAATGTGCTGCGATCGCGGCTGACCCATCACCAGACCTCATCCTTGGCCCACATGACTTGGTAGGTATCTATGGCTTTTGAATATCCAGATGACCTGAAATACATGGACTCCCATGAGTACGCCCGACTCGATGGTGACATTGCCACCATTGGCATTACGGCGTTTGCGGTTGACCAGCTGGGGGATATTGTATTTCTTGAGCTGCCCGATATTGGCGCAGAACTGGAAAAGGGCGAAACCTTTGGCACCGTCGAATCGGTAAAAGCTGTTGAAGACCTCAAAGCTCCGGTGACGGGCACCGTGGTAGACCGCAACGATCCCCTGCTGGATTCTCCCGAACAATTGGCTGACGATCCCTATGGCGAGGCATGGTTGCTCAAGGTCAAGGTTTCCGATCCCGATGAGTTGGAAGATGCGATGTCTGCCGATGAGTATCAAGCTCAGGTTGAAGGCGAGTAATCCACCCTATCGGTTTGTAGGCATCAACTCGCTTCATCATCAAACTTCATCATCAAGCTTGGCCGTGCGCAGATGGAAATCCTCTCTTCTGCACGCGGTTTTGCTTTTTCGTAGCCACGCTGAACCTACTGGACTCGCTGACACCAGAGCGAACGGGGCTGGTCTCTCCTGGGGTTCCCGGTGCGATCGCCAATCTTTGCTCAGGGGAAAATGCTCTACAGGCTCGTTCTGCGAAGTCGTGTTCATAATAGGGAGAGGGATTTGTCCTCTAGCAAACGGTAGAGATTGCTAGATTTGCCCCAAATCTTTTTTAAACCAAGCTTTCAGCCAACCTATTACCCAAGTTTCATCTATGTCGCCTGAGTCTTCTACGTTTTCGCACGTTGGGTCTAATCGTCCTGTGAGTGAGACATCTCCTGTGTCCCATGGGGCAACGGGCGAGTCTTCCCAGGCAAATGATGGGGCAATCGCCCCCACCGTCACCATTGCCGATTTACAGCCCCCCGATGATTTTGTGCCACGCCACATTGGCCCATCGGCTGCGGATGTAGACGCCATGCTCAAAGTCTTGGGCTATTCCTCCCTCAAAGACTTGATTGACGCGACAGTGCCATCCGCAATTCGGCTGCAGCGATCGCTCAACCTGGGTCCAGGCAAAGATGAGTACACCCTACTGCAAGAACTCAAGGCGATCGCCAGCCAAAATCAGGTTTTTCGCTCGTACATTGGCATGGGCTATGCCAACACCATCACCCCACCCGTAATCCAGCGAAACGTGTTGGAAAATCCCGGTTGGTATACGCAGTACACCCCCTACCAACCCGAAATTTCGCAAGGCCGATTGGAAGCGTTGCTGAACTTTCAAACCATGGTGACCGACCTGACGGGCCTAGAAATTGCCAACGCCTCGCTATTGGATGAAGGCACCGCCGCCGCCGAGGCTATGAGCATGAGCTACGGTCTCCACAAGGGGAAGGCCAACGTATTTTGGGTCTCGGAAGCCTGCCATCCCCAAACCATTGATGTAGTGCGAACCCGAGCGCTGCCGTTAGGCATTGAAGTCGTGGTAGGCGACCATCGCCAGCTAGAGCCCGATGCTTCCATGTTTGGCATTTTGCTGCAATATCCCGCTACGGATGGGGCCATCTATGACTATGCCGAGGTGTGCGATCGCGCCCATGTAGCAGGAGCCCTGGTCACCGTTGCAGCAGATCTGTTAGCGTTAACGCTCTTGAAGCCACCGGGCGAATTTGGAGCCGATATTGTGGTGGGCAATACCCAGCGATTTGGGGTGCCCTTGGGCTACGGTGGCCCCCACGCCGCTTTCTTTGCCACCCGAGATGCCTACAAGCGCCAAATTCCTGGTCGCTTGGTGGGGGTTTCCAAAGATGCCATGGGCAATCCAGCTCTACGGCTAGCGCTGCAAACGCGAGAACAGCACATTCGCCGCGACAAAGCCACCAGCAACATCTGCACGGCTCAAGTGCTGCTGGCTATCATGGCGGGAATGTATGCGGTCTACCATGGCCCGCAGGGATTGCAGCGCATTGCCACCCGCATTCACCAGCTCACCCAAGCCCTCGCCAACGGACTCACCGAGTTAGGCTATGAGCTAGGCCACGAACCCTTCTTCGACACCCTACGGGTTTCGGTTTCCAATGCAACTGAAGTGATGCAACAGGCGATCGCCAACCAGATCAACCTGCGACAACTGAGCGATCGCGCTATTGGCATGACCCTCGACGAAACCACCACCCCAGCAGATGTACGCGACTTAATCGCCCTATTTGGCCCTACCCCCGAAGCGCTATCGGCCAATCCTCATCCAGCAACAGCCACCCTACAACCGTTGCGCCGAACCTCGCCGTTCCTCACCCATCCCGTTTTCAACCGCTACCATTCCGAAACGGAGCTGTTGCGCTATCTATACCGCTTGCAGCAAAAGGATTTGTCCCTGGCTACAGCCATGATTCCCCTGGGTTCTTGCACCATGAAGCTCAACGCCACATCGGAAATGATTCCTGTGACCTGGGCCGAATTTGGGCAAATTCATCCCTTTGCCCCGCTTGACCAAACTCAGGGTTATCAGCACATGTTCCGCCAGTTGGAATCATGGCTCGCAGAGATTACAGGGTTTGCCGCCATTTCCCTCCAGCCCAATGCCGGTTCTCAAGGTGAATATGCGGGCTTGCTGGTGATTCGGGAATATCATCTCCAGCGGGGGGATACACACCGGACGGTGTGCCTCATTCCCGAGTCGGCGCATGGAACCAATCCAGCCAGTGCTGTGATGGCCGGAATGAAGGTGGTGCCTGTGGTGTGCGATCGCGATGGCAATATTGATGTGGCCGATCTACGGGCCAAGGCCGAGAAACACAGCGACAACCTGGCAGCCTTGATGGTCACCTATCCGTCTACCCATGGAGTGTTTGAGGAGGCGATTCAAGAAATTTGTGCGATCGTGCATGAGCACGGCGGCCAAGTGTATATGGATGGCGCAAACCTCAATGCCCAGGTGGGGTTGTGCCGTCCTGGGGACTTGGGCGCGGATGTGTGCCACCTCAACTTGCACAAAACCTTCTGCATTCCCCATGGGGGCGGCGGGCCAGGAATGGGGCCAATTGGCGTGGCAGCACATTTGGTGCCGTTCTTGCCGGGTCATGCCGTGGTGCCGTTGGGCACAGGCCCATCAAACATTGGAGCTATTTCCGCTGCTCCCTGGGGCAGCAGCAGCATTCTGCCCATTTCGTGGATGTATATTGCGCTGATGGGCGCTGAGGGCCTCACCCGCGCAACAGAAGTGGCCATTCTGAACGCCAACTATATTGCCAAGCGGCTGGAAGATGATTTTCCGGTGCTGTACAAGGGGCAAAACGGGCTGGTGGCTCACGAGTGCATTATTGACCTGCGCCCCTTTAAGCGGAGTGTGGGCATTGAAGCAGAGGATGTGGCCAAGCGGCTGATTGACTATGGTTTCCATCCGCCGACGATGTCGTGGCCGGTGGCTGGCACCATTATGGTAGAGCCTACCGAAAGTGAGTCTCTGGCGGAACTAGATCGCTTCTGCGAGGCTATGATCGCCATCCGAGCAGAAATTCGGGAAATAGAAGAGGGTAAAGCTGATCGCCAAAATAATGTGTTGAAGCATGCTCCCCATCCGGCGGCAGTCGTGATTGCGGATGAGTGGGATCGGCCTTACTCACGTCAGCAGGCGGTGTATCCCTCGGACTGGACGCGTGACAACAAGTTTTGGCCTGCGGTGGCTCGGGTTGATAATGCCTATGGCGATCGCAATTTGGTCTGCTCCTGCTTACCCATTGATGCATATCTTGAGGCCGCGCCATAATCGCTAGTTTGGACGGGATGACAGCGCCATAACCCAGAGACCCTCGCTAAGCGAGGGTCTCTGGGTTATGGCGCTTGTTTGCTCCTGTCTGCAATGATGAGACCTTTACTGCGGCAAGCTAGTCGCTGGCTGAGGCTCGATGGCAGTGGGCGCTGGCGGTGGAGCGGGTGCAGCGGCGGGTGCAGCGGGTGCAGGAGGTGCGGCAACCGGGGCAGGGGGCGGGGTTAGTGGCAGCTCTTGACCAAGCTTGGATGGGGCAGGAGGTGCAGCAACAGGGGCTTCTGCAGCATTCGGGGCGATCGCGTCTTCTTCTCCTGTAGGCATGTCATCGGTCGCTATCGGATCGGATAGAACAGGCTCCTCATCGCTCGACTCTGGAGCGGAGTACAGGGGAGCTGCCGTATTGCGATAGAGCGGCACGGGATCGAGCGGTAAGCTCTCATCCACAAACTCCGTGGGAGCTTCTCGCGTTGCCCGCATCCGATGCTGACGATCGTAGTAAATTGGGGCTTCGGAAATAGGAATATAGTCTGCCGTAGAACGGCTTCTGGGGCGGCTTTGCTTCGGCTCCATCTCGGGGCGATCGCGCAGTGAGCCAGACCGACTAGGCCAGCCTTCGATCGGCGGAAACGCTTGCTCGTTGGTTAACAGCGGCCCAAGGATTGGCACCCCGTCCGATGCCGCCTCTCCGTGGCGCAAATGCCACCCAATCGCCGCACCCGCCCCACCCGTGACGGCCGCGGTTAGCACCAACCCTAGGGGAATCGCCAAGCGCTGCACCATGCTGGGCCGAGGGCTAACTGTTACCCGAATGGATGAATGGGGAGCCGCCTCCGCGGCAGCTCGGGCGGCAGCAAACTGGCGATCGATATCGATCTGTTCTCGGGTCGGTTGCACGGTGGTCGGAGTCGTGGTGGGAGTGGCGATCGCATCTGGCGCAGGCTCCGATGTGGCTGCTACAGATGGAGTCGTCAGCCCTGGTTCGGGCGCTTCTGCAGGGGAAGGTGGGGCGATCGCCAATTCTGGCTCGGTGGCTGGCTGGCTGGCCTGATGCGCATCCACCACGGGACTCTCGTCAGTTTCCGATGAAAGAGGGCTGGGAGCGGGGAGCGCTTCGATAGCCTTAACCACCTCTAGTGATGGCAACCAATCTTTCACACTCGGAATCGGGCGATCGCGCTCATACTCAAACACAACGATGGGCAAACCCTGCTCCACAAAGCTATCCAGCACGGTGGGAAAGTCGGATGAGGGATGATGTATGCGATCGCGCGCAGTCGCCAAAAACTCTTGTTGCAGCGGGTTGAATTTCTCCGCCTCATCCCCATCGGTTGGGGTCGCGTCGGCACCCACCGCATTCAACACCTGTAGCGCGACAGGCTGATCGGACTCTTGCTGTGTGGCCCGATACGTCGTGCAGTAGTCGTCAACAAATAGTGTTTCTTCAAGGGTGTATCGCCCTGCTTGCAAAGAAGACCCCAGTGTTAACGCCATAGTTGCGGCTGCTCAAAAACGTAAGAACAAATTTCAACCTATGCTAGCGCGATTATGGAAACGATGGAAAAAGCCCAGAGTGAGAGATGCAATTCTGAGTTGAGCTTCAAACCTCAGAGTTGATGTCCTCATAACGCAAACTCTCGGCTTTGGAAACCCGAAAACATGGGGCACGGGAGATTGCCAGGTTTGCTTTCAATAGAACTTGCGCCCTAATGTTGTGGGTGGGGGCTGGCGTCAGTCCGAATCATTCAGGCCGGAGGTTCATTGGGTGGCCCAAACCGCGCTGTCAAAAATGCTTCTGCCTCCTGGCGCGATCGCACCTCTCCATCCAGGGTGGCGTTGAGTACGGCATCGAGCATTGGCTTGAACTGCTTGCCAGGTTTGTATCCCAGTTGCTTGAGATCGTTGCCATTCAGCAGAGGAGACACTTGAGACCACTCGATCATGTACTTCCAAATGAGGCGGCGCTGAGGGCGAGAACTGCGCACACCCACCAGCACCAACGTTGGCACATCGTAGGCGTTCAGGGTTTGGGTCACGTGGCTGGGGCGATCGCTCTGGGCCAAGTGGGTCGCAATATTCGCCTCCGTTTGAGCTAACTGGCTCAATCGGGTGATGCTATCTGCGGCAAGCTGTAATCCTTCCGCCACGGCACCGCGCACCTCGGCTGCCAAGTGAGCAATCACCAACTCCAGTAACACCTGCCAATGTTCTAATGCAGGAGCCGCTTCAGGTTGGGAGAAGCGCTTCAACCCACGATCGACCAGCTGCATCTGTCGCCACAGCCTCGCATCCAGTTCCAACGTGGGATGAAGACAGGTGAGCGCACCCAAATCATCCAACCGACGCATGGCTCGCCGCCAGTAGGGCGCTTCCAAAATGTACTTGAGTTCTCGCTTGAGCCGCGTTTGCAACGCTGGCGCACGGGTTCCCTCTTGGTGAGCCCGCAGGTAAACTCCGCTGGCGATCGCATGGCGAATATAGTTTTCGGTTTGGGGTTCAATCGTGAAGCCCAGTCGCACCGCGAACCGTACCGCCCGGTAAATGCGCGTTGGGTCTTCAATAAAGCTGTTGGTATGCAGCACCCGAATGTGCCGCTGCTGCAAATCCAGCAAGCCTCCAAAAAAGTCGAGCAGTTCTCCCTGGCGCGGCGGCGTCAGTCGAATGGCCAGGGCGTTGATGGTAAAGTCGCGACGGTACAGGTCTTGCCGAATGGAGCTAGCTTCGACTTCGGGATTGGCCGCCGGGTAAGGATAAAACTCCGTTCGCGCCGTTGCAATATCCACCCACAGGGAATCGAGTACAGGATCGTGATGCCACAGCAGAGCCGCCGTTTGAAACCGACCATGCACCTGCAACCGAGTCGCCGGATAAGCATCCTGAAGGGCGCGAGCCAGCTCAACCCCAGCCGCCTGATCTGCCGATTGATGAAACCCATCCACCACGAGATCAATATCGGGAATGAGCAAGGCTGGAGTGCCGTGGGAGTTGGCGATCGCTCCGTTGCCCCGTCCATCTGCCAGCAGCAGATCCCGCACAGAGCCGCCCACCATATAGAGCTGCCAGCCCCGCTCCTGAGCCAACTCTGCCGCCCGCATCAGCACGTGCCACAGGTGAGCATCCAGGCGATCGCTCAACATATCCCATACGGCATCGGGCATTGGGCAATAGCGCTGGCGCTTCAGGCTGGCATCGGGGTCGCGCTCAATCTGCTGCTGGTGCAACTGCCGCAGCACGTCAGTTCGGGTCACAATGCCCACCAAATCGTGCCCATCCAGCACGGGCAACCGTCCGATATCGTAGGTCACCATTAGGTCTTCAATTTCAGGCAGGGTGGTATCAGGCGTAATCGTTTGCAAATTGGTGGTCATGTACCCCTTTACAGGCGCATGGCTAAAGCCATGGTGCAAGGCAATATCCAGGTCTCGCCGCGAAATAATGCCCACAAGCTGATCTTGCTCATCCACCACCGATAGCCCCGAATGCCCATAACGCAACAAAATGCGCTGCGCCTCGGCAATGGTAATGTTGGGCCGAACGGTGCGCACCGGAGACGACATCAGCTCCCGCGCTGTAGGTGGATGGGGAATTTGGCTGCGCAACTGCTTAAGGAGCTGAGTCATCACCTCACCCGGATTGCGCGATCGCACGGTCAATGCCGCCGCTTTGGGATGTCCACCTCCACCCATCGGCGCAAACAATTGGCTCAGGTTCACCGCATCGGCTAGGGCTGCTCCTTGCGATCGCCCAATCACCGTCACCCGCTCCTCGCCCTGCTCCGATCGGCCATAGCGCGCAGCCAGCAGCAGCACATCGCACTCGGTCAGCGTTGCCAACTGGCTGGTCAAGCTCGATAGCCCCGGTACATATTCCGGCACCTTCAGCATGACCCAGCCCAGGGTATATCCCTGAATCGTTTCGGTATGGAGCGTATCCAGCGCTTCGGTGAGCAAGTCTTGCAGTTGGGGAGAGAGGCCAGGTTCTACATAGTCGGCGATCGCCCGTACATTGGCCCCCTGTTCCATCAGCCAGGTCAGCGCTGCCGCATCCCGCACCGTTGTATGGTCATAGGTAAGAGACCCCGTATCCACATGAATCCCCAACGCCATCACCGTCGCCTCCATTGGATTCAGCGTGAGCCCTTGCTGTCGCACCTGCTCCACAATCAGCGTGGTTGTGGCTCCCACAGGCTCAACCTGATGCCGCTGCGCGCCCAAGTCGCCTCCATTTTCGAGATGATGGTCATAGGCAAAAACGTCTACATGGGGCAAATCTAGCCACTCTGCAGCTTTACCCAGGCGATCGCGCCATTGAGTATCTACAACATAGATCGTTCGAATGCGATCGGAATTGACAGCCCGCCGCTCAATCAGGGCATACTCATCCCGATGCAGCGCCAAAAAAGAACGCACCGCCGGATGCGCCCCACCCGCCAATACAATTCGGGCTCCCGGATGCAACCGCGTCAACCCTACCGCTGCGCCCAGCGTATCGAAATCGGCAGTGGTGTGGCAAAGGATGAGATCCATGAGAAGGGGCTAGGAACTAGGGACTATGGATTAGGGGCTAGGGAGGAGTCAGGGACTAAAGGCGAGGAGTTCGGAACAGATGGAAAGCACGTCAGAGCACGTCAGCAACTGAGGCACAAGCAGTTTGGAGTGAGTTTGAGGTAAGAGTGAGCAGCCAAATCATCTGTATTAGCAAGTAATTGACAGATATTTGAAATCGGTATGCCGACCGCCAACCTAGCCCCAAAATCCTAGCCCCTAGCCCCTAAATCCTAGCCCCTCTCTAAACACGTCTTGTCTCAATCTTGTCAGAGAACATCCCGCGTGGGGTCGATTTCTGATAGCTTAACTACTGGGGCTTTTTATTAAAAAAATCTTGATGTAATCCATTTAGATTAAAGACGCCCTTTGCTTCGTTGGGAGGAAAGTAATGACCATTCTGTTCCAGATTGCGCTTGCCGCTTTGGTGCTCATGTCGTTTGCCATGGTGATTGGAGTTCCAGTTGCCTACGCCTCTCCTCAGAATTGGGATCAATCTAAGCGCCTAATTCTGCTGGGTTCGCTGGCTTGGGTAGGTTTGGTGATTCTGGTTGGAGCACTAAACTACCTAGTTGTTTAACTGATTAAAATGTTGTCGCCCAGATCGTTGCTATCAACGTGGGCGATTTTTTGTGACGGCGCATATGTAGCGCCCATTTTCGCATTTCTGGATTAACGTTCAAAACGGTAATGAGAGGCAACGTGCATGGCAGTGTTTGAGGGAAGCTTTGTTGCGGCAGAACCGTTGCGGTTTGCCATTGTCATTGGCCGATTCAATGACCTAGTAACGGGCAAACTGTTGGAAGGCTGTCAGGATTGCTTGAAGCGGCACGGCATTGACCCCGATCCCCAAGGTTCGCAGGTCGATTACGCCTGGGTTCCTGGCAGTTTTGAAATTCCCATGGTGGCGCGGCAATTGGCCCTATCGGGACGCTACGACGCCATCATTTGCTTAGGGGCTGTGATCAAGGGGCAAACTCCTCACTTTGACTATGTGGCAGGCGAGGTATCCAAGGGTATTGCTTCTACTCAGCTGCAAACTGGGGTTCCCGTTGTTTTTGGAGTGCTGACGACCGATACGCTACAGCAAGCGCTAGAGCGGGCAGGCATTAAGAGCAATAAGGGCTGGGAATTTGCCATGAGTGCCATTGAGATGGGTAGCCTCATGCGCCAAATCTATGCAGCCAGCCCCAAGGGGCGAGAAGGGGCGATCGCGGCTGCCAGCAATCCTGCCCTCATGCCTTCGTTGAAAAGTGCCGCTGCCGACACTGCCGACTAGCCTCATCCTAGACACCTCTTTTCAGCCCATCGTGCCAGTTCTCACCTTTTCCTGAACAAATGGGCTGAAAAGTATTGACAGAGGCAGATAACTTTGGCATTCTAGTTAATGCGCTAAATGCAAAACAGAAGCGCAAGTGATGCGGGTATAGCTCAGTGGTAGAGCGTCACCTTGCCAAGGTGAATGTCGCGCGTTCGAATCGCGTTACCCGCTTTCAGATTAACCGCTTTCAATGTGAAATCGCCTTGAAAGCAGTTGCTGAGCGGTTGGCTAGAGAGCCAAAATGATGCGGGTATAGCTCAGTGGTAGAGCGTCACCTTGCCAAGGTGAATGTCGCGCGTTCGAATCGCGTTACCCGCTTTTGAGCAGTCTATCTCTCAGGCTTGATCACTTAAGTTTCGGTCAGGCTCGGCTTGCACTGAAAATGACGTTGCCTGAATTCATGGGTTTAGGGAAAAGATTCAGTTCAGGCTGCTCGTTTGGGGTGCAATTTCTTCGCGCACTTACATGAAACCGATTGTGTACAGCCATCGTTCATGGTGGAGAGTCAGTTTTGAGTAGGACCGTGTTCTCTGACTCTGGTTGGATTTTCCAAGCAAGACTCTTGCGTTTTGTATAAAGTATCGATAGGAAACCCTGAGAAGGATAGCGCCTCAGAAGGGGAATGGTAGAATCGGACTGGTTTCTTCCCCAAACGTTCAAATAAATCCCAGGTTTTTGCCTCCTCACTTCTTAACATTCTCATCGTTGTGCAAACCCAAAAGCCCCAAAAAATTGACCTTGGTGACGAATATCCCTGCCCATGTCGGCGGCGTGGGCGGTTAGTTCCGATCGCGTTGACTGAGGCATTTGGGTGCGATCGATGTCAGCAAATCTTTGTCGTGCAAGACAGCGGTCACTCCATTGAGCAGCTATCTACCAACTATCCTTACAAGCGGGTATGGCGATGGACAGGGCATCAGTGGGTTTCTGTGAATCCCAACCTGAGCCGAGGCTACATTCCACTAACGCTGCTCATCATCTTTGGGTTGGTGTTTTTACTGCTGGTGACCACGTTGCAGTCGCCCCTAAGCTCAAGTGTAACTTTTCGGGTGATTGCAGCGCTGGCTCTGTCTATGATGCTAGTTTTTATGCTTTGGTTGGCTTGTAGACGTTCGTGATTGGTAATCCTTCCTTGAATTCTGTTCCTGACTGGATTGAGGTTTTGCGCTGCGCCCATCGAGCATCGCTCGACCTGGCCGTCATTGAAGGGACTGAGCGTAGTGCTGCGCTGCAAATGATGGCGAAGGCACTAAAGGAAGATCGCGACAAAATTTTGGAAGCCAACACGATGGATCTGGAAACTGGGCGCGAAATGGCCCTGCCAGATTTGGTGCTGGATTGGCTGAAGCTAACTCCAGAACGGCTTAACAGTGCCATTCAAATTTTGCAGCGGTTGTCTGAATTAACCGATCCAGTGCAGCAGTTACTCAATACTCCGTTTCAGGTTGAGAATGCGCATACGTATTGTCAACTGATGCCGTTGGGAGTGATTGCGCTCGTCTATGAGGCGTTTCCTGAGTTGGGGGCGATCGCGGCGGGGCTTTGCATTCGTACGGGCAACAGTTTGGTGCTGCGGGGCAGCAGTGAGGCGAGCCATTCCAACCAGGCGATCGCAGAATCACTGCAGTTTGCGCTGGAAGAAGCGGGGATGCCCTTGGGCTGTGTGGGGATGATTCCCCCGGATCAAGGGGATCTGGTGCAACCGTTGATTACGCAAGAGCAGTACATCAATTTGGTGATTCCCTATGGGCGCACGAGTTTGGTGAAGCAGGTTGTGCGGCAAGCAACGGTTCCCGTGTTGAAAACGGCCATTGGAAACTGCTATTTATATTGGTCGCCATCGGGCAGTTTGGAGACTGCTCGATGGATGGTTTTGGACAGCTATGAAGGTGAGCCCGATCCGGTAAATGCGATCGAAAAAGTTTTGGTACATCGCAATCAGGATCTGACGACTTTGCAGGGATTGTGGCGATCGCTTCGAGAGGCAAAATTCCAAATTCGGGGAGATGAGGCATTGGTTTCTGAATTTCCTGACCTCATCCTGGCCGAAGATACTCAATGGTCTCGAGCTTCCCTCGATCGCACTATTTTATTTAAAGTAGTGGATGATTTGGATGAGGCAATCCTGTGGATTAATGCCTACAGCAGCGGACACGCCGACTGCTTAGCGACCGAGTCCTATACCGAAAGCTACGAATTTGCCCGGCGCATCAATAGCGCAGTCACGTACATCAACACATCGCCTCGATTTCATCGCAACCCCGCACGAGGAATGCCCATTTCGCTTGGTATGTCCAATCAAAAGGGGCAACGACGCGGCATTATCTCGCTTGAAAGCCTAACCACGGTCAAACATGTAGTTCAGGGAAATCGCAGGTAAAAGCCTATGAGCGAAGTTCCCACCTGATTTTCCCCTCAGCAAGTACAGGCTCCAACAGGCTTGCCACGCAAATTAAAAGAGCCCTCAGCAATGCTAAAGGCTCTTTTCTAGCAATTATGGCGGTTCACGGGCAGTCGCGATCGCCATCTAACCCAGATATTACACAGGTTCTGCAACCTTGTGGTTGAGCCCCTGCACTCGCTCAAGGTAGCTATGCAGTTCTGCCCCTTCAATCACCTCGCGATCCAGCAGCTTGGTCGATAGCTCCTCCAAAATGTCGCGATTTTGAGCGAGGATATCTAGCGCTTTTTGATGCGCCGTCTCCACAATGCCTTTGACCTCGCGGTCGATAGCTTCGGCGGTTTGCTCGCTCACCATGCGACGGGGATTGCCCATCTCGCCACCCAGGAAATTGTTGGACTGCCCTTGCTGATAGGCCAAGGGACCTAACACCTTGCTCATGCCGTAGGTCGTTACCATGCGCTCAGCCAGGTCGGTGGCGCGTTGCAGGTCGTTTGCGGCTCCAGTGGTAATGCTGCCAAACACAATTTCCTCTGCCGATCGCCCTCCCAACAAGGTTGCAATTTGACCCTCTAGCTCAGTTTCGCTGAGCAAGAAGCGATCTTCGGTTGGCAGTTGCAGGGTATAGCCCAGTGCCGCCATACCGCGCGGAACAATCGAGATTTTCTCAACCTTGTTGGTGCCGGATAGGAGCGCACCCACCATGGCATGACCGACTTCGTGGTAAGCCACAATCTTTTTCTCTTTTTCGTTGAGCACGCGGCTCTTCTTCTCCAGACCAGCCACAACTCGCTCAATGGCTTCGGCAAAGTCTTCTTGGGCAACTGCTTGGCGATTGTTACGAGCAGCCAATAGGGCCGCTTCGTTGACTAGGTTAGCCAGATCGGCTCCGGCAAAGCCTGGAGTGCGGGTAGCGATCGCCCTTAGATCAACATTCTCGCCCAGTTTGACCGATTTCGCATGAATTTCCAGAATGGCCAATCGACCAGCCAAATCAGGGCGATCGACCAACACTTGGCGATCAAAACGACCAGGACGCAGCAAGGCCGGGTCAAGCGTTTCGGGACGGTTGGTTGCCGCCAGCACAATCACCGTTTGTTCCCCCGCGTTAAAGCCATCCATTTCGGTGAGCAGCTGGTTCAGGGTTTGTTCGCGCTCGTCGTTCCCACCGTAGAAGCCATTGCTGGCGCGAGACTTACCAATTGCATCCAATTCATCGATAAAGATGATGCAGGGAGACTGTTTTTTTGCCTGCTCAAACAGGTCTCGTACACGAGAGGAACCGACCCCCACAAACAGCTCCACAAACTCGGAACCCGAAATGCTAAAGAAGGGAACCCCAGCCTCGCCCGCCACCGCGCGCGCCATTAGGGTTTTACCCGTTCCTGGAGGGCCAACGAGCAGCACTCCTTTGGGAATGCGCGCCCCAAGTTGGGTAAATTTCTTGGGATTTTTCAAAAACTCAACGATTTCGACCAGTTCGGTCTTGGCTTCTTCAACACCTGCTACATCGGTAAACGTGACCCGACCGCCATCCTCATCCGAGTAGACCTTGGCTTTGCTTTTACCAATCGACAGGGCTTGGGGGCCACCGCCGCCACGAGCCAAAAAGAATTGCCAAATGCCCACAAAGATTAACGGCGGAATCACCCATCCCAACAGGCTGGTAAACCAGTTGCCGCGAGCAGGGGGAATGGCAGCAAACTCAACCCCTTTTTCCTGAAGCAGGTTGGGCAAGTTCAGGTCAAAAATGGGGGTTGTGGAAAAGACTTCACCAGGCTCTCCGTTTTCATCTTTCAACTGATACTGAATTTGGTCTTGCCCAATGGAAGCCCGAGCCACGTCGCCCTCGGTTACTTCGTGAATAAATAGACTGTAGGGAACCCGGGGAACCGATGGCCCAAACAGACTCGGAAATACCAAGCTAATAATTAAATAAGCACTTGAGAGCAGCAACAAAACCGTGCCAAAGAGGCGCGATCGCGGCGGTCTTGGTTGTTTTTTTACTGGCATTTGGGAATGCTCCTCAGAAATAGAACCCGTGGCCTGCAAGGAAAGAGAGCGCGATCGCGATCGGGTACTTGTGGTTGCACTTGGCTATATCGAACCAGGACAACACCGCAGCAACTTGACCCAGCGCCGAGTGGGAAACGTGACGCCCGCAATCTACTCTCGAAGCCCAACAATCTCAGAACTTACGCAAGTCCACTCAATTCATCCACGAATAATCTACTGAACCAACAGTAGCTGCGTGCGGGTGGGCGTCGTATTCCACCCCCAGCACCCATGCGTAAGCTCCAAATCTGTAGTACAGACATCCTTGTTACTTATCTTAAAACTTTGCAGGGGTGGAGCTGGCTCCTTCTCAGGGCTGGAAATCCGAACCTCATCCCCCCTTGGTTTTAGGAAGGTTACGGCTATTGAGAAACTCGGCAGGCTGGAGCTGCTCAATCGGCTGCCCATGGCGATCGCCTATCCCCTACAATGCACAAAAAAAGCAGGACGCTCAGGTCCTGCCTTAGAGAGAGTCGTTGGCAACGTAAGCTTAGGCCGTCTCCATCCAGTCAAAGATGCGGTTGAGCTGCTCTAGCGTAATGAGGCCGTACTGCCACAGCACCATGGGCAGCATGTTGGAATCTTGTTCGGGATGCTTGAGCGCAACTTGAATAGACGCCGCCGGAATCGCGAGTTCATCTTTGAGGAAACGAATTAACCGGGCCTGTGTTGACTCTCCTGCCATAACGACTCTCCTATATGAAGCAAATTTCTGTATTGTTAAGTTTTGAAACAAAATTTCAGGATTGATGTTGAAGATTATAACGGTTGCGATCGCCTTATGGCACAACTTTGCAAATTGCTTAAATCCTCTTAAAGATATGGGTTTCGCAAGCAAAGGAAATCTGACAAATGGGGTATGTAAGACTGAAATCTCTAACAGATTTCTCAGATTATGGGCTGGAAAAATGAGAAAACTGTGAGGAGGGACAGAATTTTTACTGGAACACGACTTGGCATCCAGCCAAAATCGTTGACCCTGACCCAATATTTTCGGTATCTTACGCGACAATTACGCGTTATGTGCAAAAAGTTTTGCAAAACAAAGCGGCTCGCCATCCGTCTTTGACCCAAGACAGAGAGCGAGCTTGCAATAATTGCAATCATGTTGAGTGGTGATTTAGACCATCGCGATCGCCAGATGAACCGTGTGGATTGGGAGCTGGAGAGCTCAGCAGAAACGCAGGACTCCGCAAACCCGCCAAATCAAGCACGCTTGTGGGGTGTATCGAGTGCTTCAAACTCGACACACTCCACACGTGCATCAGTTCTAAAAGGGCTACTTGATGAGCTTTTTCAAGAACCCCGTCTTGTCGGCATAGGGGGCATAGCGCCAGTCGAGGTCGAATCGGAAAAACTTGTACAGTACGCTACGAGCGTGGGAGAAGGTATCGAAGCTTGCTTTGCCGTGGTAGCTACCCAGGCCGCTGGGGCCAACGCCGCCAAAGGGTAAGTTGGATTCGGCCACTTGCAGCACCACGTCGTTGATGCACACGCCGCCAGAGGAAGTACGCTCCAGAATGGTTTTCTGGTAAGCGCGATCACGCGAGAAGATGTAAAGCGCCAACGGTTTTGCTCGTTTGGTCACTTGGGCGATTGCGTCATCCAGGTTGTCGTAGTCCAAAATGGGCAGAATGGGGCCAAAGATTTCTTCTTGCATGACGAGGTCATTCCAGGAGACCTGATCGAGCACCGTAGGGGCAATGTAGCGATCGCTGGCATTGGTTTCGCCCCCGAGAATGGTGTTACCACTGGCCAACAGCTGGGAAACCCGTTGAAAGTGGCGATCGCTCACAATGCGTCCAAAATCAGGGCTTTGTGCTGGGTCATCGCCATAAAACTGGCGCACCGTTGCACAGATGGCATCGATCAGGGCAGGCTTGATGCGGCGATCGACCAAAAGATAGTCGGGGGCGATGCAGGTTTGTCCCGCATTGATGAACTTGCCCCACACAATGCGCTGCGCCGTTTTTTCAATGTCTACGTCGGCATCGACAAAGCAGGGACTTTTGCCACCCAGCTCTAGCGTGACGGGGGTCAGGTGCTGAGCGGCGGCTTGCATCACAACCTTGCCCACTTCGGTTCCGCCCGTGAAGAAGATGTGATCCCACGATTGAGCCAGCAGCGCTTGGCTGGCTTCAACGCCACCTTCAACGACAGAAATGTAGGCGGGGTCGAAGGTGTTTTTGATGAGAGTGGCGATCGCCCGCGAGGTATGAGGAGCGAGTTCAGAAGGCTTGAGCACAGCACAATTGCCCGCAGCGATCGCACCTATCAGCGGCGACAGCATTAGCTGAACGGGATAGTTCCAGGGGCCAATAATGAGCGCCACACCCAGCGGTTCCGAAATGATTTTGGCTGTCGAGGGAAATTGCAACAGCGAGGTGAACACGCGCTTCGGCTTGGCCCACTGTTTCAGGTGTTTGATAGCGTAGTCGATTTCCATCAGTACGCCAATTTCAAAGGTGTACGCCTCAAAGGTGGGACGGCGCAAATCTTGTTGTACCGCTTCTACCAAATCGGTTTGATGCTGAG
Source organism: Leptolyngbya sp. AN02str (assembly GCF_050565595.1). Lineage (NCBI taxonomy): Bacteria > Bacillati > Cyanobacteriota > Cyanophyceae > Leptolyngbyales > Leptolyngbyaceae > Leptolyngbya > Leptolyngbya sp. AN02str. The sequence goes on along the minus strand of NZ_JBNXVR010000005.1, from coordinate 59,902 downwards.
ACACGGCTTGCCGCAAACGCTTAAGCTGCTCCAGTCGAAAGGCCACATCCCGAGTGGCTCCTGTGGCAAAGTAGGCGCGTTGCCCTTTTAGCATCGCCTCAATGTCCTGAGTGACAAGTTGCACCATGCGTATTTGCTCCTAACCTGGGCTCACTGAACACCCCCGGATCGTGAAAATGAAGCCGGGAAGCTGGGCGCTTTCATCCTCAACCAAGGACAAGGATGACAGGCGATCGCACCCAACGTTCAGCTTAACGTAATTTCACAATCGGTTTGGAGGTCAATCCACTGCCTCCTTCACCGGGAAGCGATCGATCAGTTGAATCGCGCGAATTGCATTTTGCTTAAGTTCGCTTGGCAGGTTGGGCACGTAGGGAACTTGAGTGAGGAAGTCGAGCGTGCGTCGCAAAATGCGCACGATATCGCCCTCGTCTAAGCTGGTTCCGGCACACAGTTCCGTCCATTCCAGGCCCAATGCCCATTGTTCAATCAGGGAGATGAAGTCGTACTCCATCCACACGGGCAGCGCCACCTGGTAGCGAAGCTGCAAGCGAATGAGCTGGCGGCGCGTACTGCGCAAACCTTCCAGCGCTTCTTCCACTTCGCGAGACAGGTCAAATCGAGTCCAGCCATCGGGCCGAGAAACCTCGGTCACCAGCGCGGCACAGGCCGCTGCCAAATGGTGTGGATCGAGTGCATCGAGTTCGCCAGAGGCCATCGCCAACCCGAGCCACAGCTCGTTGTCCCCCCGAATGGCAGCCGCAATTTGACCCAGAATCGTTGGCTCAACACGCCCGCTGTCATTTTCCGATTCCAGGCAGCCAAACTCACTCAAGATGTTCATCAGGTCTACAAATTCTTGCCAATAGCGCTGCACATGTCTGCCCAGCTTTTGCTGGCGATCGCCCATCTCATTTTGCAAACGCTGGAGTCGGCGCACCCGTTTCAGCAACTGAGCCGGATTCCCCCAATGTTGAGCCGGGTGATTGGCTAAGTCTGCTTCGACGGCTTCGACCCGTTCTTGCTGGGCCTGAACTTCGGGCGCGGTGTAGGTTTCGGAAGTAATAGAAGGAATCAGCTGGGCGATCGCAGCCGCCTCATCTCCACCGGAGCGGGCCTGTCCTGGCTTATGCGGCAGCTCTGGCGGAATTTCTAGATGATCGACCTGCTGAATCCGGGGAAACTCAGCATGCAGACCTACCACATCATGCGCAGTCACCACCTGCCAACGATTTTCTCGCGATAGGCAAATGAAGTAGGGAAACTGGCCCGAACCTTGCACCTTACTCACCAACACGGCAGGCAAAGGGGTCGCAACCGGAACATGCTTGCCCTTGAGGGTGAGAATGGTGCCCCCAATGGCATAAGGCAAGGCCGTCAGCAAATCCTGCGATCGCACTTCCATAGCTTGCTGTTGCAGAATTTTGAGCAGTCGCCGTTCTTCCTTCAAGCGCTCATTCAGCTTTTCGTATTGCAACAGTTGGGGCATATCAACATGGGCCAACTGCGCTTCCTGCATTTCAATTTCAGCTTCAATATCCGCGATCGCCTGCTGCTGTGGCTGCAAGTGCAACGTCGCCAAATATTGCCCAAAGCTGCGCTCTACCAGCTCCCGCGCTTCATCAACCGTATGGGTTTGCAGCAAGTTCAAAACCATGCCATAGCCCGGAGTGAACTGGCTCACGAGCGGATCCGGGCCTTCGGTCGCCAGATAAGCGGCTTCTGTTGCGCCCTCAAATCGAGTTTGCACCGCAACCACATAGCCCCGCTCATCCATTCCGCGTCGTCCGGCCCGCCCCGCCATCTGCAAAAACTCTGAGGCATTGAGCAGGCGATGCCCCCGATCCGTCCGCTTCGACAGGCTAGAAATGACAGTGGTGCGAGCCGGCATGTTAATTCCGGCTGCCAGCGTTTCTGTGGCAAACACCACTTTGATCAACCCCTGTTGAAATAGCTCCTCAACGAGCACCTTCCACGCGGGCAAAATTCCGGCATGGTGGGCGGCAATGCCCCGATACAACGGCTCAACCTGTCCAGCGCGGGCAGCTTCGGGATTGCGTTCTAAAAAGGCATCAATTTGCGCTTTTAGAGACGCTTGCTCTTCTCTTGTAATCAGCTTTTGGCCCTGCATTTCACTCACGGCCATGTCACATCCGCGCCGACTAAAGATGAAGTAGATGGCGGGCAGCATGTCACGCTGGGCCAAATGCTGCACCACCGCAGAAATGCTGGGGGCCTCTTGTCGGGGACGCTGTTTGCCCTGCTGGTTCTTGGTTTTCTTACGCTTGAGGCTGGGATTGATGGCGGTTTTCTGTGGATTTAGGAGTGGCACCATGCCGTTGGGGTGGCAGTAGCTGAACTCCAACGGCACTGGGCGAAAGTCGGAATAGATAAGTTTGGTGGGGCCATGAACCTTGTCGATCCAATCAGTGAGCTGTTCGCTATTGGCTACAGTCGCAGACAATGCCACCAACTGCACATTGCTGGGACAGTAAATGATGGATTCTTCCCACACGGTGCCGCGCTGGCGATCGTTCATGTAGTGGCATTCGTCCAGCACGACGGCCTCAACGCCTTCGAGCGAGGTGCCCACTTGGCCGATGGGCGTGCCGTACAGCATGTTGCGGAAAATTTCGGTGGTCATCACCAGAATGGGCGCTTCCCGGTTCACTGAGACATCGCCCGTCAGCAAGCCAACTTTATCTTCCCCAAAGCGATCGCGAAAATCCCTTAGTTTTTGGTTTGACAATGCCTTGAGTGGCGTAGTGTAAAAAACTCGTCCACCCCGTGACAGGGCTCGGTGAATGGCATATTCACCAATCAGCGTTTTACCAGAGCCCGTGGGGGCACACACCACGACCGACTGATCATCGTCCAGTGCGGCGATCGCCTCTAGCTGAAAGTCATCCAGCTCAAACGGAAAAATGGATTTTAGATCTAGAGCACTTGATCGGGAAGAAACGTCCACACAATTTGTTGACAAAGTATTGATAGAGTTCAGTGTCATGATAAAGCAATCCAGAGAACACGAAGAATCCATGCTGGAATTGCTTACAGAAATGAACCCACCGTTTTCTCAAGGTTAACGTGCCGCAGCCGAAAAGATATGGGGCAACATCAGGCGCGATCGCCCCAACTCTGCCGCTGCAATGGTGATGGTGATGACTCTGGCCTCGATTAAGCGGCTATCGTAGGGTTCAGTTCCGGTACCGGGGTTCATGGCATAGGCGGGAAAACAGGCACCGCTGATGCTCAGGCGCAACGCACTGCCTGCCAGAAGGGTGATGCAGGTGGGTTGGAGGGTGATCTGGTGAGGTGCGATCGCTCCCACGTCCGCTAAATCCACCCGCAGATAGCCTTGAGAAATATAGATAACACGCCCATCTGCCATGACCTCGGACAGCACTGCACACAGGTCAAAGCTGGGCGCATCGGCACTACAATACAGCTCCACAACGGGTTCGCCAACAATGGACCAATATTCCACCAAGGGTTCGGTGGTGTAGGTGGCTACGTCGGTGCGGCTATCCAACAGGAAGCGATCGCACGGTCCTGTCGGGATCGTGGCATGGCCGCCCATGGCGGGAACGGGTCGCCAGGGATCGTGCACCAGCACATCGGGCAGGGCAGGTGCGTCTCCATCAGCATCAGACACCAACTCACCATGCTGATCGCCCATCATGGCCAGCCCATCACTCAAGAGATGCAGCGATCGCATGGCATCAGGGGGATAGGTCTCAAACTCGCGCCACTGCTTTTTCCCCAGGTCAAACAGGTGAACTGGAGCTTGTTGCAGGATCCCGGTGTCCTTCCCTTTCAAAAATTGGTTGAACCATTGCACCTGCAAGACATCCATCGGGGAGTTGGCCTGAGAGCCATAGTCGGTATTGCCCACCCGACGGCCCCACGGCAAATGCGCCCACGGCCCCACCCACAGGTGCTGGGGATGCTGACTACGAGGGGCGATCGCCCGATACAAGCGCAGCGTACCCCGCAGGTGCGTATCAAACCAACCGCCAATGTGCAGCATGGGCAAATCCACATCCCCCAAAAACGTTTGTGGGGAAAGCGTTGTCCAGTAGCTAGAGGTGGGATCGGGATTGCCCAACCAGTCGTGATAAAAAGAATCTGGCGCGAGACGTTCCAGAATGTCGGAGCGGGGACAGACAGGATCGGGAAACGACAAGGAGTGGGCGGCAGCGTACAGTTCTCGATAAGCTTGCTCATCTCCGTCCCGCCGCGCGGTCTCACAGGCCAGTTGCAAGGCCCAACCCAGATTCATCTGGTAGCAGAATGCGCCACCTTCATAGGCCCAATCCGCATACAGGTCGTAAGCCACCATGCTGGGGCAAATGGTTTTAAGGGCCGGTGGCTTGGCAGCGGCGGCATAAAGCTGAGTCATGCCCTGATAAGAAAAGCCATACATGCCCACCTCGCCTGTGCTGCGTGGTAGCTGAGCGGCCCATTGCACCGTGTCGTAGCCATCCTCTAGCTCATGGGCAAACAGGTGAAATTCCCCTGCGGATGAGCCGCGTCCGCGCACATCCTGAATGACCACAATGAAGCCTTGGGCAGCATACCACTGGGGATGAGCATACACGACCGTGGAGGCGATCGCTCGTCCATAGGGTTGCCGCATCAGCAAGACTGGAAACTCCCCCGGCACATTGGGGTAGTACACATCCGCATCGAGTCGCACTCCATCGCGAGTCTGCATTGAGTGTGTTTGTTTCAAAACTCCAGTCATTGCAACCTGTAAAAATTAAACCCTAGCCAACATATCCGATCGCCGCAGTACGGCCATATCTTCCTCATCCAGTTCCACGGGTGTACCGCTGCGAATCAGTTCGGCAAAGTCCTCATTCGGCACCATAATGCACAGCGCATACAGCCGTCCTGCCCCCGTGTTCTCAATTTCGTGGGTTCCGGTGGCAGGAACTAGCATGCTGTCTCCAGCGCGAATTTCTACCGTTTTGCCATCGCAGGTGGCGCGGCCTTCGCCCTTCAACACAAAAAACATTTCCACAGCAAGTTGATGGCGATTGGGAGGCGTTTTGCCGCCGATGTCAAAAATTTCGACACAGTAGGTGAGGGACATATTCGCCACCGTGGGATCAAACACAATCGCCAGTCGGTTGGTATCGTTGGGGCTAATGCGAAACGCCTGGTAGTCGTGAGGGGTTTTCACCACGGGTATGACGCAGCTCTCGGTCGTTTCATCCACCATTACATCGGTCGTCATATGCAGATCCTCCAGGATCAAAGCTGGGATAACACCAAAGGAACCGTCGGCAAATTCAAGTGAACACAGGCGGAATTTCAGCGAACAGGCCATTGAGACATCGAACACCCGCATGCATGACGAGCGAACGTTAGCGGTAAGCCCACTCGTTCAGCAAACGATTGAACAACGCACTACTTAACAGCATCCAGGAATGCGTGGGAACTGGCCACAAACCCGAAGCATTGCTTTACGTTGTACAGGGTGGCCTGCCAGCAAAATTCGGGTGAGGTGGTGGCCGAGCAGTCGCTCAGCAGAATGCAGTCATATCCCAGGAAGTTGGCATCTTGCAGGGTGGCCATTACGCACTGATCGGCATTGACCCCGCCAAACAGCAGCGTGGTTTTGCCCAGGTTTCGCAACATACTATCCAGCGGCGTGTCCCAAAATCCGCTCATGCGGTACTTATCGACTTTGATATCTTCGGGTCGCTGCTCTAGCTCATCCACGACCGCCGCCGCCCAGCTATCTTTTTGCAGGACTGGAGCGCCGCTCTTGGGCAGGGGATCGCCCAGGCCCACGCCATCGCCTGTGGGATTGTAGACATGGCGGGTAGCAGGGTTAATGTTGAGCAGATCGGGACGGTTGCCCCAGTTCACCCAAATGATGGGCACACCCTGCGATCGCATGGCGGGTAGAAATGCTTGCAATGGGCCAATGGGCGATCGCGCTGGGGTCACATCCACGCCAATGTACGCCAACCAACCATCGGGGTGGCAAAAGTCATTTTGCATATCGATAATGATGACGGCCGTTTTTGCCAAATCGATGCGCAGCGTTTTCGTTTCGGTTTGAACGGTCACCCGTTGGGCGGGCAAAGCCGGACGAGAAATATCGGCCGTGTCGGCATCGACATACCAGGCTCCGGGGGGTGTACCAAGGGTTCGCAACGTACTCATGAAATTACATACCGTGGAACATCGTTTTGTCTTAAGCCAAATCTAGACCTCGATTCAGTATTCGAGAACACCACCCGCAGTTGGCTTTAGATCGCGTGAAGCGTGTAGGGTGAGGTTTGGGATGGAATCGGCATTCCGGGTCGTGTTTCAAATGTGTGGTTATTGGTTGTGGTAGGGGTGCATCGCACCCCTTCCACAACCAATAACCACACGTCTAGAACATCACCGCATTCCGAAGGTCGATGAGGGCTCGTTCGGCTGAGGCCACAACCTAAGTCATCCAAAACTGTGCAGAAACGATGCAGATTCTGAACGACATGCTGAAGCCTTGTGGCAATAGTGGAATTAAAGACAAACCCACCTCGGTTGGATGCATGGCGGATGGGTGAAACGGGCTGAACGGTGGAACTAGCTGAAAGGTGAAACTGGGCAGGCTCAATCGATGAGCGATCGCCCCGTATCTTCCCTTTCAGCACCCCAATTTCGCTCAGTTCTATTCTTCGCCGCAGTAGGCAATCAGGTCGATTTCAACCTCGCCAAAGCCCGCCAGCGCCGTAACCCCAATCGTGGTGCGACCCGGCAACCGACCTGGCTCAAAATAAGACTTGTAAATATCATTCACCGTTTCAAACATGCGAAAGTCGGTAATAAAGATACGTGCCATCACCACTTTGCTGAAGCTGCTGCCGCTGTGCTCTAGCACTAGCTTCAAATTTTCCATCACGCGAATGGTTTGTTGATCGATAGGGCCACGCACCACGTTGCCAGTCGCAGGATCTTCTGCCAGTTGCCCTGTAACGAATAGCAAGTCGCCAGCACGGACAGCGTGGCAATACGGGGCAACCGCAGGTAGAACGTCTTCCGGCAGGTTAATGTATTTCAGCACAACGATACTCTCTCGAAACAATTCAAACAGTTCAATCTATCTCGAAAATCTGGGCCGGGGGCGCAGATTGTCACATCAAGTAATAGTTTGATTGGTCGAGTTCGTTTGGGTTTGTATCGCTGAATTCACAAACCTTGTCAATTCGCTTCCTTATCCGAATCTATGTTTTTCCTACGTTGAATCTGGCATGCCTGTATGGGGAACTGTTAAATAGTCATGTCAATATGGCGATACATCCATTCGCATTTCGGTTTTTGAAGAGGGGATAACTGTGGGCGTGACAACAATTCAGAAGGTATGGATACCAACAGAATCGGGATATCAATCGGTTGACGTGCGAATTGAGGGAGACAAAATTGCAGCGATCGCTCCCGAGTTGGAGCCTTCGGGCCACGTCGTGGACGGAAAAGATAAGCTGCTGCTACCTGGCTTTGTCAATGCCCATACCCACTCGCCCGAACTATGGCAACGAGGCTCGATTGGGCCTTTGCCACTAGAACTGTGGCTGGGCGATCTGCACGACTTTGCTCCGCTCGATCCTGAGGCGGTTTACCTGAGCGCCGTTGGCACGGCTGTAGAAACCCTGTTGTCGGGTGGTACCACTGTGGTGGATCATCTGGTGCTCAGTCCTGGCCAAGAGGCCGAATCGGTTGAGGCCGCCGTGCGGGGCTACCGGGATGCTGGGATTCGCGCCTTTGTGGGGCCACTGATTCAGGATATGGATTTGCAGGCAGGGCTGCCATCGGGTGGCCTTGTGCGCGAAGTGCAGCCCTTTCCGTTGAGTACTCAGGCCACGCTAGAACTGATGGCCGATTTGGTGGAGCGGTTTCACCGACCGGAAGACGGGATCTACATCATGGTGGCTCCAACGGGGATGCAGCTGTGTACCGATGAGCTGTTTGCGGGATGCATTGAACTGAGCGATTGCCACCAGCTGCGTCGCCACACCCACATGCTAGAAACCAAAGCCCAAAAAATGTTGGCCTACGAAAAGTATGGCTGTAGTGCTGTTCAGCATTTGAAAGAGATTGGTTTTTTGAATGCGCACACCTCGCTAGCCCACTGCGTTTGGCTGGATGATGCCGATATTGCAATGCTGGCGGAAACCCGCTCGACCGTCGTGCACAATCCCCTGAGTAACCTGCGCTTGGGTAGCGGCATTGCCCCCGTGCTTAAGTACCGGGCCGCCGGGGTGAATGTGACCTTTGGCTGTGATGGTTCTGCCAGCAACGATGCCCAGGATGTGCTGGAAGCCATCAAGATTGGCTCGACCCTACACAACACCACCACATTTGAATACCGCCAGTGGATCACGCCCCGTCAGGCGATCGAAATGGCCTCGTTGGGCGGTGCAACTGGGTTAGGGATGGCCGAGGAGCTAGGCACCCTCACCGTTGGCAAAAAGGCCGATTTAGTGATGTATGACCTCACCAGTCTGTCATTGCTGCCTAAGACCGATCCCATTGGGTTACTGGTGCTGGGTCGCCCCACCAACGTGGTGGACTACGCCTGGGTCAATGGCAAATCTGTCGTGGCGGAGGGCAAGGTGGCCACGGTCGATGTGGAGCAACTACGGGAAACATTATGGGAGCGCAGCCAGTGGATTAGCGATCGCCCTACCCCCACTCGCACCGCCTCCGAAAGCCACTACCGCAAAGTCATGGGTCTACAGCCTTAGCCAGCACACCCATCGCATGGTTGATTGACAGGAGCAACTTGTTTTGATGTCAGTGTGGATTGGGGAAGCTGGCGCGATCGCCCGTCCTAATCCACACCACTGCTCAGGATTCTTCTCGATACAATTGAAAAAACCAGAAGCGATCGCCACCGTTCCCATTTCAATCCACCGCCCCCAATTCCCCACTCCCGATTCCCTACCATCCCATGCTCGACTCTCTTCAAACCTGGCTGTATCAGCTCCAGCAGTTTGCCGATACCGCCGTCGCCAACCAGCTTACGCAGCTCACACCCTTAAGCATTGGCATTATTTTTGCGGCGGGTTTGCTCACCAGCCTAACGCCGTGCATGTTGTCCATGCTTCCGATTACGATTGGCTACATTGGCGGCTACGAGGCCAAAAGCCGGGTTCAGGCGGCGGCCCAGTCTACCTGGTTTTCGCTAGGGTTAGCAACAACCCTGGCCCTGTTGGGAATCGTCGCTGCGATCGCCGGACGGGTATACGGCCAAATTGGAATTGGCTTACCCATCATCGTGAGCCTAATTGCTATTTTGATGGGGTTGAACCTCCTAGAAGCGCTGCCGCTGCGGCTGCCCTCGTTTACAGGAATGGAGTGGATTTCGAAGGATTTGCCGACTGGGGCGCGGTCCTATGTCTTGGGGCTGACCTTTGGTTTGGTCGCATCTCCTTGTAGCACCCCTGTGCTGGCCAGCATCTTGGCGTGGGTATCCACAACTCACAATCCGGTCACGGGCGGCGTGTTGCTACTCGCCTACACAGCAGGATATGTGGCTCCCTTAATTTTGGCGGGAACCTTCACTGCATCGATTAAAAAGCTGTTATCGATCCGCGCTTGGTCGGGCTGGATTACGCCCGTGAGCGGGGTACTGCTGGTGGGGTTTGGGGTATTTACGCTACTGTCCCGGTTGGTGGCGATCGGCCAGGTTTAATGTCTTTTTGGGTAAGCCGTTGGCTTGCTTTATCGAATCGAGTGGTATATGGCGAACTTTCTCAAGCAAATATTGGCAACGTTGATTGGCCTGGTGCTGTTCGTTTCCTTGGGTTTTGGGGGGTTGCTGGTGCTGGTGGCAGCGGTGTCGCTGTCTAGCCCCAAGCCCCAAGTCAAAGACAAAACCGTGCTCACCTTCAATCTGGCACAAGGCATTAGCGATGCGGGTTCGGGCACACAATCCACCGATCCAATCAGTTCTCTACTTTCGGGATCGCCAACGGAACCTATTTCCCTGCGCGATGCGGTGCGGGCCATTCAAACGGCTGCCACAGACGATCGCATCGTGGGAATTTATCTCTATGGCAGTGGTCAGTCTGGGGCCAGCACCGGGTTTGCGACCCTGCGAGAATTTCGCGACGCGCTAGAAACCTTCCGCAACAGCAACAAGCCTATTTACGCCTACAGCACCGGATGGAATGAGCGCGACTACTACCTCACATCGGTCGCTACAGAAGTGGTGATGAACCCAGCCGGCGATTTGGAATTTAACGGGCTTGGCTCGGAGGCCGTCTTTTTTGGCGAAGCGCTGCAAAAGCTGGGCGTAGAGGTGCAACCAATTCGCGCCGGGCAGTACAAGTCTGCGGTGGAGCCCTTTACCCGCAATAGCAGCAGCCCCGAGGATCGGCAGCAGCGCCAGGTATTGCTCAACGACTTGTGGCAGGAAGTGTTGACGACGGTGGCAAGCCATCGAGACCTGACGCCTCAAGCGCTGCAAACGGTGGCCGATCAGCGAGGAATTTTGCTGGCGGATGAGGCGCAAACCAGTGGGCTGGTCGATCGGGTGGCCTATGTTGATGAGGTCTTTGCCACACTGGCAACGTTAGCAGAGAGCGACGATCGCGACGATGATCTGGGCTTTCAGCGCATGGGCTTGGCCAATTATGTAGAGGTGGCTGAGGCCGAGAGCGATCGCCAGGGAGATGAGGTTGCACTGGTGTATCTGGATGGCGACATTGTGAATGGCAGCGGCACCACGGGGCAAATTGCGGGCGATCGCACCGCCTCCCTGATTCGCCGCTTGCGACAGGACGACGATGTTAAAGCAATTGTGCTGCGCATTAACAGCCCTGGCGGCAGTGCCACCGCCTCCGATGCGATCGCCCGGGAAGTGCAACTCGCTCGTGAAGCCAAACCTGTAATCGCCTCCATGGGCAACACCGCAGCCTCAGGGGGCTATCAAATTGCCACCCAAGCGCAAACCATTTACGCCGCGCCCAATACCATTACCGGGTCGATCGGAGTATTTGGCTTGGTGCCTAACGTACAAAAACTAGCCAACGACAATGGCATCACCTGGGATGTGGTGAAAACGGGCCGCTATGCCGACATGCTCACCCTCAGCCGACCGCTCACCCCCGACGAACTCGCAATTCAACAAAAGTTTGTGGATCGCTTTTACAGCAGCTTTGTTGACATGGTCGCCAAAACCCGTGAGCTACCGCAGCAGCAGGTAGCGAACATTGCTGGAGGCCGCGTGTGGTCGGGGGTGAATGCGCAGCAAATTGGTCTTGTGGATGAGTTGGGCAGTTTGGACGACGCGCTACAGGCCGCAGCAGAGGCAGCAGAGCTTGGGGACGATTGGTATGTTGAGGAATATCCCAAGGCAACCCCATTCCGCCAAGAGCTCCTGGCAAGCCTGTTTAGCACCATGGTGCGATCGCCAGCCTCTCAAGATGCGGTGAGCCAGTATGTGCAGCGCCTTCAAACAGAGCTATCCCGCGTGCAAACGTTGGATGATCCAAAGGGATTGTATACGCGGTTACCGTTTCAACTGTGGATTGACTGAGGATGGGCTGAGGGCTATCGAAAGATGACTCAGGGTTGGCTGAAGCGGAACTGAGAAATTGTGAACCTCAGCACTGCAAGCCATTCCAACCCGACCCACTTGCCACTAGACTAAGTTCAGCAGTAATCATTCGAACGAAACAGACCGTTGGCTTTTCTTGACGACGAACAATCTATCCCGCAGGTCATTTCTCGCCAGGAGTTGCGGGAACTGGTGCGTTCGCAGTTAGAGGCATTGCTGGAGCAAAACAACTTGCAAGGTGCCAAAGCGCTGCTGGTGCCCGTGCAGCCTGCCGATATTGCCGAGGCAATCGAGGGATTGCCCGATGCGATGCAAGCGATCGCGTTTCGGTTACTTTCCAAAGCCGAAGCCATTGAAGTGTATGAATATTTAGACTCTTCGGTGCAGCAAACGCTGATTGAAGAGTTTAAGCGGCAAGATGTGCTGGACATTGTGGACAAAATGTCGCCCGATGACCGCGCTCGTTTATTTGATGAGCTACCAGCCAAGGTTGTGGCGCGATTGTTGACCCAACTCAGCCCCGAAGAACGGGGCAAAACGGCGCTGCTGTTGGGCTATCAGCCCGAAACTGCCGGCCGTATCATGACGCCGGAGTATATTTCGCTCAAGGAAAATTGGACGATTGAGCGATCGCTCGACGAAATTCGCAACTTGGCCAACGTCAGCGAAACCATTTACTACCTGTACATTATCGACAGCGCCCGTCGGCTTACTGGCATTTTGTCTCTGCGGGGATTGGTCACAGCCCAACCCGATCAAACCATTGGCGAAATCATGGTGCGCGAGGTCGTCCATGTTCAAACCGATACCCCTCAAGAAGAAGTTGCTCGCCTGATTCAGCGGTACGACTTTTTGGCAGTGCCCGTGGTGGATACCGAAGAGCGATTAGTCGGCATTGTCACCGTAGATGACGTGATCGACGTGTTGGAAGAAGAAGCCACCAAAGACATTTATCAATTAGGTGGTGTGCAGTCGGGGGATGACAGCTATTTTCAAACCAATTTGTTGACGGTGGCACGGCGGCGGGTGGTGTGGCTGTTGGTGCTATTGATTACCAATACTGCGACAACGGCGGTCATTCGCAGCCAGGAGGATGTACTGGAGCGAGTGGTGACGCTAGCAGCTTTTATTCCCCTGCTGATTGGCACGGGGGGCAATGTAGGCGCTCAGTCTTCCACAGTTGTCATCCGTGGATTAAATACCGACGAGATTGATATCCACGAAGCCTTTCAGGTTGTGCGCCGCGAGGCGATCGCTGGAGCCTTTTTGGGGCTCATGTTGGGGATTGTGGTGCTGGGATGGGCCTATTTACTCTATGGCAATTTGGCGATTGCCACAGCAGTTGGAGCCAGCTTAGTGGCGATCGCCATCTTGGCGACCGTTGCCGGGTCGGCGCTCCCGTTCCTGTTTCAAGCAATCGGATTTGATCCAGCGCTCATGTCTGCCCCATTCATTACCACCTTTGTTGATGTGCTGGGGGTGCTCATTTACCTCAACCTGGCCCGCGTCATTTTGCGGCTCTAGCGCATCGTTTTAACTGTTCAGGGCTTACGCAGTTGAATGATTTTTGGAGCGCTAAGCGCTCCAAAAATCATTCAACCCCCTGTTTTTTTGTACGACATGCGTCAGTCCTAACTGTTGAACTGTTGAGATAGCCGTTTGAACAAACGCCGCGATCGCCAGACTGTGAGCGCAGCAACCCTCACAGGCGCCATTCACAAACTGACTCGCGTTAAAATACGAGCAATTCACTTGCGATTGCTTCGTTTCATCGATGTGCTAGAAACCTTACTCATCCTCGTTTTAGGGCTGACTCCCTCGGTGGCCTCCATCTTCATCATGCGCCAATCAGAGATGCGCGCCCAGCAGCGACTACAGCTTGCCATAGAATCCGTTCAGTCTCGCGGGTTGCCCATGCTGCGACTTCAACCCGACCAGCACTACATTGAAGGGCTGGGCTACATCATTGGAGACATCACCTGCCAATACAATGCCCGGTCAAACTATTTGCGCTGTGCAATTAACCCTTTTGGCCCCTGTCACGAATGCTCTCACTACCAAATGAGCCCTGACAAGTAGAAGAGTTGTCCCTCTCTTCACTAGGCATTCTCCGTAAAATCGCGATCGCAATCTTCGTGAGCATCCAACATTTCAGTATCAGAAATTGCTCAATTGACCGTAATTTTATTGAGCGATTTATTAGGTTTAAATAAACGGCACTCTCCAACCACAAGACCTTCGCGGCTAAGGAGCGATTCGCTGAATCATCGCCGCACCTTGTTGCAGGTAATTGATCATAGCGAATCGTGTGCGATCGCTCGCCAAAAGCGACTTACTACCCCAGGTGAAGGCTGAACCACCAACCAAACCAGCAAGCCAAGAAAACACAAAGAAATCACGACCATATCCAAGAATTTCAGCCGACTGTCGAGACTCAATCGCTAGCTAAAAAACCAACATCAAGCGCAGAATATCTTACGTATGAATACGGCATTGGCTAGCAAAATGACGGTTTGAAGCATGCATAAAGCCGCTCAAAACTCCTTACACACACTTCATCGATCATTGCCCTAGAGCATTAGGGAACAATGCTATGTTTCAAGTAATCGAGCATTTAATTCTAATCCCCCTCACACTTTGCATCTCCATCTAGTCGTTGCCTCCAAGGTTGCTTTCGTAAATCTGCACGATGCCCCCTCATCTGACAGGTTTCTTCCAAGCGTAGGGAACGCTAGAGATGATGGATACGTTCTATCAAACGCCGTACCGCGATCGCAACTAGCTCTAGCTAGCACTGCCGCGCGATCGCCTCATCCACCCTTGTCACATTCCAACCCCTTAGCGCTCATGTAGGGTGCCCATCCTTTTGGTGAACTGAAATGGAATCTAGATCTCCCAAGCATTCTTCCAATCCTTTGAAAGTTGGCGTTTATGACTGCGAAATCCATCTTAAGTTTCGGCTGATTGAAGAACAAGGCGTATTGGGCGATCGCGAACACCTGCTAGAAACTCTCTTAGACGCATTTGCCTGTGGAGCCGATGAGTACCTAGAGCAGGTTGAAGTGCAAGTTGAAGCGCAAGAAGTTTCCGAAGTCGAGGCTTCGCCCCAAATGCGGCGTCAGCTGATTCGACTCCGCAATTCCGATTTATTCTAACCACCAGGACGTACCCACAGTTTTGGGGCTTTGGGTAAGGGCCGAAAAATTTTTCAAAAACGCTATGTACATTGAGGTCTTTTCTGTATAATGAAAGACATGCGGCGCTGAGGCGAGTGCATCGCCCGCAAAGAAAACGAAACGAGGTGCTTGACAAAAACCTCTGAGTTTTCTATCCTAGTAAAGGCGGTGAGACAAGCCCCCATCGTCTAGAGGCCTAGGACACCTCCCTTTCACGGAGGCGACGGGGATTCGAATTCCCCTGGGGGTACTCAAAGCCTAAGCTCGGAAACAGCCCGGTTGAGCCAATAAACTCAACCGGGCTAACTGTTTTAGGGTGTGTAACGGCTTGTAAATGTCCGCTAATAGGTGCTAATTGCCGCTAATTCCACGAAAAATTTAGGCTACGTTTTAGTCAACGAGTTTTGGTGGTTTTGGCCGTTCGTTACGCATCATTACAATTTCCCATGCGCGTTGATGGTGGCGATCACTGATCCAGTGGTGATAAGTATCACAATGCACTTGCAACGAGTGACCCATTTGCTGAGCTGCCAGCTCGACGGGTAGACCAAACTCTAAAGTCCTGATGGCCCAACAGTGCCGTAGGTCATACGGCTTAAAGGGAAGTGACCTTTCGCGAAAGTAATCCGTGACTGAATTGCCAATGCGCTCATTAGGCCTATCTAGGCTGATGTTGGGCAGTTGCACCCGGTGTAGGTGGAATTCATCAAACCATTCTGGATAACAGCACCACACGCGGCGAGCGCCCGTCTTGGTGTTTGCTTCGACCTGGATGACTGGGTTGCCTTGCCGCAGTTGGTCAAAATCGAGCCGAAACACTTCATGGTTTCGCAGTCCATAAGCGGCCATCATGCCGTAGACCCAACGCCATGCCGGGTTTTCAAGTTTGTGATACCACTCCAAGATCTCGCGATCGCCGGGGAGGTCTCGCGGTTGCACCCGTGACGGGGAATAGTTCCCTGCGTAGGGTGTTGGGTCGAAATCGACCCCGGCAAGTTTGGACAACATCCCCAGCACCATGCAAAAGCGCTTGCGGGTTTTGGTGTTGGGCGAGGTGCTCATGATGAGCCGTTGCATGAGGTCCACGGTCAAGGGCTCATCCGGTGGCAGTTTGCGCAGCACCTTGAGATAATCCCCTCGCCAGGTGGTGAGTGTCTTGTCAGTGCGATCGCGCTTGCTGAAATAGTCTTGCTCGAACCGCTCTACCCAATCAGCACAGTTCTGTGGTGTACGCGATTTTTTAACGTACATACCCCAGTCGAACTCACCAGATTGCAGCAACACACCCACCTTACGGGCTTCAAACTCTGCCAGCTTGAGCCCTGCTGGGTTGGCACGATAGCCCAATGCCAAGCGCTGTTGAAAGGGTTCCGTTTTGGTTGCCCCCGGCTTGGGCGGAAATGTGCCGCGCAGGTAGAGCCGATCTCGCACATTTTCGATGCGCAGCCCCACACGTGCGGCCTTGAGCCGTCCATTTGATTGAGCTAATCGAGCGTCAAAGTTGGTCATTTACGGAACGGTTCTCAAGCGGAAGCGATAGCGCATCGTCGCAACGCTGTAGATGCCAGCGATAGGTTGCACGTGCAGCTGTCGCCCTACCAATGTTTTTCCAGTGATGCCCCGGCTTTAGCGTGCCATCAGCCCTCAAACGGTAGAGGTGATCTGAGCTGATGCCCAGTTCCTCACACACAGCGGCAGTAGACACCCAAGGTGATTTCTTTTTCATAGTGGCTAGCTCTCCATCAGCGCTTCGAGCTTGTGATCCGGATAGGTGCGACTCATCACCCAGGTTCTGGCGCGAATGGTGACAGACCACTCTGTTGAATCGTCAACAGGCTCGATCGATTCAACACGACAGGGCTTTCCAGCAAATTGACCCGCCTTCAAAGCCACCGTTTCACCGATAGAAAACGGTGGTGTTGAATTGCTTGTTGAATTGCTTGTTGAATTGCTGTTGAATTGCTGTTGAATTCGAAAACCCTTGTCATCACTGGGTTCTAGCGATTTATTCAACAAATCCCCAGGTGTGGGGGGTAAAAGGTGATCATTTTTTTGATCACCTTTTGGCGAAATGATCACTTTTTCGGAAGAAGACGGGGAAAAATTATTTTGTTGAATTGACACTCTATCGCTGTCGGTGTCTGGATTTGAGCAATTCAACACGGAATTCAACTGTTGAATCTGTTGAATTGACTTTCTCACGTAAACAGCGGCTTGCCTATCGCCTCGCTTTTCAACAAGGTCATCGCACTGCAAACGCTTCAAAACCTCATATAGAGAGCGTTTCGGCAAATTTGTCGCCTCTGCAATCTGATTCAACTGGGCACTACCGACTTGGTTTAGGTAATTCAACACGCGATCTTTTTGGCTCAAATCAACATCAGGGCCAAGCCAATTACCGAGCAAACGCCATTCAAGCGTGTTTGCATCCAACAAAACTTGCAAATCGAGCTTGCCCCAACCGTTTTCAACACA
Source organism: Leptolyngbya sp. AN02str (assembly GCF_050565595.1). Classification (NCBI taxonomy): domain Bacteria; kingdom Bacillati; phylum Cyanobacteriota; class Cyanophyceae; order Leptolyngbyales; family Leptolyngbyaceae; genus Leptolyngbya; species Leptolyngbya sp. AN02str. The sequence continues at coordinate 42,688 of NZ_JBNXVR010000005.1, read as the reverse complement.
TAGGCGATAGTTGCGCTCATCTGCGGCCAAAACCAACGTGCCTCGGCATGTTGCGCGAATCGCGCTAGAGCCTCTGATGGTGTCGAACACATCCACATCACCGATGGTGTTGATTTGCACTTTGCCCGTGTGGTGAACGAGTAGCCCGGTGCATCGTTGCCGCTTGCACATTTCTTGCAATGGCTCTAGCAGTTGGCTCATTTCGGCTGATGACTCGCTGATGGAGCTATCGCGAATGCGGCTCAACGTGTCGAATACGACGAGCCGCGCGCCCAACTCCTCTACCAGTTCCTCCAAATACTCCAGCTCTGTGAGCTTGAATTTATCGAGCCAATAGACGGGCATCCCCTGTTCCCAGCCCTGTTTCATCTCGCGTTCTTTGGTTTTGGTGTCGCTGTCTTCGCAGCGAATGTAGATAACAGCGCCCTGGCTGGCTGGCCGTCCCAAAAACCTGCCCCCGGTGGCCACGGCTTTGGCCAGCGTGAGGGCCAATAGCGATTTACCTGCCCGTGGGCTGGCTGCCAATAGAAACAGCTCGTCAGCGGTCAAAATGTCGTCTACCAGCCAATCGGTGTAATCGGGTGCTTTGGCCAGCATGTCATCGTTACTCACCAGCCGCGATCGCAACGGGTTATCACTTTTGCGCTCTGCCCAGGTCTCTGCCGCAGCTGCGGCAGTGGTGAACTGTGGGAACAGGCCAGCGGCGATCGCGTTCGACACATCCCACCCATTCGCGGCCTGGTCGTTGCTGGGAACGGTGGCCACCTTGCACCGTTTTTTCAACTCGGCTTGCACTTTGGTTGCACCCTTCCGCCCCGGTTCATCCAGGTCGTAGAAGACAACCACCTCCCCGCGCAGCTGCTCCAGGTGTTCAGATGGAGGAATGTTGCCAGCTCCACAGGTAAAGCAGCTCACCTGTATGTCATTTTTCAGCTCAGAATTACGTACAGCCCAACCCAACATAATGGCATCCCATTCGCCTTCACATAGCCATGTTTGGGTTGGTGTGTCGGGTTTGTGGGTGGTGTAGACGGTTGCCGGGATGCCGTACTGTGACCATGCCTGATACCCATCCGGGCGATCGCCGTCGGGCATCCATGGAGCAATGCGTTTTTTCTGGTAAAAAGCAGTGCCGTCAACGTTGGGGATGCTAATCGCAATTGCAGGGAGATGAGTGTACTTGCTGGCCTTGGTGGTGTCACCCACACGGGCTCTCACAACGCCAAGCCGGTAATGCTCAATCATGGCTGCACTAATGCCGCGATCGGTAAGCCACCGTAGAGCGTGGGTGCTTTGGGTCAACAGTTTCTCGGTTGCAGCCTTCACTTTTTGTGGACTGACGAGCACGTTGGCAACCGGAGCTGCCAGCTCCGCCCTGGCCTCAGCGGTTGGAGCTGGCAATGTGTGGCGGCTGGTGTCGCCCAATGCATCTCGAATTTGTTGTGGTGTGCAGCCGCGAAAGCACTTGTAAGCACCATTCTCTAGAACTGATAGACTCTTTCTGCGTCTGCCTTCGGGGTCACAGTGGGGGCACTGTGCTTTACGTTGCTGGTTGAATTCAACGTGTTTCCTGATATCGAACGTTTCCATCTGTAGGTCTAAGTAGGTTTGCAAAAAGAAAGGGGGAGCGATTGGTTAGATCGCTCCCCCTGTTTTGTTCGTTAGCTTGTCGGTCGGAACCTTTTCCAGAACTTCGTTGCCGCCCTTCCCCTGAGAACTTTTTGAGAGCGATCGGCGTACTCAATGACGACGGTTGCCTCTATGCCGAGTTTTTTGGGGTTGGGTGGCCACAGTACGGCTGAGATGATTTGCCTCGGGTCAATATCTGTTGATAGACTTTGCATAGTTCAAGTGTTTTATGAATAGTCCTGGGCGGGGAATCTCTTGGGTGAGGGATTCCCCGTTTTGCTAGCGGTTTAATACTCGTCTTCGTAGTCCTCTTCGTAGTCCTCTTCGTCTATCTCGCCATCTATTACCCCTGAGTCTTCGGTGGCAGAGGGCAATAGGTTAGTGAACTGGGGAAAGTTGGGTGCATCTGGCTTGATGCCCTGCGCGCGCAAAAACTCAGCGGCCTGATCCCATTTCTGTTGATAATCCTCAAGCTTTCTTTTAAGTTCAGAAACCATGTCCTGAAGCCTATAGCGCTTGGTGTCTAGTTCCTGGGCGTTTTCCCCACAAAGCGTCACAACCCGCCCACGAAGATGCTCAATCACCTCCTCTGGCGAATCGCCTTCATCCAGGTCGGCTCGCATAGAGATGCGTTCGTTGCTGTAGTTGCCAAGGTTGGCAAGCCGAGAGTAATAGACTTTCGTGATTTTCATGACTGATAAGATTGAGTGAATTACTTGTGGCGGGGAATCCCTTGGGTGAGGGGTTCCCCGTTTTGCTGTGTGGATGTGGCTCTGTTCTGGGGAATGGAGCAAAGCCCAGAACATCACCAAAGTTTTCAAATCACCGGAATTCACCTCCTTTAGAGAGAAAGGCTGAGTCAGAGCATCGTGACTTAACAGATTGCCTATGCAATGTGCCAAGTGAAGGCAGATCATTGGATATGCACCGTGAGAAGACACCCATCTGCAACACGGTGCTACTGTCCACCCACAAGAAGTAGGTCTAGTTAACTTTACCTCAAATATTTTGAGGTTAAAACAGATCTACCTCAAAAACTTGTGGCTCAAATGTTTTGAGGTAAGATGAGGGATGAACCTAATAAGGACTCTGTGTTCGTGCAATTGCGTCAACAGTTGGGATTAACTCAGAAGCAAGTTGCAGGCGCTCTAGGTGTTTCAGAGCAAACCGTTAGGAACTGGGAACAGGGTAAAACCACCCCACAGCTAACGATTCCTCAAACCAAAAAGCTCTGCGAATTGCTTGGCTTGCCTATAGACCAAATTCCCGATGATTTTGGCCCAATAAAAAACTCTGAGCTTTCGCCCAGAGCCACAACACAGAGTTGAATTGATTGTCTGAATAGTTTGTGAGTTGCAGGGCTGCAAGTTTGGCGACCGAAGCCCTGCAACTAACCCCCACTACTCAAAACGGAGGTCTTTTTCATTATGAATATGTTTGGTGCGCTTATTCTACTAAGCGCTGGTGTTGGCATAGCCACAGCGATAGATGATGCGATGGCCCGGTCATCCTTTCCCAGCTCGGCACCGTTGCCCGACATGGCGGCAGCTCTGCCCAGTGCGATCGGCGGTGGTGGTGCCGAGCCGTCCGTAACTTCGGACATTGAAAATCACGTACCGATAAGCCGAGTGGAATTGGAGCAATTGTTGACTGCTGGCGGTGGCCTGGATGGTGAAGGCAACTTTAACCAGCCGATTGCACTCACCTGGGGATACACACCCACCGCCCCCGTGGTGCGCATGCCCTTCGCCTGGGCACCCGATGAGGCAGCGCTAATTACGGTTCAAGATGGTGCATTTGTGGCGATCGATTTTGAAACGGGGGCTTATTAAATGCAAAGTGCAGATAAGAAGTCCTCTCCGGTACTGCTCATTTTGTTGGCTGTGGGTGCGATCGTGGTGCTGCCCACCATCACCCAAGCCCCCGCCCCCACCAACACATTCCCCATCGCACCAGATGAGGTCAACATCCCAGGTAAACAGGAAGTGCACGGGGCCACATCTGCCGCCCATTGCAAACAAATGGAGAGAACATTTAGACTACAGGGCAGAAACCTCCGCCTAACAAAAACTAAGCGCAATCCTTCAAACCTGGGCGGTGGTGTGCTAACGACCTTGTGCGTGTTTGAAGGCCCAGACGCACAATCCGCAACTTTTCAAGACAAACGTTACGAAACGGAGGCATGGTAATGCTCACAATCTGTCTGCCAATTAGTGAATCACTGCTTAATGGTGAAGAGAAAGCCGTTTGCATAGAGAACTATGCGGGTGCACCCATCTCAGATAGTGATTTGGTAGATATGGGGGGCGATCGCTTTTGGGAAGTCTTTGCCGTTGAAACCTACCAGCTGGACGATGAGCAGTTAGCCGTGGCCCTGGTCGTCCCCGAAGGTGAAGCCGCCTACGATGTTAGCGAGTGGACTCATAACATGTTGCGCGATGGTCACAAACTGTCGTTCTGTGTGCACCTCACCGAGCGTGGAACCGACATCAATCACGAATGGTTAATGCATGATGAACCGCCATCACAAACCATCACAACCTACGAACAGGTGGGCGACACTACCTTAATGAAGCCAGTGCGCGACGAGTGGAAAGTTTCATCCATGAAAGTGTTTCACCCCGTCGATAGCTCCTCACCCATATTTGATGCCGTCTACATCGCCCAAGTTGCCAAGCTTGAGCTAGTAGCCGCCTAAAGTTTCGCGCTCCTACGTTGCTAACCTCCACCCAGGCCACAAGCCTGGGTTTTTTAGTGCTCTCTTGGCTGGTCAGAGCCAATGTAGGTCCGCACCGTGCTTAGAGAAACCTTTAGCAACTTAGCGATTTCAAGCCGAGTTTTGCCCTCTGCGGCCAACCTTTTCATCTCGGCTCTAACATCTTTCGTCACCTTACGTGTGAATGGCATAGCGACGTGTCCGTTAATACTGCCTGTCCCCAGTTGTGCCCCATTCGTCCCCAGTTGTGCCCCATTGGGCCTGAATGGGAAATATTAGAAAAGCCCGGTGTTTCCGGGCTAAAAACTCTTCTAGCCCTAGTCTACCCATGCTGATTGCGCTCTCTGTCTTCTTTGTCGTTGGCATCGTTTTAGTATTTTTGCTAGCTAAAGAGATCGATAAACAAAAGCGTCCACACCTGTATCGAGGTGAAATTAAAAAAAGATTCTATTCAGAAACAAAACCTAAAAAGAAACCACGTAGAGCCAGCATTTCAGCAGAACATTACCAGCTCATTCAACTGCTGAATGGAGACCACCAAGCCGCCTATCGCCTCATCAAAGGTGTGCAGAAAAGGAACCCACGCGAGACCTATCAATGGTGTGCAGAAAAAGCACTATTCGACCTAGAAAGAGATAGATACTAGAGGGCTTTGTAATGTTTAAATCTGTTGTTAGGGGTTGCCAGCTCTGCATCTGGAACTACCTTGGCTTAGTCGTATTCGCGTATCTATTTTGGATAATTGAGATATTTGCCCTTACGCTTACGATTTCCGTTTTGATAGGGCAACCCATTCTTGAAGGGTTAGGAGTCGCTCTAATTTTTCACCTCATTGCGTTCGTTCTTTTATTGCTTGGTGCTGCTTGGTTCGCGCTCCTATTGGGAGTATGGCAAGTGTTCCTTAATCTATTGTGGTCTAGGCCACCCCAATGGTTGCGTGTGCAATGGAAACTATTTTTTTCGGATATTTGTATTTCAGTTGTGGCGGTGCTACCTATTGTCTTTGCCTTCTTTAGCCAAGCAAATTTGACCACTTGGCAGTATACAGAGACAGATGCACAGGCCGGAGAGATGCTAGCCCAACTTTTTATTGATGAATCTTTACCTTTCATTGAAAAATCTTGGTGGATTTGGCTTTTGACAGCTTTAATCTTGTGTTTTTACAGAGAGCAGAAACAAACAAACTAATATTTAATTAGCTGTTTCTCTCCCTACCAAAATGGTTGCATTTGTCACATCAGATCTTCCCCCCAACATCGTTACCGTTGAGCAGTTAACGTGTTGGGGTTTAACTGTTTTGAATGACCTAGCCGGAAACCTAACCTATGAGCCCGATATTGGTGTCGTAGATTTTGTGGCTCAGTGCTCACCCGTGCAAATCTACCGGGGGCCAAATGCTGGATGGCGGCTGGAAAGTCGAACATCATTCCCCATGGTTGGAGGGGAATGGCGCAGGACTGGAAAAATCTGGGCACAAGTTACCCCAATCATTGCAACTCCACTACCCGCAGCATATAGGGCCGCCTAATGGCAGGAGCAGGAGCACTGAGAGCGATTGGCCCTCTGTTGCGCAGAGGGATTCCCAAAGCCGCAACGAGGGCCGTTGGCAATCCGCCCATTGCGCCATCTGTCGCCACGGGTGGCGTTCCCCCTATGAGCGCCTTCACACAGCAATCTGCGATTAATTCGTTCCGCAATTCCTATCACGCAGCATCAGCCGTTCGCCCTCCTACACCCTCCCAGGCCAGGGCGATCGGCCAGCTTGAGAGAACCTTGGGGCAGCCGGCTGCGGTTCGCCCACCCATCAACCAAAGTGCAAGTGCCCCACGGACACAGGTCGGGGCACGGCAGAAATTGCAGCAAGCTTTCAATTCACCATCAGCACGTCGCCCTGGTGGCGTGCCCAGTAACCGGGGAGTAGGCGGTAGGCTCGCGGGTGCATCAGCTGCGGTCAAAAATCAGGCGGGTCGGTTGGGTCGTGCTGTTAGCCCCTACGTTGGCCCAGCGGTATCTGTGCTGGGTGCAATTTCAGGTGTCTCCGACATTGCCGATGCCTTTGGCCGCATTCGGCAGAATGTTGACAACATTTTGCAGATTCTCAACCCATCCAAAAGCTTTGAAGACGACTCAACACCCCAACCTTTACCGCTTCACCCTACAGGCGGCGTTCCCAACGGTAGCTATACGCTCCGCTTTTTCGACCCTTCCTACTTCTCGGCTGGTGTTTCTCTCGATTTTGAGCTGTTTGGCCCGGTCTCAAACTATCGAATCATTCCCCAGGTAGATGGGTACAACGTTTATGCTAGAGCCCGAAAAACTCCCGATGGAGTTTTAGAGGAAATCTGCCTAACGTGCCCGTTTACGGTGCCAAACCTGACGCCGCAAAATACGTTCTTTGACCTAATCAAGAACTTCCCAGAGCCCGATGCCCCCGTTCTAGACCCGAATGCACCGACGCCCCAACCCACCGTTGCACCGACCCCGGCAAACCCGTTCAACCCAATCCTCGTCCCGCAACTTTCACCCGTCTTTTTGCCATCTGCAACACCTGGGACTAGACCCGGCATAACCCCATTTTTTAATCCCAGCGGAGTTCCTTACCCAACTCAATTCCCAAACCTCACCCCGTTTGGCCGTCCATCCCCGTCAACCAAGCCGCGCATCAGCCCTGGATTACCGGGCGGCATTCCCCAGCTCATTGGTTCACCTAATAGCACCACATCGCGATCGTCCACACCCCAAACATCTACCAGCACGTTTCGAGGTGGAATCAACGAGGTTGGTACTAGCACCAACACTTGCAATCCTTGTCCAGATCCTTGCCCAGAGCCAACCGATTACACAGCTAGATTTGATGTTTTAGAGCGAAAGATTAATTTTCTAGATCGAAAGCTCAATGAAGTTTTAGACATCTTGAGATCTCAACGGCAATCCAACACAATTTCCTCTGAACTCGCATGGAAAAACCCTGAGAATTTACAAGATGAACGCATCCAATTTACTGGGGAAGGGTTGCAAGGCATTCACTTACAACTGAATGCAGTTCAAGAGCTACTAAAACAGCTTGCACATGCCGACTCTAGAGCTTGGAGAAGTTATCGAATTTTAGGTGGTGACGAGTGGTTTTTTGAAAGAGAGGAAGATGAGGTTAACCCTTATCGGGAATATCAGCCGGAACAATCGTTGTTTTACGAGCGATCAAAGCGTTTTTTGCGTGATGAGAATCCTGATGATCCGCTTGATAGAGGATATGAGGAAAACGCTGGCAGTTTGCCACTTTTCCTCATTCATCACCTCACTGTGTTGTATGACCGACTAGGCTTACATCGCTTCCCTGCTGAGGTTCCCGATTCCCTAACTTCAGAGGAAAACGACCCAGACACAGGCAATCCAAAACTTGCGAATATTGCAGATCAGGCGACTTTCCATGAGTGGCAATTGCGGCAATTAGATGCCATCTTGGGCGAGTTTCCCATCAAAATTAAATACAAAGATGGGGAAGGAAAAGACCAGCTTATTGACTTGCCAAACTTGGCAGAATCTCAAGCCGAAATCATCGGGTTATTGCTCAACGTTGCTGCTGATGCAGAGATTGGAACCCAGCTTGGTTTCAGCGCCACAACCGAGGCCATTAGAGCCAACATGAGCGCGACAAATTCGGCTGATTTTGCTCGCGCAATTGCCGATTATTTGGGCTTTAGATACAAGGAAACATCGCGGGATGTGAAACTCTCCATTACGCCCGGTGCGAACAATATTCGAGATTCGCTGAAACCGGGAACTCTAAAAGGGCAAAAGATAGAGTACGACGAAAAATCAGACTTTCAAGGTGATTTGAAGCGGCTAATTATTGGAACTGAAATCATTAAAGCTGCGTTCTATCGTCCGTTTCGAGGTTCAGATGACGAGTTGCCCGGTGAGGGCATTCGGAAGGACTTGGAAGTTGATCCGTCAGACGTTGAAACCGATAGCGATCGCAAATGGCGCGAGTTTCTTGAGCAATTGGAAAACCCGCAAGGCAGCTGGGCTCGCGATGCAGGGGCACCCAAGCCCGATCTGAGAAATATTCAGCCACGCGATCGCAAAGATGAAGAGTACCCACCCAACACCACAGGGAGCCGTTAACTATGCCGATTCCCGCTTGGGCCACCGGGGCTATATCTCTAACTCGAAGTGCATTGAAATCGCGCCAGGTGCGCACCTTTTTAGGTGAGCGCTCAATCGATATTTTCTCCTCACTGACGAGCCCAGAGCCACAGCCAGACAATAACGACGGGTCTATCATCCCATCGTTTCTCAATGGTGCTTGGAGCATCGCAAAGAGGCTGGGAGGATTTCTGCTAAAAGCGGCTAGCGCTGTAGGCGGGTGGCTACTGCGGAACTTTTGGGATTTGGTTGTTGATGCCTATTTCGAGATCATTAACTTCGACTTCAATCAGCTGGATAGTGACATTGAGCAACAAATCGAAGCGAACAACCTTCAAATCTTTGCAGCATTAGGGCAGTTCACCGGGTCTAGCGTAGTGTGGATTGCCTCTGCAGGGCTGGCAGCTGGTCTATCGATTAAGTTTCCCGTCATTGCTGGCAAAGTCTTTATGGCACTGGCAGAAGAGGGCTACGAAGAAATCAGAGGCCAACTGATGAGCCTCATTCAAGTTGCAGGCAATTCGGTCACTCGTAGTTTGGTTCTGGGTGGATTCCTTACCCTACGCCGAATGCGGTTGTTTGGGCTTGCCCCAGTAACGGAGCGGAGAGAACCCTGGACAATAGCTGAAGCAGTAGAGGAAAAAGTTCAAAGCATTCCTGATGCCAGATTACGAGTGTTTGTTGAAAACGCTTTAGAAGGGGCTGAAGAGGCGGTAATTGAAGCGGGCTATGTGGTTCAGTATGCGATTGACGATTACTATCAGGCCGCCAAATATGCCCAGCAAAGCCAGCTGGGTAAAGAGAGAGCCGTCAAAATCACCCCTAACGAGAATACCCCTGGTGAGTCTGTCATTCTGAGCGGAAAAGCCGAAATTCTTAAACCCCAAATTCAACAAATTTTGGGCACCCATCGGCTCATCCATAACCGCGATGTGGGTGCGATCGTGGGGCAACCTGCAGAAGATTGGTATCGAGCTGGTGTGCAGCGCCGGAAACTTACGATCGTTTTCAAATCTAAGAAAGAGCCACCTTGGAGGGGCACAAGTGGGGAGAGAGTTAAAACCTGCACTTACACCATCCCAGAGCCCAAACGTGGCCTAAATTGGCAGGAATTAAAGACCGCAGCGCGTCAATATGACTGGGGTAAGTACCGGGCAACCGCAAACCTCGATAACGGGCGACAAATGGCCGTTTATGGGGCATCCGAGGGAGAAGCTGAGCGAAAGCTTCGAGAGCTGCTGTTTCTCAGCACAGGGGAGTTAATAACTCTCAGCGTCACAGAGGAAAAGGATCGGAACATCGCCCTGAGAAAAGATACACAGCGCATGTATCCTGCCTTTGCAACTCTACTTGTTCGACGGCCCACAGCAAACTTAACGGGGAATACTGACCTAACAGGCCAGCGGTTTGAGGAAGAATCGATCCGCATTGACCTGTGGCCAGATACCGAACCGCCAGGATTTATCCCCACACTATGACCGAAGCTCCGCTTTACCGTCGTCTCAGCACTTGCAGCCGTCGCGCCATCGCTCGCACTCACAAGCGTTTTGGACATCCCTACATCTATCGCCCACGGGGAAACCTGCTGCAACGGCTCTCTCGCGAAACAGGCATGACCGTAGATCAGGTGTATCGACAATTGCTGAGAGAGCGAGAGGAGCTAATAAGGTCTCGCATCTAAACAGAGTGAACAATATTAAAATTTGTTATCTAAAAATCTATGTCTTAAAAACAAACCCATAGGGTTCAGTATCACAATCTAGGTGAATACCGGGGGTTGAAAGCCTTGCCGTGACTGAGATAGCGTTGCAGCAAATGACAGGAGTTTTCTCTTATGCCTGCTATCCAACCCACAGATTTGTTCCCCGGCTATGACCTTCTAGATGCCACTGACCCAGCCCCTTCCCAAGGAATTTTCATCCCCTTAGCGGACTTGTCCGGGCTAACAGCTGCTGAGGCAGATGCTGCAACTGGTGACGGTCGTAAGGTTGCCTATGAAGTGCTGCGGAAAGTTGAATCGTCCTTTACAGCAATTCCCACCGCTGATCGCCCAACTCGCATGAACGTTACTTTGGGAACTCCCACCGGGGTAAACGCCAACATTGTTCGGCGTAGCTATACCCTGACGTTCGATGTGTCTATTGGTGCCACCGATATGGCCGACGAAGCCTAGAAATAGGGTCGAATTAATCTCTAACCCTTAACTAGCGAGGCTTTCCGAAAATGGCTCAAAATGTTTACGATACTCGCCGACCAGTGTTTGTGACACCCTACACGGGCGCGGCGGTTAAATATGGGTTTCTAACGAATGTGGTTGCAGCCGTGAGCACTGCTTGCGGGCACACAGCCGTAGACGAAGCAAACCCGCCCGCAGGTTTGGTATTTGGGGCAAACTCACCCAAACCAGGCCGAGCAACGCGCCGACGCGCCGATGGCAACGACAGCTCGTATTACAGCATTGGCAGCGCTAGCGCACTCCGCACCGCAGGATACAGCCTGACTCGTCCCAGAATTCGACGCGGAACAGCGGGAAACAACTCGTTTCCCGTTTATGTGACGCTCGGAGGCATTAAGTATGCGTGGCGAATGCCCGTGCACACTTACTTGTCCCTCGGTGCCGATCGGGCCAATCTTGGCATTCAAGATGCGAGCGCATCTGATAACGACTTGGTTTGGGGTGCAAGGACTCCAAAACCGCCCAGAGGTTACAAGGTGGAGGCCGACAAGGTGATCAGCACCTTTATCGACCCACAGAAACTTGATGATCTGCCAGCGGGTTGGAGTGGTGTTGATAACGGGGTGATCTGATGGGGCTAATTTTGCCCGGTCACCCCTTGTTTGATGAGACGCTAGCCACTGCACTGCCACCAGATTGGCAGGCGGTGGCTAGCCGCATCAATCAAGCACCTATCTTTGTTGCCTCTGCAACTGATGGAATTTTGCGCCCTGCCACACCGGATGAGTTGACCGAATATCTCTACGGTGGGGAGTATGACGAGCGCCTGGACGCGCTCGAACCCGAAGAAAATGAGTTGGGAATATTTAGCGCTGCTGAATGTTGACTATCAATGGCAGCTGACACCCGAGACAACTAGCAAATTTTTTAAGCTGACCTGGCAACCCGCGATCGGCTATGACGTGTCAGGCCGTGCCCTAATTGGCCAAGCTTGGATTAATCAAAATGAGCCTGAGTTTTTCGGGATTCAGACGGCATACGGGAAGGATGAGGGCGATCTCTACTACTTGCCACCACCCAGGCAGTATCCAGAAAATCGACGGTTAGCCTTTCGGTTTCTCCCAGCTCCCTACTGGACTCGGCTTAATCATGTGCTGATTGAGCAATGGACTGGTGAAGATGATGAACCTGCCCAGAATGTTTTCAATGTCAGCGTTGAAGCTTTACCGATGGGCGATCGCCCAAGTGCTCAACTCGTTTCAAACACAAACGAGACAGTACAGCCAAACACTAATACGGTTTTAGCTGCAACCAATGGAGTGCAAGGCTACGGCGGAATTACAGGGGATGCACAGAACCCCAGCCGAATCGTGCTTGGAGCATCGGGTTTATATCTGGTAGGACTGCAAATAAACTACGTAGCCAATACAGTGGGCAACCGCGCTGGCTGGATAAGGCGCAACGGTTCAATCCTCAACCCAAACATAGAGATCGCTGCGTCAGCATCGCGCTATCTCTACGCTCAAACTTCGCTAGTTTGCAACGCTGGTGATTATCTAGAGTTGCTAACGTTCCAATCTGCCAGCGTTGCTCTTAGCTGCACATGGCGTATGTATACTTTCAAGGTTTCCTAAATGCTTGTTACCTTTGAGCTTGTGGGCTTGGTTGCCACGCTGATCGCGATTGTGGGTGCATTTGTTCGGGCTTTTATCTCGCTGCACAATCTGAAAAGCTCGTTAGACACTCGCGATCGTGAGCTGAGCTATCAACTGAAAGAGTTGAAAAAAGAACAAGACCACCATAAAGAATGGGTGTTGCAGCCATTGAAAGATTTGAAGCGAGAACAAGAGCACCATAAAGAATGGGTGTTGCTGACCTATAACGGACTGCAAGAGCGCATCGACCATGTGCAGTCTCGAACTAAGGCGGAAGAACTCAACATTTGGACTCGCCTGGGTGCGGTTGAGCAGTTCCTTAGCAAAACCACCCCGTTCGACGTGAGAAGCTCAGGTAAACCAGGGAATTAAATCACTATCACCCGGCACATTTAGGCCACATTTTAGGCAAATGCTTAGACCTATCCTCTGAAAGGATTGCATAACAGAACTTTCAAGTTTTGGGGGTGGTGATTCGAATTCCCCTGGGGGTACTCAAAGCCTAAAGCTAGGTAACGGTGTGAGAATCTTCTTCTCACACCGTTTGTGTTTGAAATCAGTAAATTCCTCCTGGCCCTATAAAATTCAGCACTCCGTACTGCTAACAGCGCCAACGCTCTCATCTTCAAAACTTCAGAAAAATAGACCTCTTGCACGAACAGCTTTTTGAGGTCTGAGCTGTTGCGAAACTCTGTCCTACAACGATTCCGCCAAGAAGTTTAATAAACTCAGAAACCGATCAAAGCGCCTGACGACTTTAGCCCGTCAGGCGCTTTGATTAGATATTCAGCCAAGCCAATCATTGTTGCTGGAACGCTCGATGAGCGACAGCTCTACTTGACGTTAGTTTCGGTTAAGGTTTTTTCTGAAGTTTGCGCGACGCGCATGCCAAAATGGGTACTTCAGCTGCGCCAAAACTCAGGTTACTTACTTTTGGCGCAGCTGGAGCATTTTGGCAGCAACAGCCAGGCTTTCCTCATAGAGTACATCACGGCCCCAGCGCTGAAGCTGCTGACCCATCAAAAACTCGGCTTTTTGGTCAGGAATGGCAGTAACCTGCTCTGTTTTACTAAACTGGGCTCCACCACCCGATTCCATCCGCATACAGCCCGTTGTCTCAGAACACAAAATCGTGGCGCAGTTCGCACTGGGATTCGTTGAGGCCAACCGCAAACCAATCAGGTCGCCAATAATTTCCCCAGCATCTGCCACAGGGATAGCAGCCAGTTCCGCCTCAATCACTCGGCCATTCGCGCCTTTAAAGTGAATGTGTTTTAGATCGTAGTCATCATTCAGCTGTCGATAGGCCGTTGGCTCCCATCCCAACCGACTGGCAAGCCATCCCAAAAACATGAGGGCTTGGGCCGCATTGCCCTTTTCATAGTCAATCGTGACGCGATCGATTTCCGTGAGCGATGCGCGGCGTTCGGGCGGGTCATAGGCGGCCGCAGTCAGCTCTTGCCAAATCGACAGCCGATGCCAGTTGAGATCGGCCACAAAGGTCTCGTTCTCAATCAAGTGATTCATCGTTACAAATTCCGACTCGGGCTCACTGTAGTAGCTCGAATCGAGAATGATGCAGTGGCAATTTTCGGCCAGGGTTTGAAACAGCTCTTGCTCTGGGCTGGGGGTAGCTTTCCACCACATAAACCGGGGCAAGTTAGGAATCATCAGCGATGACACCAGCTCGCCCATGCGGTGAATGGCAGATTTGGAACCGCGCAGCGTAATGTACTCGCAGCACACCATGGCCGCCATGCCACTTTTTTGAATGGGGCAATAGGCTGATACCTGAGCGGTTACGGTGTCGTCGCCTCCCACTTCGGGGCAAAGGGTAATAATGCGGCAAGGATTTTGTGCGGCGATCGCATCACTCACACTAAAGCCCCGCATATTCAAATTGGGAACCTTGAGCTTTTCGGGTGGCAATTTTGCTACCTCTTCCCGTAGCCGTTGCAGAGTGAGGGCATCCACCCGACCCGTCACCATTAGGTCTAGCGCTTTTTGGGCAGCCCGTACTGCAGCTTTCGTTTCTGGGCCATGCACCCCATCAATCGGGCCAGAGTAATAGCCCAATGCTGCCAAAAACTGTTGAAATTCTTCCGGCTCGTAAATCACCATGCTAAACGTGGTAGCCCGCGTCGCAACTGGCGATAGATTATCCCCGGCTTGGTTGAGCCAAATCTGGCTAAGCTCGGCCTCAATCTCACTCAGGGAAATATCTTTGGGTTTTTGTAATGCAACCAGTGGAGTTGTCATAAGCGTTTGGAGATAAAGAGTATGAGCATACAAGCATGAACTACAGCCTCCTCAACGGAATGGCTGTGAGAAGTCAAACCATTAAAGACGACGCCATCGGCGATTGTCTCGATTCAGCAGCAACTCTGCCTCAACTGGCCCCCACGTGCCAGCTTCATAAAAGGGAATCGACTCAGGTGCGGCAGGCACATCCCACACATTGAGCAATGGCGTCAAAATCCGCCAAGAGGCTTCCACCTCATCCCCGCGAGTGAACAGCGTTTGGTCACCCAGCATGGCATCCACCAAAAGCCGACTGTAGGCATCAGTATTGGGCTGGCCAAAGGCTGTGTCATACCGAAAGTCCATATCTACCGTGCGGGTGCGGAGCGAAGTTCCAGGGGTTTTCACATCAAACCGCATGGAAATGCCTTCATCGGGCTGAATGCGCAACGCTAGCACATTGGGATTGGCCTGCCGCGCCGCCGACTGGAACATGAGGAACGGCACCTCTTTGAATTGGATAGCGATTTCAGTCACCTTTTTGGGCATGCGCTTGCCCGTGCGCAGGTAGAAGGGAACGCCTTTCCATCGCCAGTTATCAATCGTGAGCTTGATCGCAGCATAGGTATGGGTGGTGGAGGTGAGGCTGGCTCCCTCTTCTTGGCGATATCCAGGAACAGCCTGGCCTTTCATCCAGCCTTCGGTGTATTGGCCGCGCACCGCCGACAGATCAAGCCGTTCGAGATCGGCCAGGTGCGTTGCTTGCAGCACTTTTACCTTTTCGTTGCGAATGCTGTTGGCATCGAGCGAGTTGGGCGCTTCCATGGCGGTCAAGCAAAACAGCTGCATGATGTGGTTTTGCACCATGTCGCGCAGCGCTCCCGAAGTTTCGTAGTAGCCTGCGCGACCCTCAAGCCCAACCGTTTCGGCCACCGTGATTTGCACATGGTCAACAAACTGGCGGTTCCACAACGGTTCAAAAATGGCATTGGCAAACCGAAATACCAATAGGTTTTGAACCGTTTCTTTGCCCAGGTAGTGGTCAATCCGGTAGATTTGCGATTCGTCGCAAACCTGCTGCACCACCTGGTTCAGGATTTGGGCCGAGGTGAGGTCTTTGCCAAAGGGTTTTTCGATGATGAGGCGGTGCTTGCGCGGGTCTTCTAACATGCCGACGGCACCCAATTGCTGGGTAGCTTCACCAAAGAACCGGGGCGCAACGGAGAGATAGAAGACGCGATTGCCACGGGTGCCCCGCAAGCCATCCAGTTCGTCCAAAAAGGCTTTGAGCTGTTGGTAGCTTTCGGCGTTATCGATGTCGCCAGGGCAATAGAAAAGCCCACGGGCAAAGTCTTCCCAAATTTCGTCGCTGCGGAGGCCACCGCCAAATTCTTCGACACCCTGGCGCATGTGTTCGCGAAAGAATTCGGTACTCCAGTCGCGGCGAGCCACCCCCACAATAGTGAGTTCGGGGGGGAGCCGTCGCTCTAGCTTCATTTGATACAGGGCTGGAACCAGTTTGCGCTGCGTGAGATCGCCTGTGGCTCCAAAGATGACGAGAATTTGCGGCTCGGGAATGCGATCTTGCTGAAGGCCAATCCGGAGGGGGTTTTCGAGGAGGGATACCATAAGCGATGTGCAAGTGGGGGAGGTCGGCGGAAGTATGAGAAAAGGGTAAGGGAAAACGGTGAGCAGGGGGCAAACTGCTGGTTTTGTTTTTACGTTTCCCCTTTCCTTTTACTGTGGGTGGTGGGGTTGGAGATGTGCCGCCGAATACCTGCGGTTTTGGAACGGTCGTTTTTTGTGCAGGTTATTGGGGCACTGGGCAATTAGGACACGGGGGCGAGCTGCTGTACTTTTTCGTCGAGCGATCGCATCAGGGATTCGTACGGCTGTACAAATTTGTCGATGCCTTCGGTCAGCAGTTCATCCATGACCTCATCAATGGAGATGTTGATGTCCTCATCGCCCAGGCTATCAATCAGGCGATAGGCGCTATCCACATCGTTTTCGATGCGATCGGCTACATCGCAGTGGTCGGCACAGGCGCTAATGGTGGATGGGGGCAGGGTGTTAACGGTGTTTTTGCCAATGAGTTCGTCAACGTACATGACATCGCTGTACTCAGGATTTTTGGTGCTGGTGCTGGCCCAGAGGAGACGCTGCACATTGGCTCCTTTTTCAGCCAATGCTTTCCAGCGATCGCTCTCGACAATGCGCTTATATTCCTGATAGGCAATCTTGGCATTGGCGATCGCCACCTTGCCTTGAACCTGCCGCAAGCGTGCCGAAATATCGATATCAGGCGCACCCTGCTTCAGCTTTTCATCAATGCACTCATCAATTTTGCTATCGATACGGCTGAGGAAGAAACTCGCTACCGAAGCCACCCGATTAATGGGTTCGCCTTGTTCGACCCGTTTTTCGAGGCCACGAATATAGGCCCAGGCAGAGTCAATGTAGCTCTGCACCGAGAACAGTAGGGTGACGTTGACGTTGATCCCAGCGGCAATGACTTCCTCAACGGCGACAAGCCCTTCCTGAGTACCGGGGATCTTGATCATCACGTTGGGACGGGCGATCGCTGCAAAGTAGCGCTTTGCCTCGGCAATGGTGGCCTCCGCATCATCCGAAATCACCGGAGGCACTTCGATGCTCACGTAGCCATCCAGCCCATCCGTTGACTCGTACACCGGGCGGAACAAATCGCAGGCATTGCGAATATCTTCGAACACGAGGGATTCGTAGATTTCCTCTAACGATTTGCCTGACTTGATCCCAGCTTCCATGTCGGCATCGTACATGGCATTGCCTGCGATCGCCTTTTCAAAAATGGCTGGGTTGGAAGTCAACCCCGAAATGCTCTCCTCCTCGATCAGCCGCTTCAATTCACCAGACTGAATCAAATCGCGAGCTAAATTGTCCATCCAAATACTTTGACCGAATTGCTTAATTTCTGAAAGATGATTTGTCATCTCAATCTCCTGCTAGATGTGTCAACGTCAACATGGCCGTTACAGTGCCAAGGAATGACGTGCTCTTCTCCCCGTAGAGACGCCCACGCAGCGTCTCTACGGTTTTCCAAACCTAAGGTTTTCCAACTTCGGCCAGGGTTTTGCGCTCTTGCTCGTGAATAAACGATTCCACCAGGGCAACATCGTCCTTGCTGCCAATAATGAGTGGAGTTCGCATGTGCAGCTTGTCGGGCACCACATCCAAAATCTCTTGAGCGCCAGTACTGGCCCGGCCTCCAGCCTGCTCCATCAAATAGGCCAAAGGAGCCGACTCATACAGCAATCTCAGCTTGCCTTCTGGCTTTTTCACCGTACCGGGATAAAGGAATACTCCTCCCTGGAACAAAATGCGGTGAAAGTCGCCCACTAGCGCACCGCCGTAGCGAGCCGTATAGCCTTCGTGGCGATGGACATAACGGGTATATTCCCGAATCGACTCATCCCACTGCCAAAAGTTACCCTCGTTTACGCTGTAAACCGGGCCATGGTCAGGGGTGCGAACATTTTCGTGGGAGAGAATGAACTCACCCAAGCTGGGGTCGAGGGTAAATGCATGCACCCCTGTGCCAATGGAATACACCAGCATGGTACTGGGGCCGTACAGAATGTAGCCCGCAGCAATTTGCCTACGGCCATTTTCCTGAAGCAAATCCTGAGCGGTGCCGTCCAGATCTTCCCCTTCTTGCCGACGAATGGCAAAAATTGACCCCACATTGATGTTGACATCCAAGTTTGAAGACCCATCAATGGGGTCGTACAGCAGTGTGTAGCGACCGACGGGGCAGTTTTCGGGAATGTAGTAGGGTTCTTCCATTTCTTCGGAAGCGAGCCGACACACAAGGCCGCTTTGCTCAAACGCCGAGATAAAGACTTGGTTAGCATACAAGTCCATTTTTTTAACGGCTTCGCCTTGCACATTGGTACGGCCTGTAAAGCCAAGGGTGTCTTCCATGAGGCCAGCCCGCGTGAGGCGGCGGGCAATGAGCTTGGCCGCAAGGGCAATCCGGTTCATTAATGCGCTCAGGTCTTGAGCCTCGGGCGAATAGCTTTGCAATTGTTGCAGCACATGACGTGGCAGAGTTGTACAATCTCGGTCGATTGGATGCTTGTGCTCAAATTCAACCGCGTGTTCTTGTTCGGTCATGTATTCCCTCCTGGTGTGGATGGCGCTCAAGTGCAAACGAACACAGAGAGGGGCATTTGTTTGAAACGCTTGAGCGTTCTAGTTTCTATCTTAGAGAGGCATTTCCAGAACGGGGTCTAACTTTAGAAAGGCTAAAGGCGGTTCTGGATAATGGCATTAGCAAAACCTATCCAATCTGAGGGATTCATTTGGGATTTTTGGAGGAGGGGCGATCGCCCTCATATTCCCTCTTAGATTCAATTTCAATAGACACAGGACTTACGCAAGCTTACTAAATCTGGTGTGTTGGTGTTGTGGGTAGGGTGCGAAGCATCCTACCCACAACACCAATGCGTAAGTCAAGAGACAGATATTTACAGATCAATGGAGACCCCGACCGATATCTCCAGCCTTCAACCAACGATGTCCGGGCTAACCCCAAACCCATCTGACAGTCGTATTTCACGTCTCATTTTTTGTTGTCCTTACTCTTTTGCAACCGATATGGAAATCGATGTCACCACTTGGTACTTGGACATGCACGATGCTCATCAGTTGCGTTGTTCATCCCCGCTGTCCAACCAGGTTTCAATTCTTCAGGCCACCGTGCCCAGTCCAGAGCTGAACCGATTTTTGTATACGAGTGTGGGTGGCAATTGGTACTGGTGCGATCGCCTTGTGTGGACATACGACCAGTGGATGGACTACCTCGATCGGCCTGAGGTGCAAACCTGGGTAGCCTATGTGGGCGGCAATCCGGCGGGTTATGTAGAGCTAGAAGCCCAACCCAAAGGCGATGTAGAAATT
Organism: Leptolyngbya sp. AN02str; assembly: GCF_050565595.1. Lineage (NCBI taxonomy): Bacteria > Bacillati > Cyanobacteriota > Cyanophyceae > Leptolyngbyales > Leptolyngbyaceae > Leptolyngbya > Leptolyngbya sp. AN02str. Next base: position 23,181 of record NZ_JBNXVR010000005.1, on the reverse strand, counting down.
GTGTACTTTGGCCTATTGCCCGCCTTTGTGGGGCAGGGTCTGGGTGGGCATTTGCTGACGGTGGGTGTACAGCGGGCATGGCAAATGCCCCAAACGCAGCGAGTGTGGGTGCATACATGCAGTTTGGATGGCCCCTACGCGCTCAAAAACTATGAGTCGCGTGGCTTTACCGTATATCACCAAGAAACGAAGCGGGAGCAATTGCCAGATGTGGCACCTGGTCCGTGGCCGGGTGCAGGGTATGGAGATGGGGCGAACTCACGGGTGGAGTAAGGGTGCGATCGCATATCAGGTTTTGTGAAATCATTCCTGGGTTCTGCTGAAATCCTGTAAGGATCTATCTAAAGAAATGCCAGAAAAGTGGAATTTTTCGTCAGTTGTGGATAAAGTCTGAAAGCAGAAGCGGTCAACCAATCCTGCTCCTAAGTTTGCCCTGGAGAATTGTTGGTTGATATCGGTTCAACAGGGATGTCTTAAAGGATGTCTGAGAAGTCGAAAAATAGCCCTCATCCCCCAAGCCCTTTCTCCCAAACTTTGGGAGAAAGGGAGATGAAAACCCTTTCCCCTCGCCCAAATTTGGAAGAAGGGAACACAAATGGTGAGGGCAATCCACAAAGCTTTAGGCACTTTTCAGACGTCCTCTTAGAGGCATCCGAGAGGCCATCTGAAACGTATCACAAGCCCATGGCTCGGCTTGCAAAATGCCTAGCTTGCAGGCTACCCATGACATATCGGGTTAGGAGGTTCAAGCGAGACTGCTCTCTCCAAATTTGGGAACCAGAGGGTGGACTCGACGAATCCTGATACAGTTCAGACAACCTCTTTAAGAAAGAATTCCGATCGTCAGAAATTGCCCTGGCGATCGCTGAATTCATTAGAAGCATGCTCTGGGGTGCATAGTGTCGAATGAATGGTGGTTTTTCGTTCTGTTATGCCTTTGTCTACGTTGTAATGATGGATTATTCACTGAAGAATCCTACACGTAGAAATCACGTCTCATGATTGCTTGCAGCCTGCCTTTTTAACTCTAAATATCTGCATGAAACCGTTCCTGACGAATGATGTATCGCTCTACGAGTTAGCCCTCAACTCAGAGCATCCCCCAAATTCTTTGCAAATTAGCCCCACCACCTTCAAATCCATGGTGAATGTGTGGATGGATTTGCTAAACGACTTGCGAATTCCGGCAACGATTTGGTTAAAGTTGCCAAAGGGGGCTGTGTGGCAAGCAGAACTGGAACAATTTCGGCGCACCGCTCGGGCACCGCATACAATCTACTCCTTCACAAGTTCTAAAGATGATGGGGGGGACGCGATCGCCGTACCACCAGAAGCCGCAACCGCAATGGGAGATGCAGATCCAGCAACCCAACCCGGCACCCCGGATGGCCCAGCCGTATTGGGGACGAACGGATCCGGTGAGCCCCCTGAAACCAACATGTTTGCCGCCGATGGCAATGCCCTCATTGATGATCGCGGCATTGTGTCTGCAACGGGGCAACTGCACTATGCTTCCAGCACCTTATTTCCAATACAGGCTGAGTCGTTGCTCAAGCGCGAATACTTTTTCTTGGTGGTGTCGGAGGTGCTATCGGGTGGGGTACTCGCCCATCGTCCTCACTCAACGCGATCGCGCCCAGCCAATCCTGATGCTGCAGCCGAAGACGAGCCCGAACGTCGCCATCCCCTGTTAGCCGTGTGTTCCGTCGAGCCAGAGACGTTGCAACGCCTCTTTTCAGGGTTGTATGAAATTTTGGGGTCGTTGGCAAATCAGGCCGAACTCGCGCCCGAGGTGGAGCTGATGGTGGAAAGCTGGGAGCATGTGACTAAACTGCCCACGGCCAATCGGCTCGATCTTGCTGTATTTAGCCATTTGCTAGCTCGCCAAGTGCAAGTCCAAGAAGATATTTGGCATGGCACGGCTGTCTACCGTCGGCAGGCGGAAACGGCGGGTTCGCTCCAGCTCCGCAACGAAGAGTTGGAAAATGCGATTCGCCTCAAGGACGAGTTTCTCAAAAATGTGGGCCAAGAGTTACGAACACCGCTCACCTCCATGAAAACAGCGCTGACCCTGCTCAACTCGCCCAACCTCAAGCCCGCCCAAAAGCAGCGCTACATGGATTTGTTGACCCATGAGTGCGATCGCCAAAGTGCGCTCATCACCAGCGTGTTGGATTTGCTCCAGCTCGAAAATACAGACAACCACGCCGACATTCAACCCATTCGCCTCACAGATATTGTTCCTGGTATCGTCAGCACTTACCAACCTCTGGCACAGGAAAAAGGCGTTCTGCTGGCTTACACCATTTCTGAAGATCTGCCTGCCATCTGCTGTACACCGTCGTGGCTGCGGCAAATTGTCATTAACTTGCTGCACAACGGCATCAAATTTACGGCCAAGGGAGGTCAGGTATGGGTTAAGGCCAAGCAGCAAGGCGAGTATGTGCAAATCGATATCCGCGATACGGGCATTGGCATTGCCCAGTCGGATGTTCCCAAAATTTTCGATCGCTTTTATCGAGTGCGAGGTACAGAAGATAGCAGCGGTGCGGGGTTAGGACTATCGATTGTTCAACAATTGCTATTGCGCTGTGGCGGCTCCATTTCGGTCAAAAGCCGTTTAGGAGAAGGGTCCAACTTTTCGGTACTGCTGCCGATCGCACCTCAATAGCAAGCGTCTGTTTCAAAGGTGATTGGCGGCAAACAAACCATCAACCCTTGCAGTCCGCTTTAACCCGCAGCATTCGTGTGAGCTGGTGAGCGCACTACACCGTCTTTTTGTGAACCCAATCTTGCAAAATGAGGTTCACGACTTCGGGGGCTTCATCTTGAGGGCAATGACCCAACCCTTCCAACGAAATAAAGTCCTCGACCATGGGATAGTTGGCATACTCGCGTCCCATGTCGATGGGTTCCCACGGATCGCGATCGCCCCACAGCACCAGCACCGGACACTGCACCTGCGGCAGCAAATCTTCGGCCAGTGGCCCCTGTGAGTACCCAATAAACGCGAGAAATACGTCTGCCGCTCCTGGCTCAGCGGCAGGCTTTAGCAACAAATTGACCAACTCATCGGTCACGGCTTCTTTGCGGCCATAGGCTTGCAGCAGCACCTTTTTCACAGTTTTTGCCTTGGCAATGCGAGAAAAGAAAAATTGCCCGATGGTTTGGTAGGCCAATACTTTTTGCAAGATGGCCGAGGGATAGTTGCGGTACCAGGGCAGCAGTTCCCGTCGCCGCTCGTGCAGCAGCCGCAGCGAACAGTTAATCATCACCACGCCTCGCGCCAGGGCTGGATTCAACACGGCTGCCTGCAGCGCCACAATGCAGCCAATGGAGTTGCCAATCAAAAAGGCGGGCTCGCCAATGATTTCTTTGCAAAAGTCCACCACTTGCTGGCCCCAAGTTTCAAAGGTGTAGCTGAGGGGTTGGCCTGCGGGTGGCTTGGCGGAAAAGCCAAAGCCCAGAAGGTCGATCGCATAGACCCGATTCGTTTCTGCTAATACGGGCAAGTTTTTGCGCCAGTGGTCGCTGTGGGCACCAAAACCATGAATCAGGATCATGGGCGCGCCGCTGGTTCCGGCAGTTTGGTAGCGGATGGGCAAGCCCTGCCAGGTCCAGGTGTGGGTGGTGACGGCAACCGATTGGCTCAATGTCATGGCTCGGCAATACTGTAACGATGTGTTAACTGCTTTTATCATAGCCAGGTTCAAGCGGCACGAACGGTTTGAGGCGTAGAATCTGCCTGCGGTACAGTTGAAGCATCCTCGCCGTTGTATATGAGAAGGGCGATCGCCAGCCATGACCGTCTCTCCCCAACCGCTCACCCTAGAAGACTTCCTCACCCAATCCATTTCCACACAGGACAGGGGTAATTGGATGCATCCCACTTTATGTAGCCCTCACCCTAAATCCCTCTCCCGAAATTGGGAGAGGGACTTTGAATCTTGCTCCCCTTCTCCCAATTTTGGGAGAAGGGGCTGGGGGATGAGGGCCAAATTTGCAAAATTGGGATGCACTCGGGTAATTTCGCCAAAGCCAGAAAAACGCCTGCCATAATGGGCATAACTCATTTGCCCTCACCGCCATGACTGGATTTGAAGCTCCCCTCATTGCCAGCCTGTCTACGCTTGTCTTCAATACGCTGAAGGAGACTGCAACCAAGGAATCGGGCGGCACCATTGCCAAATGGCTAAACAAGGATATTGGCAAAGCGGCAGAGCAAGCCATTTACCGGGCATCGGGACGATACATTGCCAACTACCGAGAACGCCACGGCACGCTGAAGGTGGTGTGCGTGCGGATGGATACTCCTATTCAGTTGGAAGATGTGTACACTGCGGTACGCCTATTGGATCACGGCACAATCCGGCAGTTTGAATCGGCTGAGGGATTGGCAGAGCTGTTTCGAGAGAGCGGTCGCCGGGGTTTTCGTGGCGGCAACTCGGAGACAAAGCGAAATGGTCTGGATGTGGCGAATGATGAGCAATACTTGATGGTGTTAGGTGGGCCTGGGATTGGCAAATCGACCTTTTTGCGGAAGGTGGGATTGGAAGCGCTCAAGCCCAAAGATGTGGATCACACAGGCTATTCCCAGTCGCAGTACAAGCCGCCGTGTGTGCCTGTGTTTTTGCCGCTGCAACGGTTCAAATCGATCGACAAAACGATTGAACAGCGGATTGCCGAAGAGTTTGAAACCTGTGGATTTCCAGAACCAGAAGCCTTTACCCAGGCCATGCTGAGCAAGGGAAAACTGCTGGTGCTGCTAGATGGGCTAGATGAAGTGTCTGCCGATCAGGAAAGTGCCGTAATCGAGCAAATTCGCGATTTTGTGGATCGGTACAGCAACAACCGCTTTATCGCTTCCTGCCGAGTTGCGGCCTACAAAGGTGGCTTTCCCCGGTTCAAAGATGTGGCGATGGCCCCGTTTGAGGATGAGCAGATCCAGCAATTTATCTACAACTGGTTTCGTGCGCCAAAAGACCAGGAAAACGAAACGGCCAAGAAATGCTGGGAACTAATGTGCCGCAAGGAACATGAAGCGGCAAAAGAGCTGGCGCAAACGCCCTTATTACTAACCTTGCTTTGTGCGGTGTATGACAAATCGCAGGACTTCCCAAAAAACCGAGCATCGCTGTATGGTGAAGCGCTGGATGTGGTGCTAAAAGAATGGGCCGCAGAAAAGCGCATTCACAATGAGCCAATTTATCGTGATTTGCCATTGGAGCTAGAGCGAGAACTACTGGCAGAAATTGCTTATGACAGCTTTGTCGAAGATCAGCTTTTCTTTGATAAGCGCGATGTGACACGGCGGATTAAAGAGTTTTTAGTAAGCAACTTGAATGCGCCAAAGCACTTGGATAGTGAGCAGGTATTGCAAGCCATTGCAGTGCAGCAAGGTATTTTGGTAGAACGCGCCCGCGAGGTGTATTCCTTTTCTCACCTCACGTTTCAGGAATATTTGGTCGCGCAATACGTTATTGACAACCAGCAACTTGAATGGTTGGTGAAGAACCATGTGACGGATGAGCAATGGCGTGAAGTGTTTTTGCTGGTTGCTGGGCTGATGCGGGGACGTAAAGGTGCTGATGATTTGCTATTGACGATGGAAAAAACGGCCCAAGGCTGCATCAACACACCGAAACTCGTTGAATTATTGGATTGGGCCACCAAAGCGACCGACGGCTCTGAAGGAAACTACAAGCCTGCGGCTAAACGTATTGCGGCGATTTACCTCGCCCTCGCCCGCGCCCGCGCCCTCGACCTCGACCTCGACCTCGACCGCGCCCTCGCCCTCGCCCTCGACCTCGCCCTCGACCGCGCCCTCGACCGCGCCCTCGACCGCGCCCTCGACCTCGACCTCGACCTCGCCCTCGACCTCGCCCTCGACCTCGACCTCGCCCGCGACCGCGCCCGCGACCTCGACCTCGCCCTCGCCTATGAAAAAATAAAAATTTTTAAATCCGTTGATTTTTCTGTGGCTATACAAATATTTGAGGAGATGAAAACGAGAATTCCTGATGAGAATGCATCAGCAGAGACTAAGCGAGCATTTCGAGATGAAATTGTGCAGGTTTGGTATTGTGCGTTGCACCTGAATCCCGACTTGGTAAAGCTTTCACAAGATGAAGCCGGAGCATTACAGCAGTGTTTCTACATTAATGAACTAATGGTGCGGTGCAAAGAGGCGGCGGTGCGGGTGTCGCCGGAGGTGTGGGAAGGCATTGAGGAACGGATGCTAACGGTGCCACAGCAGTGAGTTTTTTCGCAACAAAAAGCGGGGGCAATTTGCCCCCGCATCGAACCTAGAAAACAAACCTTAGAGAACGAGGCAGCTTAGGCCCACTTTTTGGCAACCAGCTCGGCCAGGTCAACCACGCGCTGGCTGTAGCCCCACTCGTTGTCGTACCAGGCCACCACCTTCACCATATCGCCGCCCATCACCATCGTCAGGCTGGAGTCCACAATGGAGGACTCATCGGTACCCCGGTAGTCAGTGGAAACCAGTTCCAGTTCGCTGTAAGCTAGCACACCCTTCAGGGAGCCTTCCGAAGCGGCCTTCAGGGCTTCGTTGACTTGCTCGGCGATGGTGGGCTTTTCCACCTGCACCACCAGGTCAACCACAGACACGTTGGGGGTGGGCACGCGCAGCGCAATCCCGTTCAGCTTGCCCTTCATTTCGGGTAGCACCAGAGCCACAGCCTTGGCGGCACCGGTGGTGGTGGGCACAATGTTCATGGCGGCGGCGCGGGCGCGGCGCAGGTCGCGGTGGCTGGCATCCAGCAGGCGCTGGTCACCCGTATAGCTGTGGGTGGTGGTCATGGTGCCTTTGATGATGCCAAAGCTTTCGTGCAGCACTTTGACGATGGGCGACAAGCAGTTGGTGGTACAGCTTGCGTTGCTGATGATGTTGTCGTCATCGTTGGTGTATTGGCTGTCGTTGACACCCACCACGTAGGTTTTGATGTCGCCCTTACCCGGAGCGGTGATCAGCACCTTTTTGGCACCCGCTTCGATGTGCTTGGAGGCACCTTCGCGGCTGACGAATACGCCAGTGGATTCGATCACCAGGTCAATTTCCCAAGCGCCCCAGGGCAAATTCAGCGGGTTGCGATCCGATACACACTTAATGACTTTGCCGTTTACGGTAATTGTGTTATCGTCGGCGCTGATGTCGGCGTTGCACTTGCCCAGCATGGTGTCGTACTTGAGCAGGTGGGCGTTGGTATGCGGATCGGACGTATCGTTAATGGCTACCACTTCAAATTGGCTATTTTCTCTGGTGAGCCAGCATCTTAAAAAGTTGCGACCGATGCGCCCAAAACCGTTAATTGCTACTCTGATCACTGCGTCTTGCCCTCTCCGTTCATAAAATCGCCATTATTGGAACCGATCATACACTTATAGGTGTACGGTCTCAAGGGTTGTGCTTAAGTCTGCGGGATCAGAAAAAAGGGGCGAAATTTGCTCAAAATTTGATGAGAATCCTATGAATTCTAAAAATAGGGCTTGATTTTGAGCTGGTGCTGAGGATGGTAGAGCGCAGGGCAGGTTGCGTGAAGCAGGATTACCATTACGATTCTCTGTTTTTTGAGCAAGACAGGCATGGGGATGTGTTTCACATGTCTCATCACCCAAGGGGTTTGGGTAAGGTTGGCTAAAGTTAACCAGATGGAGATACATTTGGGGAGAGAACCTAAAGCCTGAGACCTGTGAGGATTTCGGTATGGTGGATGTGGATTCGAGCCAGTATTTGGTAGAAAGTGAAGCGGCTGAAGCAAGTCACTTGGATGTGATTGAGACGGTGATCGCCAGCTTGCAGGAAGACCAGAGCGCGATGGTGAGTCATTCGGAGCAGGGTCATTTGTGGAAGTTTAAGTACGGCTCGGTTGAGGTGTATGTGCAGCTCACGGGTGAGTCGGATGAGGATATGTTGACGATTTGGTCGCCGGTGCTGCGGTTGCCTGCAAGCAAAGAGCCGGAGCTGATGCGGAGGCTGCTGGAGCTGAATTGGTCGAGTACGTTTGAGGCGCATTTTGGCATTTTGGATAGTGAGGTGGTGGTGACGGCGCAGCGGAGTGTGGAGGGGCTGACCGCGTCGGAGGTGTCGCGGAATATTACAATTGTGGCGACGCTGGCGGATAACTATGATGATGCGCTTCAGGAGGAGTTTGGAGCTTCTTAGGGGTTGCGCGGGTTGAAGGTTGGTTTTTTCTAGGTTTCCTATTCAGCCAAGATCCTGCTCGGGGGACTTCCCCCCGATCCCCCGCTTTCTGGGGGCCTCACTCCCCCAGACCCCCCGCAAGGGGTTGACGACTCGATGCCAATCCGCGCTCCGGGTTAGGGTGTGGGCTGAGTGGCCGAGGGGGGCGGATTGGGGTTTGTGGGGGAGTTTGCGATAGGCATCATAGGTTTGCCATGTGGCCGCCCTGCGGGAGGCAGGTTGAGCTTTTAGTTCCTTCTTCTAAATTTGGGGGCGGGTTCAAAGTCCCTCTCCCAACTTTGGGAGAGGGATTTAGGGTGAGAGCCACGAGGATTTGTGCATTGCTTGTTGTTGTTACGTTTGAGGTGGTTGGGTTCTGGCGATCGCACATGACCAAGTATGGCGATTGATTCCGTTTTGGCAGGGGTCGGGGCGATCGCAGATGGCATTGGATTGGTGGTTGTTTGAGCAGCATCGGTTGGGGCTGCATCCGCCAACATTGCGGTTTTATGCGTGGGAGCCTGTGGCGATTTCGCTGGGGTATCATCAGCGGCGGTTCCCGAAGGAGTGGCGATCGCTCGTGTGGCGGGGGCAGGCGGTGGAGTTGGTACGGCGGCCTAGTGGCGGACGGGCGGTATTGCACCAAGGCGACCTGACCTATGCGGTGGTGGCCAGCCAGTTTGCCGATAACCGAATACAGGCATATCAACAGGTGTGCGAGTTTTTGGTGGAGGGATGGCGATCGCTTAGGATTGAGCTGGAATATGGTACTGCCCAACGAAACTATCTGCACAACCCCAACTGCTTTGGCACCGCTACCGGAGCCGATCTAGTACGAGCGGACGGCACCAAACTCATTGGTAGCGCCCAACTGAGACAAGGCAGAGCACTCTTGCAACACGGCTCCATGCGCCTCAATCCAGATCGGGAATTCATGCAGCAAGTATTTGGCGATAACGTTGATGCGATCGCTCCCTTACCCATCTCCTTCACACAACAAGAAGTACAGGCCGCACTAACAGCCGCAGCAGAAAGATGTTTTGAAATTCGCCTTGAAGTGCGATCGCTCCAACTCGACGAATGGCAACAAGTAGAAGCCTTAGCCGCAGACAAGTCGTTTTTGGCGATCGCCCCCAACCCATAGCGTGGAGTACGCCCACATACACCCCAATCCGCCCCCCTCTCGTACCCAGCTCACACCCTAACCCGGAGCGCGGATTGGCATCGAGCTATTCACCCCTTGCGGAGGGGTTCCTAAGGGGACGAGCGCCGTCCCCTTAGAAGCGGGGGATCGGGGGGAAGTCCCCCGAGTACGATGTTTGCTGAGCAATAAACCTACGCGCTTCTAACCTTCACTTTAAAGGCGGGGAATCGAGGAGAAGTCCCCGAGTAGGATCGTTTGCTGAGCTGTAACCCTACCCCTCTAACCTTCACTCCCAATCGATTTGGCGATCGCCTGCAACGGCAACCCATTCGGGTAAGTCCCCTGCTCCTTAATCTGCTTAATCAAACTCTCCGGCACCGGCACCCGCAACTGCTCCGCTACCGCCCGCACCACATCGCCCCGATCCACCACACCCGCAACCGCGCCCGCAGGCGACAGCACCGTCACATACCGCAGCGAATACGCTTCCAACGTTTGAATCACGTCTGACAGCGGAGCCGATTCCTGCACCGAAGGAATCTCCGTCAGCGGATGCACAATGTCATGCAGCGTCAGACGATCCCACTCGCTGCGCTCAATCGTTTGCAGCTCATCCGGCAAAATCAACCCCCGATAGCGTCCGTCCGATGAGGCATAAAATGCAGGCATCTGCCCCTTTTCTTCTCGCAGCAGGTAGTTTTGAGTGAACTGCGCCAAAGTCAAATTGGCATCCACCACCCGAAACTCACGCGTCATGGCAGAAGACGCTTGCAGCTTGGCGATCGCATCTTGCAAATCGGCAATGCGGCCATAACTCGTTGCATTGCTCATGACAAACCAGCCAATAATGGCAATCCACAACGCACTAAAGCCACCATTAGACTGAAAATAAAGCCCCAATCCTAAAAAGATCGCAAACCAGCCCAGCGTTTTTCCGGCATTCGCCGCCCAACGCAACCCTTTAATGCGGCTTCCCGACACCTTCCACACCGCTGCCCGTAGCACTTGTCCACCATCCAAGGGCAAACCAGGAATCATATTAAAGATGGCCAAAATTCCATTGATATAGGCCAAATCTCGAACCACAAAATCAATGGCATTGGGCAATGGCAGAAATTGGTAAGTTGCTGTGAGCAGCACAAACAGCGCAAAACTGACCGCAGGTCCGGCGATCGCCACCTGAAACGCACGGCCCGGCGTTTTGGGCTCTTCATCAATCGCCGCCACACCACCAAACAAAAATAGCGTAATGGAATTGACCTTAATGCCTTGCGCCTTGGCCACCAAACTATGGCCCAACTCATGCAGCAGTACCGACGCAAACAAAGCCAGCGCCAACACCAATCCGGTAATCCACGCAGCAGGAGGCTGCAACCCTCCCCGCTGAAGCGCCGCCGCATTGGAAAAGGTAAACAGCCCCAAAATTAAAAACCAGGATGTGTCGATGAGAAGCGGAATTCCGAAAATGGAGCCGACTCGCCAACCTGGTTGCATAACAGTCTCCCTAACCGTGTGGGCTGAACGAGAAAAACTCAGCCAAAGCGCTGGTCTACAGCAGTAACAAAAGCTCTCAACCTTAGAGCCATCTTCTAATCTTACTCATTTTCATCATGAGTTTACGTCGGGTTGTGCGGATCCTGAATTGACTCCGGGCTGAGGGTCTCAATTCTTGAGATACCAAGGCTTTGCAGAAGAAGCGACCAGATGGGGGGCGATCGCAAAAAAGGCGATGCTGCAGATCGCAAATGCAATCTCAAACATCGCCCAGGCGAGAACGAAAGACGGGGTTGTAACCGATCGCTAGAGCACCCCCAATCCATCCCAGGAAAAGGAGTGCTTGGAACTATAACAAGCCTGCATTTGAAAGACCCAAAATGAGTCCGGCACCAATGACGTGGCCAAAGCTCATGGTGGCGAGAAGCTCAGGAACGCCAAACCCGGTAAACATGGCGGGCATTTCGACCGGCAGCTTGGGACCCACACCCCGATTTTGAATGGCATAGTAACCGACGGCGATCGCAAACAAGTTTGCGGCAATCATCACCAAAGCGGTGTTGAATGACCAGGGAGACGTATGCGCTACTTGAGCAAGTACCAATGACATCATGTAGAGTCTCTCTCCTAACGGTAAATTCTAAAAAGCATGAAATTTGAAACGTGAACACAGCAACACCAGCAACGTTTGCGCGTTGCAGTTGCTTAAGGCGGATTGCCGTTCACTGTGTGGATTATAAAAAGCAAGGCTCAAGCAATAAAAAAATGTTTGAAGAGTTAACAAAACGTTGGCGATGACCCAGGCTGTACGTTAATTTTGGCAATACAGCTTAACAATTGCATGAGTTCGGCGTACTCCATGCGGTTTGCCAAGCTCAACCAAATGCGATACTAGCCACAGGCTCGAGCCTCAGTTTTACAGCGGAACATTGAAAGGCCCATGCACATCAAAATTTGCGGCATTACTCAACCAGAACAGGGGCGTGCGATCGCCCAGTTGGGTGCCCATGCCCTGGGTTTCATTTGTGTGCGCCAGTCGCCTCGGTATGTTTCTGCCATGCAGATTCGTCATATTGTCGATCATTTACTCACCAACGAGTTTGGCCAACCCAACGTCGATCGCGTCGGGGTATTTGTGAATGCAGCCGTGGATGAGATTGCCGATGTTGTTGCGATCGCCAACCTCAACGTGGTGCAACTGCATGGCGAAGAATCACCCACCTTTTGCCAACAGGTGCGCGATCGCCTGCCCCACATCCATCTCATCAAGGCATTTCGCATTCGCAGCGCAGAAACCCTAGCCAGCACAGCCCTCTATGCCAGCGTCGTCGATCGGTTTTTGCTCGATGCTTACCATCCGCATCACCATGGCGGTACAGGCCAAACCCTCGACTGGCAAACCCTCCGCGAATTTCGCTCACCCGTTCCTTGGCTGCTGGCCGGTGGCCTGACCCCCGACAATGTGGCGATCGCCCTAGAGCTAACCCAACCCCACGGCATTGACTTATCTAGCGGGGTTGAACATTCCCCCGGCAACAAAGATCTACAAAAAGTTGCCCAATTATTTGAACAACTCCATCAACCCACCCCAGCCCAAAACCAGCCCCATTACAGCCAGTTACCCAGCAGCACATAGGCAGCCCAAAACCGGGGTGCCCGAAACTGAGGATTGCGCAAAAGTTCTAACTGGGCGCGACGTAGCGCCTCGGCCTTGGAAATGGGATTTTGGCTGAGCTGGCGATAGAGCGCACTCATCAACAACGCTGTTGACTCATCATCCACACTCCAAAATGAGGCAATGGTGCTACGAGCTCCGGCTCGCACAGCCACACCCGCCATGCCCAATGCAGCGCGGCGATCGCCCACAGCCGTTCGGCAAGCACTCAGCACTAATAGCTCGATTGGGTCCAAACCTTGCGCCTCTTTGCCTCGCAGCAGTTCACTCAGCTCGTTCACATCAATGCGATCGTCCCATGCCAAAATGAACGTTTCGTCAGCATTCGAGCTGAACTGGCCGTGGGTTGCCACATGCACAATCGAAAACGGCGCGCCAGTCAGCTCTTGCCGAAAGTTGATGCGCGTAAATTCCTGATCAAGCAACACCTCGCTTGGAATATCGCCCCGAATTTGGGCAACCTCGGCTTTCACAAAGGTGAGGGCTTGAAACTCATCACGAGCCTCGCTCAAACCAGCAACCAGGGCTCGAATGTCGCGCTGCTGAATGGGTTGAGGATCGGGCAGTTGAAGTCCTGGTGCCAGGGCCAAACTGTAGGACTCAATCAAATACTGCTGCCCATCGTGCAACACCGCCAGCGGCAAATTTCGCAAAGGGCCATCTGGCACAAATACCAGCGTTTCAATTTGGCTAGCCGTTAATTCTGCTTCGATTGGGCGAATCAGCCAATTGTAAAGTCGCTGGGGCGTGGCCATTTGCGCTTGCGAGAAGTAGGGTCGGGCCACCTCAGCCATCAGAGTATCGATTGCGGAGGTAACTTCGGCTTGGGAAGCGGCAACCGTATGGTGAATTAACTCCTGCTGGGGCAGCTTGAGAATGATCTCCAGGCGATCGCCCAGCACAATGGGATACACCACAGCCGACGATTCCTGCGCCTGGTCAACCACGCGATCGAGGGCAAACTGAGCATCCAAACAGGCTTCGCGAAAAAAGTTATCCAACTCGGCAATTTGCAGTGCTTCAATCACATCTCGCGCTTGGGTCAAGCGATCGCGGCTCACCGCCTGTCCAGGTTCGGGAGTCAGCAATAGGCCCACCAGGTCTCGATAAACCGGCTCCACCCGTTCTCGAAAGGTAAACTGCACATCGCGATTAATCGCCACCAAATCGCTGCGCAGCAACTGCAGCGACGCCACCGCCTGACTATAAGCGGCGATCGCCCCGGCAGAATCTCGCTGCTGAACCAGCAGTCGCCCCAGTTGCCACTGCCACTGATAGGCAATATCCGTGGCACTCACCGTTTGGGCCAGCGCCAATGCATCTTGAGTCAGCGTTTGGGCATCGGCCCATTGACGATTCATTTCATACAGCTTGCCCAACGTTCCAACGGCAAAGGACTGGGCGCGCACATCGCCAATAGTTTTGGCCTGGTGGGCTGCAGTCGCCAGCAGGTGTGCAATGTCGCCAGCGGTCGCCAATGGCGTCTCTGCCTGTTGCAAGCTCGTCATCAGGCTTTCGGCCAGGTTGATTTGATTGAAGATGCTTGTGCGATCGCTGGTTTCCGGGTTGAGCTGAGCGTTGATTGTGGGATATAGCGCCTGAGCCTGACTCCACCGCTCTGTCTCCACCAGCAGGGTAAAAGCGTTGAGCTGAGCCTGTACCTGCGTGGTTGGCAATGGCGATTGAGCGGCGGCATCGGCATAATGCTGCAGCGCCACTTCAGTTTGCTGCAGAAAGGTGCGGGCAGCACTTTGTTGTCGGCGCTGGATCGCGGCCAAGCTGGGGTTACTGGCCACTGCTGGAGGCTGGCTCACCAAACGAACTGCCTCAGCGGTGGATAGGCCACTGCGTCCTAGTTCTGCGGTGGCCTCAACCTGCAACACATTGCCAAAACTTAGCTGGGCGGCAGCGATCGCTTCTTGAGCTTCGGGGACAGAGGGTGCTAACAACTCCGCCACATTCAAGCTTTGGGCCAGCAGTTCCTTCGCTTCACTCAAGTTGCCCGCAATTCTCAAAGCATCGCCCAGGCTGCGCAACGTCAGCGCTTTGGTCAGAGAGTTGGGCTGGGCTTGCTGCTCCTCAGCCAGTTGAGTGAGCAGCGCGATCGCCCGCCGATAAAAGCCTAATGCCTGTAACGCCTGGGCCTGGTTGAGCTGGCTCGTCAACACACCCGCCTCATCCTGAATCTGCTCAAATGCCGCCGCCGCTTGTTCCCACGTTGCCAGGGCACGTTCGGCCTGCCCCTGCGCTAACAGTAACTGTCCCGATAGGTTGAGGGCTTGGGCTTTCACCTGTTGGCCGTTGGGGCTGCGCTCCTGCTCAACCAAGCTCAGGGCTTGGCCGATCGCCCCATTTGCCGCATTCCACTGCCCCGTTTGCTGATACACCAATGCCAAGTTACTCAGCGCCAACGCTTGCCCAATGCGATCGCCCCTCGTTTCAAATTGGTGGAGGGATTGCTGCAACAGCGCGATCGCCTCAGGATAACGTCCTGCATCGTACAAAGCCCGGCTTTGCTCAAGCGATGGTACAGAAGTCGGCGCAATATCGGGCTGTGGGGCATGGGTAAAAGCAGTCGCCTCGGATGGCAGCGCGATCGCCGCACTCATCACCATTACCATCCTCGCCAGGTGGATCATCCATCGAGCAGATGTTGTCTTCTGAGTTGCCACCTCATTTTCCTCCGCCGTTGTTGCCTATCACCCTAATGCCGATGCATCCACCTTGCGAACGATTTGCCACATTGTTTCATATTTCTCTCAACCATAGAATCTAAATCAATTCCTTTGATTCATCTAGCACCCCAACGGGTACTTAAGGTTCAGGGTAGTCTTAACCGGAAGTTGACCCATCACTCGTCCTGTTTAACTTATCGGCTAGCCATGATTCCTTAACGCCAAGTAACGTCAAGTTCTTTTCAGCCCATAAGACTCTGTGCCGTCGTAGTGCGAACAGCACAGAGTTTTAGAGTTGTACGTTGAATGATGGCTGCTGGCTGAGCAATGGTTTATTGCTTCAGGCTGAATATTGCTTCAGGGTGACAGGTTTATATGAAGAAACAATCGTGATTCGCAATTAACCCTCGTTCAACGAACAGGGCGATCGCCATCGGTTTTGATGAACACATTGAGAGATATCCGTACCCAAAAACGAGCCATCTTTTTCAGTTAACGTACAAAAAATCTATCTTTAGGATGGCTAATCAGTGCACGCCGCATTGAAATTCAAAACATCGAGAAAAGATTTAGGATTGGACTTCGCTCCGATCCCTTATTTGTTAATTAAAAAATATTCGAAATAAAGCGATCGCATCACGAAACAATTGCGCAAAAGTGTTTACCAAACCTTGTTTCCAACCTTAGGGAGATGTAAAACCCGTACAAAAGTTGGATTCTAAAAGCGTGAGTGAAAAATTAAGCTCGTTCAGCAAAAAAGTCCTGAGCAGCCATGTTTTTGCGTCTTGCACGCTCCGACATTGGATGAGTTTCATCGTTGTCACAACCGTTCGTTCAACTCATTTATGGGGTTGAATAACTCCAAATGCCACCTGCGGTTGGCTACGGTTGCAATTTGTCATAGAGCATGCCAGTGATTCGTTTGAAGGCAATAGATATCAGACTTTCAAGCAAATTTCTGGTTCTTTCAGCCGTCCAGTGGATGGGTGGATTGGAACAGCGGAAAGAAGTGGCGATCGCTGCCTCCGGCTAATCTCTATCTTTGTGTAGATGAGCTATTTTCTGAACGTTTCAGCTTGCAAAATTTGGGGTGAACTCTAACAAGTTTTGCATTTACTCACACGTCTCACATATATAGGCTGAGTTGTTCAAATTCAAGCCATAAATCGGACTTCAGACAGTTCCAATTTACTCCTAATTAACCTTGTTTGTTCGATTTCTATTGATGAATTGGCAGTGGGTGTAACCACTGAACCGACAGGAGAAACTAATGAATCAACTCACACATTTACACACTCCGCTGGCAAATCAGTTTTGGATTGCTCAGCCGCCGCCCGTAGTAGCACCTGCTGCTCCTGGAGCGGCTGTTGTTTTGTTTTCAGGGCCGCAGTTTTTAATTGCGCTCGTTTCAGGGATTTTGTTGGCATTTGCCATTCAGCTCTTGCTAACCAACTTTTCTGTTGCAGCTGGAATTTCTTATCTAGGTCATTCCGGCGATTCCAGTTCCGATAGCCACACCTCCAAGCACGATTCGGATGGGGGTCTTGGCTCAACCATTCGCAAAGTTGGCTTTGGCGTTGGCCTGTGGACATTGGTAACCGTGACGATCGCCCTATTTTTGGCGTGTTACCTGGCGGTGCAGCTCAGCTTGCTCACCCATTCTGGACTGGGTGCCATCATTGGCTTAGTCATTTGGGCAGCCTACTTTTCGCTGTTGGTTTGGTTTAGCTCCAGCACAGTCGGTTCGCTGATTGGCTCGGTGGTCAATGCCGCCACATCTGGTTTTCAAACCGTACTGGGGGCAGCGACAGCGGCATTGGGAGGCCAAGCAGCCAAGCGACAAGCCGTATCCACAGCCGAGGCCATTGTCGAAGCAACCCGAAACCAACTGGGTTCGGCCATGGATCCCCTCAGCATTCGCGAATCAATTGAGGACTATCTGTACGGGCTCAAGCTACCGCAGATGGATATGTCGCAACTCCGTCGGGATTTCGAGTCGCTGCTGAATGATCCTGAATTTGCGGAACTGGCCGACCACGATCGCCTCCAATCCATTGACCGTCAAACCTTTGTGGACTTGGTGAGCCGCCGAACCGACTTTTCGCGGCAAGAGGTCGATCGCATTGCCACCTTGCTAGAAACGGTGTGGCGGCAAACCTTGGGACAGCGTCGTCGTCGCGATTCGACAGAAGAGTTGGTGAACTATTTGCAGTCGGCTCAGCCAGGACAACTGCAAGTCAAAGAGCTGAACGAAAAGTTAGATCGCATTTTGGCCGAGCGATCGCAGCAATCTGGACAGTCGCAATCGGGACAGCAGGGTGGAATGATGGGGATGCTTCCGCCTCAGCTGCAAGCAGGGCTTGGCATGGTGATGCCCATGCTACTGGGTCGAACCGACTTGTCGGATCTCGATTTAGAGCAGATTATGAATCGGCTGAAGCAAGCCCCCAATAAAGTTACTGAGCAAACCCAGAAGGTAATGGGCCAAATCAGTGGCGATCGCGACGCTGGCTACAGCCCAATTCGCAATGATGTAGAACACTACTTGATGACCAAGCAATCGTGGCAAATGAACTCAGCCACGCTAGAGCGCGAGTTTCGCGAAGTGTTGTATGATCCCTCTGCCGATCCGGGTGAGGTTGCACGGCAACTGTCACTGCTAAACCGCTCCTATTTTGCAGAGGTATTGGCATCTCGTGGCCTGTTTACTCAAGCAAAAATTCAGACCATGGCTGACCAATTGGAAGCCATTCGTCGGGATGTGTTGGCTAGTGCTCTAACGGCGAAGGAACTAGAGATTTCGACCGACTTGCAGCAGCGGGTGGAAATTTATCTCATGACCACGCCCAAAGAGCAGATGTATTCCAACGATACGCTGCCCGCTTTCCGCGCCATTCTAACGGACGAAGATGCAGATTACGAAACACTCAACAATCGCCTTTCCAGCTACAATCGGGCACGCTTGCAGTCCATTCTGGTGCAACGACAAGACATTACCCCTGAGGAGGCAGTTGCCATTCTCAATGCATTAGAAGCAACACGCGATCGCGTCTTGTTTGATGCAAAGTCGGTGGATGCGCAGATCCGCGATCGGTTTACAGCAGCCGAAGGTCGCTTGGAATCGTACTTGCGTGATACAGGCAAAGCCGAACTGAATCCAGAAGGCATCAAGCGAGATCTGCAGTTGCTCCTGAACGATCCTCAGTTGGGGTTGAGCGCCATTCGTCATCGGGCATCGCGTATGGATCGTGATACCTTGGTGCAACTGCTACGCCAACGTGGAGACATGACGGATGCTGAGGCGAATCAGGTTGTAGATCAAGTTGAATCGAACTGGTATAGCTTTACTCATGCTCCTGGCATCATTGCTGGCACGGTTAAAGAACGCTACGACGAAACAGTCAACACCCTAGCTGACTATCTGCGGCGCACTGATGCCGAAGCCCTTAATCCGGAAGGGATTCAACGCGATCTCAATCGGTTGTTTGAAAATCCCAAGGAAGGTGCGATTGCTCTACGTCATCGCCTATCCCAAATCGATCGCGACACCTTAGTTCGTCTGTTGAGCCAGCGTGACGACTTGAGCGAAGAGCAAGTCAACCGCACCATCGATCAAGTGCAATCTAGTCTGCGCCAAATCGCTCGTGCGCCTCGGCGTTTGGCCCTGCGAACCCAGCAGCAAGTCATGGACTTTGAGGCCAGCATCGAAGAATACCTGCGCAACACCGATAAAGAAGAACTCAATCCAGAAGGGATTAAGCGAGACTTGGGCTTGCTGGTGCAATCTCCCAAAGCTGGATTGCATTCTTTGAGCGATCGCCTCTCTCGATTTGATCGTTCAACCCTGGTGGCCCTGTTGTCGCAGCGGGGTGATATGAGCCCCGAAGAGGTGGAGCGGGTTGTGACCCAAATTGAATCGGCCCGCGACCAAGTGATTGCTCAAGTGCGCCAGATTCAGTACCGAGTGCAAGCCGTGATCGATCGCATCTTTGGGCGCATTCGCGATTATCTCAACTCGCTCGATCGCCCAGAACTCAATTACGATGGCATTCGGCGCGATATTCGCACCCTATTCCATGATCCACAAGCTGGATTTGAGGCCTTGCGCCATCGGTTGAGTGAGTTTGATCGCAACACCTTGGTTGCCGTTCTTAGCTCTCGCGAAGACATTTCCGAAGCCGATGCCAACCGCATTATTGGCCAAGTTGAGTCAGCTCGAAACAGCGTATTGCAACGCGCTGAGCGCATTCAAATGGAAGCGCAACGCCGTTTGGAAGAGGTTAAAGAGCAGGCACAACACCAAATGGAAGAAACCCGAAAAGCATCTGCTGCTGCGGCTTGGTGGTTGTTCCTCACTGCGTTGGTTTCGGCGGCGGCCTCTGCCGGAGCGGGTGCCCTAGCCGCAGGCTAAATCAACCGTCCTCTAACTATCGCAGGATCTGTATGAAAAGCGCTCCATGGAGCGCTTTTCATGCCCTTATACAGTTGTTGATTCCCGGCAGTCTCATTGTGATTGACGCTAGGCAACCCCATTCATTTGTCGATTCATATTTAATTCACCGTTGATTCACCCTTGATTGATATCGTTTATCACGCTGCTTATCTACGGTTTGTTCACACAAGGCATAGAAACTTGCATGGCGAACTCCTCCACAACATTTCCTCAACTCGACGAGTTATTTCAGTCTCACAATTCACCCACAACTGTCTTCGAGCAGTTGCTTCCTATCCTTGGCGATCAATTGCAGTGCGATCGATGTTTTCTCTATTTGCGTAACCCCAACACCCAGTTAGGCAAAGCAGTTGCCTGTTGGCGAAAGCGGTCCAGCATTCCAGCAATACTCGACCCCCAGTGGAAACCAGAACCCACAAACTTAGCGCAGGATGATCCCTTATTTGCCGCTGCACTCCGAGCCGAACCTTCGATCTTTGTAGAAGATGTCGAAACGGCAAGTTCCACAGTCGTAAACCGCGATTTTGAAGCCGAAAACTTTGGCCATCGAGCGCTTATTCACGCTCATTTACGCTGCGATGGCGTGCTATGGGGCATTTTGCAACCTTGTGTCATGAATAGCCCTCGTGTGTGGACTGCAGACGATCGTGCGCTCATGGCCCATGTCGAAGCCGCCCTAACACCTTTGGCGATCGCCTACGTCACATCTGCGGATCCTGCTTCCCTCAACGCGCCAGAAAACCTATGATCGTAAACTTGACTGAAACGGGTTGGCAAATTATCTATCACCGAGCACATGCCTTGCTCGCCGCACAGATTGCAGGTCATTGGCGACGATCCGATGCCCCCGAGCGCCTCTACGAAACCATTGCGGCCATCTCCCATCACGACGATCTCGAAAAAGAAAAGGAACACTACGAACTCACTCCCGCAGGCGCACCGCTAGACTTTACCCTCGCCGCAGGTTCCAATCCAGATGACGAAATCGAGCAACTCAAGCAACACATCGTCGATGCTCGCTACCGAGGTCGTTGGGTCACGTTTCTCACCTCAAAACATGTTTCCTTCTTAAACCAGGGAAAGAAAGGAAGCTCAAAACAATGGGATGAGTTCCTAGCAGAATTATCTCAACAACAAGAAGAATGGCGAAAAGAGCTAGGAATCGAAAAAGATGAGGCAGAACGCGCTTATCAATTTATGCGATGGTGCGATCGCCTATCTCTGATTCTGGCTCAACAGCAAATTCCCGATGCTGGTCGTGCCCTCGAAATTACCAGCGGCATCGATGGTCAGCGGTACGACATTCGGCAGTTAGACAACGAATATCTAACCGTTGAACCATGGCCTTTTGAAGATGAACAATTCACGATCAATGTAGAGGCGTGTTGCCTCGAAAAGCTGAAATATGAGACCCAACAATCTCTCATTACTGCTTTAGAAAAAGCTCCTGTCGAAGTTTTGGAATGGACATTTTCCAAGCCAAAAGCCAAAACTTCTTAGCCATGACAGACGATGTCCAATGGGAGGAGAGATAAACCCATATAATAGCATCGTCATTCCATCCAAACCGATAAACCAATCGATCAGTAACCTTGAAGGATAAAGGCAAGCTATGGAACCAGTTGATTTCATTATTATCGGAGCAGGGCATAACGGTTTAGTATGTGCTGCCTATCTGTTAAAGGCTGGCTATCAAGTTCTGTTGTTAGAAAAGCGATCGGTTCCAGGCGGAGCAGCCACCACAGAAGAAGCCATGCCGGAAGACGCACCAGGATTTAACTTTAACCTGTGTGCGATCGACCATGAGTTTATTCATCTTGGGCCAGTGGTGGAAGAGTTAGAACTCAACAAATATGGTCTGGAATATATATTCTGTGACCCAACCGTCTTTTGTCCCCATCCAGATGGAAGTTATTTCTTATCTCACCGTTCGGTTGAAAAAACCTGTGCCGAAATTGCCAAGTTCAACCAACATGATGCTGAAAAATACGCAGAATTTATTGATTTTTGGCAACGGTTACTGATGGGCATTACTCCTATCTTTAATGCTCCCCCAAAATCTATCATTGATATTTTGGGAAACTACAACATTAAAAAGCTGCAAGAGTTGCTCTCTATCGTGGGTGGGCCAAACAAAGCTTTGGACACCATTCGGACAATGCTCACCAGTGTTGAAGACAATCTCAACGAATATTTTGATTCAGAGTTTGTCAAAGCACCATTGGCCCGTCTTGGCTCCGAATTGGGGGCACCCCCAAGCCAAAAAATGCTCTCGATTGGTGCCATTATGATGGCAATGCGACACAATCCGGGTATGGCTAGACCTCGCGGTGGTACAGGCTCTCTAACAAAAGCCTTGCTCAAGCTAGTTCAAAGCTTAGGCGGGCAAGTATTGACGGATCAAGCTGTTGAAAAACTATTAGTAGATAGTGGCCGCGCTGTTGGTGTTAGGGTGAAGGGCGGCACAGAGTATCGTGCAAAATCCGGTGTGATTTCTAACATTGATGCAAAACGATTGATGTTGCACATGATGGATAGCGGCGATCTCAATGCGATTGATTCTGAACTGCGAGAGCGGCTTGAACGCCGCATTGTGAACAACAATGAAAGTATTCTCAAAATTGACTGTGCTTTATCGGAACCTCTGCGGTTTGAGCATCACCAACATAAAGATGAGTACCTGATCGGCTCGGTGTTAATTGCCGATTCTGTCAAGCATGTGGAGTTGGCGCACTCCGACCCAACGGTAGGTCGAATTCCCGAAGATCCGTCGATCTATGTGGTTATGCCAACCATGCTCGATCCATCCATGGCTCCTGAAGGAAAACATACGTTATGGATTGAATTTTTTGCCCCTTATGTGGTGGAGAATTTAAAGGGAACAGGCTTGAATGGAACTGGATGGACGGATGAATTGAAAAACACGATCGCCGATCGCGTGTTGAACAAATTGGCAGATTATGCGCCTAACTTGAAGAACGCCATGATTGCTCGACGGGTAGAGAGCCCAGCTGAGTTGGGCGATCGCCTAGGAGCACTCAAGGGCAATCACTATCATTTGGATATGACGCTAGAGCAAATGATTTTCTTCCGTCCACTCCCCGAAATTGCCAACTATAAAACCCCAGTTAAGGGCTTATACCTCACCGGGGCAGGAACTCATCCTGGTGGCTCTATTTCTGGTATGCCAGGTCGCAACTGTGCTCGGGCTGTTCTGTACGAGTTAAACCCCGTATCCCAAACGCTCAAAGACGCTCGAGATTCGATTAAATCGGCATTTGAACCTGCTTTTCGAGTGTTTCAATAGAGAGAGCCTGAGCTTTTTATAAAGAAAAAATGAGCCTGAACAATTCCTGTTTAGGCTCATTTTTTTGGCAAATTCCAATCCGATCTCATATAGTAATCAACCATAACCGATATTCCGCAGGTTGCTGGGAATTAATTAAGCAGGTAGTAACGGCAGTAAGGTAGGCCCAAAAGTTGGATGATTTTAGAGCGCTCATCCATCAGATTACTGACCTGCTGAGCTTGCCCGAT